>JBJEKU010000001.1:0-5357 GCA_051878795.1 Eggerthellaceae bacterium
CACCCAGCTGGGCGATGTCGACCTGATGGCCATGCTGCTCGACTTCAAGAGCCGGAGCCTCAGCGCCGAAGACCTCGAGCGCGAAGAGCGTAGGCGCGAAAACGAGGCGCTGCGTCTGTTCAACCCCTGGTCGGTCGAAGAGCTGAAGAAGGTGTGGAAGTTCACCCGCACCGATGAAGGCGCGGTCATCACCGCATATTCGGGCCAGGGCCCCATCGTTGCCGTCCCCGAAACCATCGGACGCCTGCCCGTCGTGGGCCTTAACTGCGATTTCCCCCGCGAGGCAGCGCATCTGCTGCTTCCCGATATCCCTGCTCCCACCTGCGCTTTTGAGGGAACCGTCCACGCCTCACAGCGTTTTGCCCAGGCCAATGCGGATTGGTTGGAGTCTTGCGGCGGATTCCAGCCCTTGGATTTTGGCGAGGGTTGCACGCCCGAGGCCTATATTCCCGCGGCTCAGATGCGCCAGGGGCAGATCCGTATGATGGATGCCTGCAGGCAGATCGATCATTACGGCTGCGCGGTGTTGGGAAAGCATGCATGGATGCCCGTGCGCGAAGGACGACGTGCCGTGATGTTGGTTTCGCGCGACATCGTCGCCCGCAAGCCCTACAACCAAAGCCAGGCCGATGCGCAGTGGGATGCGTGTACCCTGCGCCTGTGGCTGAATGGCGAGTTCATGGATAGCTTCACGATCAAGGACAAGCAGCAGATACTCAAGGTTCCCGTTCGCATGCTTCCTTCTAACAGCGAGGACGAAACGCTTGAGCAGGTCCTCGCACGTGCGGACGGCTGGCTTGAGGGCGCCGAAGACCCCTCAACCGGTCTTTCGGGCGATGCGGTTTTCCTGCTCTCTTCCCGCGAGGCGAAAGGGCTGCTTTCCGTGGAAGAACGCCGTGCAAGCGCCGGTTGGTGGCTGCGTGATGCGGGAATCGGGCCTAAGAGCGCCTGCTACATGCAATCGAGTGGCAGGTTGTTCGATTTAGGCGGTTACGTGAGCAGCCCCCGCATGGGTGTGCGCCCCGTGATCATCGTTGCGAAGCCGGAAGGATAATGCTGCAAAAAACCGCGGGACCCTTGAAAAGGGCCCCGCGGTTCGATTGGAGACCAACGGCCGTGGTGGGAAGGATGCCGGGCCTCGGTGTGAGCGGCTTATGTGAAGTCGTCACTGGTACGGTGTCTGTTCCTGCTGAGCGGAAGCAAAACGCCGAAGCATACCGCTGGTGGGAAAGCTCGTTTGTTCTGATACAGAAACGAAGCGGTGGCTTCTGTCTGCGATTCACGCTTGCTGAACACGGTTTTCAGATTACGGGTACGGACCTTTTGGCGTTAGTGTTGCCTCGCGGAATTTTTTTCGGGTCAGTTTGCCTTCCGATACCGTTTGATGTCTTTGGCGAAGATTTCCGAAAGGATTCCCACCATGGCGTCGATCTTCCCGCTTTCCACGCTGGCGATATTGATGACCGCGTAGTGGGTGTTGCGTACCGTCTGCTCGATGCAGTAGTCGCTCAGCATTGAAAGCTTCAGTCCCTTTTCTTGCGCAGCATGGGCGATTTCCTGGTCGCTCAGGTTGGTGTTCACGTGCATAAGCAGATGGGTGCCTACTTCCATATCATCCAGATTGGCGATGCTGGTGAGCGGACTCGCTTCGATCGCATCGATGAAGGCCGCGCGCTGCTTGCTGTAGTAACGCCTTAGGCGATGGATATGGCGTTCGAAGTATCCGCCCATGATGAATTCCGCCAGGGTCAGCTGTTCGAAGCTGGAAACGGTGCAGGAAAAGAAGCTCAACTGCTTACGGTAGATTTCCATCAGGGTCCTGGGCAGGACCATGTAGGAAATGCGCAGGGACGGCACCAGTGTTTTGGAGAAGGTATTCAGGTAAATGACCTTTTCGCCGGTGTCCTGGGTGAACAGGGGAGGCTTGGATCTTCCGAAGTAGCGCAGCTCGCTATCGTAGTCGTCTTCGATGATGTAGCGTTCGGGTTGCTCGTTCGCCCATTCGATCAATCGTTCTCGGCGTTCGTCGGATAGCACGGCCCCAGTGGGGAAGTGGTTGGCGGGTGATACGTGGATGGCCTCGGCGGGGCTGGTGTCCAGGTTGTCCAGGCAAAGCCCCTGCCTATCTACGCTGAAACAGTCCCAGAGCGTGCTTTTTCCCTGCGATACGTTGAACAGGTTGACCGATCCATATTCGCCGATTCCGATGCAGCGCCGCTCTCCGAACAGTTGGAGCAAGCGTCCGTAGAGGTATTCGGTGCCTGCTCCGATGACGATGCATTCGGGGTTCACCTTCATGCCCTTGAATTCGTACAGGTATCCGGCAATTGCATTGCGCAGCCGCAGCAAGCCGTTGAACGGGACGGTTTCGAAAAGCTCGGGATCGCGCTCCGAGAGCGTTTTGCGCATCAATCGCGCCCAGGTGTCGGCAGGGAAGAGCATCTGCGAGCAGCGATTGGAGCTGAAGTCGATAGAGTCGTCTTCATCCTGGGTTTCGTCGTGCGTCGCATCTTGGTAGGTTCCCTCGTCCTTGCCCGGTGTGACGTAGAAACCGCTTCCCGGCCGCGCCTGGATGTAACCCTCGCTCACCAGCAGGTCGTAGGCCTGCTCGATGGTCGAGACGCTTACGTTCAGATGGTGCGCCAATTCGCGTTTGGAAGGCAGCTTGGAAGCCCCAGGGATAGTGCCCGTGCGGATGTCCGCCCTGATGCAACGGTAGAGGAATTCATATTTCGGTTGTGTTCCGCGGGTGGTGAAGTCGTAGGTGATCATGGGCGTCATCTTCCGCATCGTATTCTTATTTTGCTATTCCGACCTGAAATCTACTACAAGAATTGACATGATACAAACAGGTCGGTTTTGGCAACTGACAAGCTTTTCAGCATCGAGTATCATCCAGTGCTGGATTATCGCGATGTTCGGAAGGGGAATCATGCGCAGTGCACGATCCAGGTTGGGTAAGGGCTTTTCGTTCGAGGAGAGAATCCTTGCCTGCGAAACAGCGGTCGAAACAGCACCATACGGCATGCGGGGTGCATGGAAGGACTGGTTGCCCAAAGCCCAGAGAGAGGCCGGGCGAAGGCGCGGTACCCCATACGAAGAAGTGCGTCTGGACTTGGGGTGCGGCAAGGGGCATTTCACGGTGGAATGCGCCAAGCAGAACCCCGACATCCTCTTTGTGGGCGTGGACGTGGAAGAACTCTGCATCCTGCGCAGCGTCGAGCTGGCGGTGAATTCGGGAGTGGAAAATGCAGTGTTCGTACTCGACCGCTTTCCCACGCTCAAGGACATGTTCGCACCGGGCGAGCTTTCGCAGATCTTCCTGATGTTCCCCACGCCCTTCCCAAAGAAGAAGCACGCCGAAAAGCGTACGGTTATCGCAGAGCGTCTGGCGGGCTATCGCCGTTTGCTGGAACCCGGCGGTTTGGTGCGTTTCGAAACCGACAGCCAGCCCTTGTTCGATTTCGGCCGCATCCAATTCTATCTGGCGGGTTTCGATGTGCTTTGGGAGACGCGCGACTTGGAAGCCGATTACCCCAGTTTGATTGCCGGGGAATACAAGCAGCGCTTAACTGCCCGCGGGGCCTGTGTCCATGCGCTTCTGGCGCGCAACGGGGAAGCGCCGGTGCCGGAAGAGGGGTCTATCGTGCACGATGAGCCCCTGAGCTTGATCGACTACCTGCCCGATGACCTGGAAGACATGGATTACATCCCCCATGGCATGGAGGGTTGCGTCACGAATATGCGCAACCGGCGCAGAAACGAGCGCGCCCGTAAACGCAGGGAGGAAGCCCGCCTGTCGTAGCCGGCTGCGTTGCGGGCTACGGGAGCTTCCGTACTTGGGCGCTCCTGCTTTCGGGTTGTGCATTCCCGCGTTGTTTTTCTGTCTGCTGCTTTCCCTTCTTGGGATGCCGTTGCGAAAACCAAGCGCAGTGGGTAAGCTGAATCGACTCGATCCACACATCCCTTCCGAAAAGGAGTCGGCATGCGCAGGAAGAAGCGATCCAGTGACGTCTTCGGCGGTATCGTCGGACTGTTGTTCCTTGCCGCTTTAGGCGTTGGGGGATTCTGCTACATCAACGACACTACGCCCGGACAGATACTCGATTTCGATACGGAACAGGCCGATGCGCCCTCGATTTTCGACGGGCTGTTCGATAAGGAACCATCTTCGAAGGTGTCAAGCGACCGCTTGGATCCGCAGTTCCACCTGTTCTATGCCATGCTTTCCCCCGAAGAGCAGGATGATTACGAGCGCATTCTGGACGGCATGCTCGAACAGCGCACCAACGTGGAGCTTTCCGGGAAGAATTCCCAGGACAGCGTATCGCGTATCTTCGCCGCGGTGCTCGACGATCAGCCGGATATCTTCTGGATCGCGCCTAATTACTCTACCATCGGTTCCGATACCGTCCGCTCGGTGGAAATAAACTATCTTTACGATGGGGCCGATATCGAACAGAAGCGCAAAGAGCTGGATCAAGCGGTGAACCAGATCGTCGAACCCTTGCAGGGGATGAGTCCCTTCGAACAGGAAAAGGCGGTCTACGACCTCCTCTGCGAAAGGATTACTTACGACGGCAGTGGCATCGACGCCGGCCAGACTGCGTACAGCGCCCTGATCGAGGGCAAGACGGTTTGCTCCGGGTATTCCAGGGCTTTCCAGCTGATCATGATGCAGCTGGGCCATCCGTGCAGCTATGCTTCGGGTGAGGCTCAGGGAGTGACGGAGAATGCCTCCGGTTGGGATGCGCATGCCTGGAATGTGGTCCAGATCGAAGACACCTGGTACAACGTTGACGTGACCTGGGGAGATTCCACGGTATTCGATACCGAGGCCGTGCTTTACCGTGGTTTCAATGCGACAGACGCCCATATGAGCGCCGACCATGAACGCCAGGGTCTTTCGGTGCAGCTTCCCGAATGCATGGCTTCTTTCGACTTCGGATCCTGCTTCGGCACCGACCCTGCTGCAGCATCCCTTGAGAGCGCCGGATATCAGGTGAGCCTGGTGGCGGATACCCCCGATCAGGTGGCGGCCGATGTGGCGAATCGTGCTTCGGATCTTGCTGCGGGCGAGCAGTACGTCGTGGTGCTGCGCGACATGGACGCGGATGAAGTCGATGCGGCCTTGCAAGGGGCATTGGACGCGATAGCTTCCGCATATCCCGGTCGGAGCGTTTCCCAAAGCGGTAGCACCCAGGAATATGATTCCCTCACCACGCTCGCCCAATTGCGATACGAATTGTCATAAAGCGAACGCTTTGGCGGATACCCGGTTCAACCCGCTTTCCAATACAACAGTTGGGAATCAGCGCCCCCGATTAGATCGGGGGCGTTCCATTCTCGGGATATAC
>JBJEKU010000002.1:0-30612 GCA_051878795.1 Eggerthellaceae bacterium
CCTTGGGTTCCAGGGTGTAGCCTCCCAAAGACTCGTACACATCACGGGCCTTACCCGCCGCTTGCAGTTGCGCGGCAGTGGGGTTTTCGCCCAGCTCCGCCTCCAGCTTGCGCAGGCGCTGCTCGGCCTCCAAAACCTCGACCTGGCTCGAGATGACCTCTTCGAAGATGGGGCGATCCTGCATCTCGATGGCTTCCTGCTCCAGGTAACCCACATTGGCTCCTTTCGCAAGCAGTACACGGCCCTCGTCGGCATCGTCCTCGCCGGAGATGATGTTCAACAGCGTGGTCTTGCCGGCGCCATTGGGGCCCACCAAGGCAAGACGGTCATAAGCCTCCAGTCGCAGATTGACATCGCTGAACAGGGTGCGGGCACCATAGGACTTTGTGATATGTTCGAGCTGAAGTATCAATTCAACATTACCAATCGATAGACAACGAATTTGCCGCCAGGTCACCCAGACGGCAAATTCCAATCATAACAAGCCAAGCTCGCTTATCCCAGAGCGCAAGCGCAGTCCCTACAAGCTCGCTACAGAAGCACGCTCGAGACACCAGCAGCAACCAGCAGCAAGATGGATACCGCGATCACCGCGTAATCCAAACCTGCAAAGGGGTATTCCTTGAAGCCGGACTGGGCATCGCGCAGGTTGAAGCCGCGCACCTCGGCCGCGATGGCGGCGCTGTTGGTCTTGCGCACCGAAGAAACCAACAGGGGCACGCACAGCGGGATCATCAGCCTGAGGCGCTTCAGGAAACCGCCCTGATCGAACTCCACGCCGCGTGCAGTCTGTGCTTCCATGATGCCGGACATGTCATTCATGAACACCGGAATGAAATGCACGGTGGAGGTGAAGGTGAAGGCATATTTATAAGGTACGTGCAGGATCTTCACCAGCGCATTGCTCATGTCAGTGAGCTTGGTGACATAGAAGACCAGGAACAAGGGCACGGCGCAGGCGACCAAGCGCAAGATGATCAGCGCAGCCGCAATCAGGCTCCCCGTCCCGATGTAGCCCCAAGGCAGCTTGGCAAGGACATCCCCTTCGGGGGTAGTCAGAAGCGCGATCAACGCAAGCAGCAGGGAAAAGCATGCCACCGCCTTGGCCAAACCGAGCGTCTGCTTCACCATGCCAGTACGAAATGCCAAGAAGGCATCGATCAGAAGGATCAGCCCCAAAAGCTCGAAGCGGGACGTGGAAAAGCAGGCGAAGATAAGCAGGATGGCGGCAAGCAGCTTGGCTACCGGGTTCATCCTATGCAGGAAACTGTCGCCGGGCACGTATTCCAAGAAACCCTTCATTTACGCCACACCACCTTTCTCGGAGGCCGCCTCCAGGGCAGCGACCATTTCATCGACGGTATTCGCATCCGCAACCGCGCTTTCTGCCGCGCCCGGCACCTGCGATGCCAAGCGCAGGGAGATATCGGTGATTTGCGCGGGAATCAAGTCTGCCGCGCGCATGGTTTCGGGATTACGCATGACCTGGAAGGTCGGACCCTGGTCGATTACCTTGCCACCGGTCATGACGATCACGCGTTCGGCGAAATCGGCGACGATTTCCATATCGTGGCACACCATGATGACGGTGGTTCCCTGCTTATGGAGGCGCTCGATCACCTCCATCACCTTCATGCATTCGCGGTAGTCAAGACCGGTCGTGGGTTCGTCCAAGATGATGACGGGCGTCTCCATGACGATGATGGAAGCCAAGGCCAGAAGCTGCCTGGTACCCCTATTGAGCAGGTAGGGTTCCGCTTCGGGATCGAATCCGAACTCGCGGATGATGGCATCGACGCGCTCCTCCGCCTCGGGGGTGATACCGCCCTGCGCGGTGAAACCGAAGAGCAGCTCTTCTTTCACGGTGTTGCAGCAGATCTGCCTATCGGGGTTCTGGAACAGGAATCCCACGCGACGTGCAAGCTCGGAAGTGCGTAGGCGCGTTGTGGGCATGCCATCGATCAGCACCTCGCCCGAATCCGGTTTCAGAAGGCCGTTGTACAGGCGCATGGTCGTTGATTTGCCGGCACCATTGGTTCCCACGAACGCGACGAAATCGCCATCATCGATGGTAAAGCTGACATCTTTCAGGATAGGCGTGACACCGTCATAGGAAGAAACAACGTTCTTGAATTGGATCATGCGAGCACCTCCTTGCAGGCGGCGACAGCCTGGTCGACATTGCGGCAGACGGGGCCATGATAGTAGCCTTTTTCGCTCAGGATATTGGTCAACGTGGTGGCACGGGGGCAGTTCACACCCATTGCGAGCAGCTCATCAGAATGCAAGAGCACCTCTTCGGGGCTTCCCTGGAATCTGATGCAGCCGTCCTCCATGATCAACAGCTTGTCCGCGAAATCGGAAAGCAGTGCGATCTTCTGCTCGACCACGATGACAGTGGTCCCATGCTGCTTGGCGTACTTGCGCAGCAATCGGAACACGCCCAGGCTGGATGCGGGGTCCAATTCGGCCGTAGGCTCGTCTAAGACCAGCACCTTGGGATGCAGCGCAAGGATGGATGCGATGGCCACCTTCTGCTTCTGGCCGCCTGAAAGGCTGGCAATGGTCCGGTAGCGCAGATCGGCGATGCCCATATCCTCCAAAGCTTCGGAAATGCGCGCTTCTATCTGTTCCTTCGGCACTTTGAAGTTCTCGAGGCCGTACAGGATCTCGTCTTCCACCACCGAGGAGACCATCTGGCTGTCGATGTCCTGGCAGACACTGCCAACAACCTGGGAGATATCGGTCAAGCTGACTTCGCAGGTATCCTGGCCATCGATGCGAACGGCACCGTAGAAGGAACCGGGGTAGCAATGCGGGATGATTCCGTTGAGGGCGTAGGTCAACGTGGACTTGCCGCTGCCCGCGGGACCGGTCACGCCCACGAAGGTGCCGGGCATGATGGTCAGGTCGATGTTCTTCACGGTTTCGTCGGAACCGCCACGGTACCTGAAGGAGAAATCCCTCATCTCAACGATAGGCTGGTCGGAAACCACTGCCGTCTGCTGTTCTTCAGTCTGCTGATCGACTTGCTCATCCTCGGAGGGAACGGCCTTCACCGCATAGGGGGTCTTCCCATCCAGAACCGACCGCAGAACCGGCGTCAGCACCGCCACCACCACGGCGTTCATTGCCGCGGTGCCGAAGACCATGACCGCGTAGGTTGCCAGGCATACGCCCACGCCCAGGCCGTTCATGGCGCAGCCGACGATGAGCGCGAAGGTGTATCCGGAGACGACGGTGGTCAGAAAACCCACCAAGGCGGGGAAAAGCGCATTCTGAAGCGCCTTGCTGTTGGGTGCGACCCGCAAGAAAGCAGCCACCAGCACGCCGCAGACCAGCGCACCGAGGGTCTCCGATGCGATGTTGACGAGCGGGGTGGCGTTGAGCATGGGGATCTGGCTGATCAGGCCGGTGATAAGGCCGATGACGCCCGCCTGGAAGACATTCGGGCGCACCAGGATGATGGCCAGCGCGTACATGGCGATCATGAAGTTGGGCTTCATGCCGGCGAAGGTGAGGAAGCTCGACACGGTGAGCTTGAGCACCGCGCCCGCCGCCAGCAGCACGGCGACCAGGATGAGGTCGCGTACGGAAAGGCCGCCCTTCTGTTCCTGTACGGAAGTGTTCCTGAGTTCTGCCATTTCAATCATTCCTTTCTTTGCGCGTTTGCGCAGTTCTGCGGCGGTTTCCCGCCAGGACAATTACGGCCGAACGTCAATGAGTTCAACGGCGAGTTGAATACCGCGGAAACAAAAAAGACCTGTCCCTTGTTGCCAAAGGACAGGTCTTTGAACCTGCGGTGCCACCTTTGTTGACCCTTACGGGCCCACTCATAAACATTCAAGCAAATGTTTCGTCACTCACGCGGACTCACGGATCGGATTGGGCTGCTTGGCAGCCTTTCCCCTCTCCCTCAGCGGGCCATTATGCCAACCAGCATTTCTACGGGACTCTCAGCAACGCCCGCTCTCTGTAAGCGCTCAGTTGGTTTTACCCCCGCCTCAACGGTTTAGGTATTCAACTGGTTGTGTACTTTATTCCGCAAACGCAGATCGGTCAAGTACGTTTCCTCACGAAATAATGTCGAAACAAAACAGGAAAGCCATTGGGCGCATTGAGTAATTCGCAGAGCCTTCATTTGCCCATGGGGCATTCGACAGAGCGCATACGATTCGACGTCTGCCGCCGCTTCCGCTCAAACGATGCAAGATCCGCGATTACAAAACCTGACGCGCTATCGCCTAATGCTCCCGACACACGCCTGGCACATGATTGACGCACGCATTGTCGATTTCCTAAACGAAAAAGCAGGTCAACCGCGGGCAATTACCGCCATTGACCTGCTGAAATACCATGGTGGGCGTAACAGGGTTCGAACCTGTGGCCCCTTCCGTGTGAAGGAAGTGCGCTCCCGCTGCGCTATACGCCCGTATTTGTGTTGTGCACCGAAGTGCAGGAGCCATTATAGCTTCTCGGGCGTGATTTAGCCCGAGAAGCAGCTACTTCACTATTTCACCACTTTCGGTTTCCTGCCGAAAACGTTGGGCAAAGCACCCATTCCATCGCGGACACCTGCAGAAAACCTTCCTTCCCACTCCCCTGCTCCCACAGGCCTCGAGAAATCATTGCCCAATTCATTCTCTGCTGATATTATTATCATGGTCATATTTGGTTTGCATTTGGAGCGTACATGAGCAAGAAACCGAACAAGCAGAACGAGCAGTCCGTACAGGCACCCCGCGACCCGGGCGGTATCTCCTGGGCGATCCTAGGCCTCATCGTTGCACCGGCGGGTTTCATCCTCTGGTTCCTTTGGCGCGAAAAGCGTCCGAAAACGGCAAGCATGTGCCTTCGCGGCGCAGGTGTCGCAGTGTTGCTCATGATCTTGAATATGGTCGTGATGCAATTCGCAGGCTGATTCCAGGCAATCGCATACCCACCATATCACCGCCTTGTCACCTGGTTCGACAAGGCGGTTTTGCTTCCTTCAGTGCAAAAACCCAACGAAGCTTTTTACACCCTCAATTGTGACGTTTGCGCTCGCGTATGCTGGATTTTTTGCGATGAGCGAAAACCCGTCTCTCAGCTGGCTATACTTACATTCGTTCTTCGCGACGGAAACCACGCGTGCCATCGTTTCCGGCACAACCCACTCCTTCGCGGACCCATTCGTGTTTCAGAACCATATGAGGAATAGGAGCCCAATGCGCAAGCCGGCAGTCATCCTTCGCGGCATTCGGAAGAGCTTTCCCGTCAAGAACGTCCTCGACGGTTTGTTCCTGACTGTCGACGAGGGAGATCTGTTCGGCATCATCGGCCCCAAAGGTTCCGGCAAGACAAGCATCCTCAAAGTGATCATGGGCCTATCGCGCATCCAGAGCGGCAAGGTGATTTTCGGCCCGCAATACGGCGGCGGCCTGGCAAATGGCCGTGCCGCATGCGCATCGGTGATTTCCGAACCCTTCATCCCCGGCATCGCAATAGCTCGATACCTTCAGAAAATCCCCTTCTTCCAGAAACCGGAAGTATGGGAAAAAGCCCAGGCGTCTTTCGAGATCGCAGGATTCGAAAAGCAGCACAAACGCTATCGGGACCTCACGATCCTCGAGAAGCGGCGCTTCGCCATCGCGCTGGCACTCATGAAGGAACCGAAGATCCTGCTGCTGGACCAGCCATTCGACGGCCTTTCGGAAGATGAGGCAACTCAGCTGGGTTGCCTGCTGGAAAATCTCAACCGGGAACACGGCATCACCATCATCTTCACCGCTGAAGAACTGAGGCAGGCGCTCAAGGCCGCGAAGCGGGTGGCATTCGTAGAGCACGGAACCGCTTCCCGCGCGCAAGACGTCTGCGAACTCGAAGAAATCGGAACCATCAAGTAAATGGACCGCCAGTAGACCCCTCCTAAAGATTCCCTATGCTGCCATCGACCAAGCGTTGGAAGTGGAACACCAGGCGATCGAGGCTGACATCGCCATATTTTCCCTCTACCCAATCCCAATAGGTCGTGCAAACGCCCGACGAGATCACACCGGCGCAAACATCCAGGTCATCGCCCGAAAGCGTAGAATAACGCGACAGGCAGAGCGATACCAGCTCCTTCATCTTCTCCTTGATCATGTCGCGCAGGATCTGGAATTCCGGATCCTTGGCAACAAGCATGAAGAATTCCGGATTACGCTGGCGATATTCGTCTGCCGAAACAAAGAAGCTCCTCACATCGAGGACGGGGAACTTACCCGCATGCGCTTCCATGTCACCCACCATAATCGCGGCGATTTCGCGGATCACATCCTCGATGCTGGCATAGTGGGAATAGAAGGTCATGCGGTTAACGCCCGCTTCTTTGGCGATGTCGGTTACCGTGATATGAGAATAGGGCTTCTTCAGGGCAAGCCTGATAAACGCCTGCTCCAGAGCCTTGCGGTTCTTTACGAATCTCCTATCTTTAGAAACCCGGTACATCTTCTCCCCTCTCAAACCCCTTGGCAGCAACTGGTATGCGTTGGCGCGGGCGGCTCCGGATACCGATATCCGCCTTTGAGCACGCATGATCAAACGCACCGCATCAGGGACGCATTCCGAAAGGCATGCCTTACCGTCCGTTTCTTTCATACCACTTTTCGGAATCGATGAGGGAAAGAACAAATGCCCCGATTCTCCTCTTTATCAATGAAACAAAAGATTTCAATCATAATTATTGATAGTGATTGATAAATGTAAGGTTTCAACTACCATTTCGCTCTCCAACTATTTCTCCCCGATTGCAGAATCATTCCTTCCACCCTGTATGGAATAGGTGCTATCTTGAGTGCTCGTATGCACAATCCGAGACAAAAGAATTGGAACGGGGTGATATGACCACCAAACACGGAGTAGGCGCTTTAAAGCGCCATGAAGTCAAAGTATCAGGCGTTGTATTCATGCTCTTCTGCCTGGTATCTGCCGGAGCATTCGGCATCGAGGAAATGATTCCCGAAGCAGGTCCTGGCCTTACGATCGCAATGCTTATCGTTATCCCCATCATCTGGGCCTGGCCTCTGAGCAATATGGTTTCCGAATGCGGAAGCCTCATCCCATCCGAAGGCGGAATCTACGCCTGGACACGCCAGGCATTCGGAGAGTTCTGGGGTTTCCAGGCTGGTTGGATGGGAACCGTCTCCACCTACATCACCAACGGCGTCTACGTCTCCCTGGTGGGCGGCTATCTTTCGCAGATCACGCCGATGACCCCCACGGCGCTTCTCGTTTTCAAGGTCCTGGTCATCGCGCTTTTCACATTTATCAATCTCAAAGGAATCCATATCGTCGATAAGGTTTCCACCGCGCTTTCCCTGATCATCGTTGCGGCTTTCGCGCTTATCGCCATCGTAGGCTTCGTCAACTGGCAGACCAGCCCCTTCGAGCCCTTCATCGCACCGGGCGTCGATGCCCTGAGCGGCGTGGGAACCAGCCTGTGCGTGTGCTTGTGGATGTATTGCGGATATGAATGCATCTCCAACCTGGCTGGAGAATTGAAGGACCCCCAGGTCATCCACCGCGGCCTGAAGATCGTCATGCCGCTCATCGCCCTGGGGTACATCCTGCCCACCACCGCTGGACTCGCCTGCATGCCCGAAGGCTCCTGGGTGAACTGGGCGGTCGACGGCGGCACCGGCGGCACTATCGGATATGCATCGGTCCTCACCCAGAACCTGGGTTCCATCTGGGGCGCCATTTTCCTGATCGTGAGCATCGTTGCACAATGCGCCATCTTCAACATGTACCTCGCGAGCGGCTCCCGCGGTTTCTTCGTGCTTTCCGATGACGGCATGGCACCGAAGGTATTCCGCAAGGTCAGCAAGAAGCGCAAGGTCCCCTATGTGGGAATCCTCTCCCTCGCATTCGTGACGCTCATCACCTGCCAGGGCAGCTTCACCTTGCTGGTAACCGCAGAACTGGTGTTCCTTATCGGCCTGTATATCCTCTTGGCGGCAAGCACCCTTAAGCTGCGCAAGTACTTCCCCGTCGAAGAGCGCAGGAAGAAGAACCTGTTCATCATGGGCGGTGGCAAGCTGGGCTTGGCCTATTTCTGCGGCTTGCCCATCATCATCGCCGTTGCCGCCTTGCTGGTAAACGGCACCGACTATCTTGCGCTGGGCTTGCTGGGTATCACCACCGGCCCGGTCGCCTACTTCGTGTTCAAGCGCAGATACGGCGGCAAGCCCGTGAGCGAGGATGCCGACGTGCCCCTGATCCGCGCGGACCCTGATGCAATCGACCAGTACTACGTCGCACTCGAAAAGAAGAAGAGCCCTCTCGACAAACGATTGCGACTGGGCGATGGCGACGTATTCAACCTGGGGTTGTTCGCCAGCTTGGCAGGAGGGCTGGCCTTTTTCGGGCAGTTCTGGCTGCGCTGGTACGAGATCACCTACGGGGAATGGACGCCAGACGACTATGTCGCGTTCCAGAACTGCATCCCCTTTGTAATGGACTGCCTGCTCTGGATAGGCCTCGCCGTGATGCTTGTCGGCGTCGCCACCATGCTGGTCGCCCGATTCGGATTCAAGAATGATGCAATCGACGAAGCGGAGGCAGCCTAAGCGAAGAAATCCCGAAAACCGCGTTGAAAGCATGCGGCAGGAAATAGAATCGCTTTATCGAAACGAGCAGGGGGAGCGGATCCGCTCCCCCTGCTTCACTTAGGTGCTGCTTGACCAAACAGCCACGCGATCTACCTCTACACTCAGCGATCGCTAGGTTGTAGCGCCGCCTCAACTGGATCCGGCACCTGCGGTGCAGCAATAGCACCAATTCCTAAAGGCGATGGGGCGCTGCCGAGGCGCTTCCCTCGCCCAATCGAAGATGGTTTCCTTACGCGCAATGGGAATACCCATCGCCTGATGGAAATCGCAATCGAAAAGATCGCCTTTCCAATCCACGCTGATCTGCGAAAGGCACATCATCCCTGGCACCGTTTCCGGGTTGAAAGCATCGATGAGCTTTTCCATATATCCGGCAAGGCGTCCTTTTCTATGCAATGCCTCGGCGAACCTGCCACAGGGCATATTCGCGATTGCGACCAGATTGGTGAACTCCACCCCATGATCTTCGCGCAAACGTCTGCGGTATTCGGCTTCCAAGGTACTCTGGTCGGGAGACAAAGTGGGGCCCGCAGGGTTGAATACCAAAGTCAGCGCATGTTTTCCCGTACCGTAGCCAACCGCATTGAGCTCCCTGAGCGCTTCGATGTTCTTCACGAACACACCTGCACCTCTGATCTTGTCGTTGTTCTTTTCCTCGTAAAAAGGCAAGGAAGCGAACAGGTCGACCCCGGTTTCGTCATACACCTCGATGAAATGGTGGTATTGGGGGTCCATGAGGATGCACAGGTTGGTACGCACCATCACCTTCGCCCCGATCTTACGCGCCTCGCGCAAGAACCACTCAAGATGAGGGTTCATTTCCGGAGCTCCGCCGGTCACATCCAACAGCTTGAATCCGCCGCGCTGATACGCCTCAAGGCAAGCCGCCATAGTCTGAAGATCCATTTCCTCGGTTCGAGACGGAGAGCACTGAAGGTGGCAATGACGGCAGGCGATATTGCACTTGTATCCGATATTAACCTGCAATGTATCCAGCTGTTCGTACGAACGGCGGAATTCGGGATCGATCTTCGTCACGAAGGGCGGAAAACCCGCCAGGAGTTCCCGATAATCCGAAGCCTCGCTTTCGCAAGCCGCAAGCACGCTTAGAACTCGTTCTCTTCGATGATCTTGAGTGCCTGGGTTCCGTGGCACAGGGCAGCACCCGCATGGATGGCGGTGGCAACATGGAATACCTCCATGATCTGCTTGCCATCACAACCCTTGGAGATAAGGGAATTGGTAAAGGCATCGATGCAATAGGGGCATTCCAGAGCGGCAGCGCAACCCAGCCCGATCAACGCCTTCTCGCGAGCAGTGAGCTCGCCTTCCGCAAAGGCACTGCCGTAATACTTGAGGAAGTTCTCCCAAAGCTCGGGGGCGTACTCGCCCAAGTCGCCCTTTCCGAAACGCCCCAGATCGGCGTTGTCATAATAATGGCTCATAGCTATTCCTTTCCTTGATAGTTCGGCCATATCCACGCGCATAGTAACAATTCCAGCAGGAATAGCCAGCGGCAAGTCCGGGTGAACACGCGTTTTCGATTAATAATCAGGCATAAGAAAGGACCTGGGACTGTTTACGACGAAGCTTCCCGTTCCAGTTGATCCGCTTTCATCCTTCTGCATTACGGTTTTCCGCCAAAATGCATGACCCCCGGCCTTTGGTCTACAATGGTACGAATGGAAAATCGCGCATTCGGTACAGCTGCAAGGAGATCGAGCATATGGATACCATGAAAGTCATGGCTCAACGCCATTCAGTCCGTCGTTACAAAAGCGAGCCAATCCCCATGGAAACACGAGACTTCCTCCGAGGCTATATCGACGACCTGAATAAGGAACACGACCTGAATTTCCAGCTCTTCTTCGATACCAGGCACATGTTCAACCGTATGCAAAGGCTCACACGTGCGAAGAATGTCAGCAACTACCTCGCTCTGGTCGTACCCGAGCAGGCAGGCGGCGGCGAGAAAGCCGGCTTCTTCGGATCGGAATTCACCATCGTGGCGCAAACCATGGGACTGAACACCTGGTGGGTCGGCGGCGGATACAGCCGTGCGATGGTCGCGTCTGATACCAACCTGAAAATCGGACAGGACATGATCTGCATCATCGCCTTCGGCTATGGCGAAAACCAGGGCGTTCCCCATAAGTCGAAGACCCCCGAAGAGGTAAGCAGCTACGAAGGCGAGGCGCCCGAATGGTTCGAACAGGGTGTGAAGGCCGCCCTGTTGGCACCCACCGCAAACAACAAGCAGGACTTCATGATCACCGGCAAGGGCAGGAAGGTGGATATCACCTACGAGTTCAGCAGGTATGGCGACATCGACCTAGGTATCGTCAAGCAGCACTTTACGATGGGCGCAGGCATAGAGAACTTCAAATGGGCGTAATAACCCCTCAACCAGGGAAAGCAGAAGGGCGGATCGAATTCGATCCGCCCTTCTTTCGCAAAGAAGCTTGCACCTATCCCACTCAGCAGCGATACGGAACGATAATAGCTTTTCGCACCAACGCGAAGCGCTTAACCTAACCTGCGTCGATGCAACGCGAGTGCAAAGGGCATTGCAGCACAAGATACCGCACGACCCAATTATGCAGCAGGGCCGCCGATCGATGTCAGCGGCCCTGCAAAGGTTCCGATTATTAGAAAGCTTACAGCTCGATACGGACGAAAACGTCGCGACCCATGCCGCACATGGGGCAGACGAAGTCCTCGGGGAGCTCTTCCACGTCCATTTCGACCACATAGCCGCAGATCTCGCAACGCCATCCGTAGCGGGGCTTTGCGGCAGCCTCTTCGGCAGGCTGCTGTTCTGCCTGGGCAGGAGCTGCCTGGACGGGTTCGGCATCAGGGCCTTCGTAACTAGAAGCCTTCGGAGGGGTCTTGCCGCCCTTGACCAGATGGTAGTCCGCATAGGTCATGGGAGCCGCCTGACCGGTTACCTCGGCGCGCTCCACTTCGCCGATGAACAGATAGTGGGAACCCACGTCAACGGTGTCGACCACACGGCAGCTGAAGGTGGCGATGGCGTCCTGGGTAACGCAGGGGATGCCCCATTCGTCCACCACGAACTCGCAGTCGGCGAACTTGTCGACTTCTTCGGAATTCTTGAATCCGAAAGTGCCGATCAACGGCATGGAGGTATCGATTCCGAAAACGCTCGCGCAGAAGCGGCCGGACTTCTGGATTGCGGACGCAGTGGTATTTTCCTTGTTCACGGCAACGCTCAACTGGGCAGGAGTGGAAGTTACCTGCAGTACGGTGTTGACCACGCAACCGTAGTTACGATCGTCCGCCTTGGTGGAAACGACATATAAGCCGCAGGTGAGGTTGCGGAATGCCTTCTTATCGATCATGAGAACAATCCTTTCGTTCAAGCACCCCAACAGGATGCATTCGAGCGTGCAGAAATCCTATCATCGGCATCGGCGAATCCGAAGATGACAGGGACATCTTCATCCAACTTGGCATAAAGAAAACTACGAAGACGACTCCAGCCAGCTAGAATCCGATAAGGCTCTTCAGACGCTACAACTTCGTACAGGCTACCACACCGAATTACGAATCGGGCTTATAAACCCTGTACGCACCGGGTGAGTATCCCGTTCATATGCGCGATGGCGATGCCGTAGTTCACGATAGGCACGCCTGCCGCCTGTGCCGAAGCAACGCGGAAACGCATCTCCCTTTCATTGAGCATGCAGCCCCCGCAGTGAACGACCAGGCGGTATGGGGAAAGGTCCGCAGGAAACTCGTTACCGGACACGAATTCGAATCGGGGTTCCGCACCGCTGAAATCGCGGATCCAACGGGGCATCTTAACCGTTCCGATATCCTCGCACTGCCTATGATGTGTGCAGCCTTCGGCGATAAGCACCTTATCTCCATCTTGCAGCCTGGCAATTTCTTCCGCACCTTCCATGTAGGGCGCCAACTCGCCTTTGTATCGTGCCATCAGGATGGAAAACGACGTAAGCGGCACATTTGCGGGAACCAAAGGATCGACCCGATGGAATGCCTGGGAATCCGTGACAACCAATCTTGGCAGATCGACGAGCTTTCCCAGGGTAGCGCCAAGCTCTTCAGGTTGGCAGATGAGTGCATTGGCATGCATATCCAGAAGCTCTCGCAACACCAATTGCTGGGGCAGGATCAAGCGTCCCTTCGGCGCAGAAGAATCGATGGGGACCACCATCACCACCACATCGCCTTCGGCTGTAAGCCCCTGCAGGATGGTCTTTTGGGCTGCAGGCGCACCCTGCAGGCCTGCGCGGGCGATGGCTTCCTTCAGATCGTGCACTCCCCTGCCGGTTACGGCACTCACGACGCATTCGACAGCACCTTCGGGAATATCTTCCAGGTCGGGTACTTGCACACCTTCATGAAGCATATCCGCCTTGTTGCGGGCAATGATAAGCGGGCGGTTTTCGGTTTTGAGCTTCTCTACGAATTCGCGCTCGAGCGGCTCCAACCCACGGCCCGCATCGATCACCAGAACCACCACATCGCACTTGCGCAGCTCGCGCAGAGCACGGTCGACGCGAGCCAAGCCGAGCTCGCCCTCATCGTCCAGGCCAGGGGTGTCGATGATCACCACAGGACCCAGGGGAAGCAGCTCCATCGCCTTCCAAACCGAATCGGTAGTGGTTCCCTTCACACTCGATACGATGGATAGATCCTGCCCGGTTACCGCATTGACCAGGCTCGATTTGCCGGCATTGCGCAAACCGAAGAAGCCGATATGGCAGCGTTCGGATTTAGGGGCGTCCTGCATTCCCATAGGGCCCTGCCTTTCCTGATGGTTGGTTCTAGAAGCGGAAGTCGCGTCCGCAGCCTGCCAAGATATCGTCCACATGCTCGGCTGCAAGCTTCTTCACCTTGGGATCCTTAACCAGCTCCAGCTCGCGCTTGATCATCGCGATACCCTTGTCATACGTATCGGGGGTCGCATAGTCCGCCAAGTACTCTGCCAAGGTCATGATGGCGTTGGGGTGGCAGTAGTTCAGGATCTGGCCGCTCTTGCAGAAGCTCATGAAACGGTCGCCCGTACGGCCCGCACGATAGCAGGCGGTGCAGAACGAGGGGATATGGTTGTTATCCATCAGCCAGTTGATGACCTCATCCAAAGTTCGGTTGTCGGAAACGTCGAACTGCTCGGTATCATGCGGACGCTCTTCTTCGATATACCCGCCTACGCTGGTACGGGAACCGCCGCTGATCTGGGACACGCCGTACTGCAGAGCACGTTCGCGCACTTCCTTGCTTTCCCTGGTGGACATGATGATGCCGGTATAAGGGACGGCAATGCGGATGAGCGCGGTGATCTTCTCGAAGATATCATCGGAGATGGAGTTGTCGAAATCATTGGGATCGATGTCTGCCGCACGCTTGATGCGGGGAACGCTGATGGTATGCGGACCCACTCCGTGGACAGCCTCCAAGTGCTCGGCATGCATGAGCAGGCCGGCGAATTCGTAACGGTATTTGTCCAGGCCGAAGAGCACGCCCAAACCAACGTCATCGATGCCGCCATCCATCGCACGGTCCATGGCTTCGGTATGCCAGTTATAGTCGTGCTTGGGACCGGTGGGATGCAGCTGCTCGTAGCTTTCCTTGTGATAGGTTTCCTGGAACAGGATATAGGTACCGATTTCGGCTTCCTTGAGCATACGGTACTCTTCCACCGTAGTGGCGGCGATGTTCACGTTCACACGCCTGATGGCACCGTTCTTGTGCTTCACGTTATAGATGGTGTCGATGCATTCCAGGATGTATTCGATGGGATTGTTCTTGGGATCCTCGCCTGCTTCTATGGCAAGGCGCTTGTGTCCCATATCCTGAAGCGCGATTACTTCGGCACGCACCTCTTCCTGCGTGAGCTTCTTGCGGGGAATTGTCTTATTCTTGGCATGGTACGGGCAGTACACGCAGCCGTTGATGCAGTAATTGGACAGGTACAGGGGCGCGAACAGCACGATGCGGTTGCCGTAATACGCCAGCTTGATTTCGCGGGCGAGCTTCTTGATCTCCTCATTGACCTGGGGGTCTTCGCACGCGAGCAGCACCGAGGCCTCGCGATGGCTGATCACGGTGCAGTGGTCCTTGGCCACGTTCATGTTCTTGCGGGCTTTTTCCAGGATGGAGTGGATGAGCTCGAGGTTGTCCTTGTTCGCATCAGCATACTCGAGCGTCTCCAAGATCTCGTCGTGGTTGATGAACTCATCAGCGCAACGGGACGCCGGATTGTAGATTGCCATTTCAATCACTTCCTATCGAATAGAAGCCTTCGAGCTTTCCAAGCAATGATTATCGCGCTTAGCGCCTTCGAACATTCAATCGAGTAGCAGATAATGCCCTTGGCGGGTTTGCCTGTCGGTAGACGACCCCGATTTCCGCGTTAACCGCACATCATCGGCAGTCCCAAGCAGAAGCGGGATTTACAAGGGTCTATATGCTACCCCTCAGCTTGCATATTACAGAACCAAACACGCTGAAACCGCATCCCCGGCAATACGAGAATAACGAACGGCAAACGGCAGCATCCAGCCTTCAGGGCATCGATGCACCCGAAGCAAACAAACCCACGGCAAAGCGAATACCCCCTGTCCTCGCCTCCCCGGTTCGAAGCCATGCGAAACAGCAGGGCTGATGGCACTTTGCGACCAGAAACACCGAGAGGCCGGTCGAACCGGCCTCTCGGGCAATCCTTCAGTCGGAATGATCCTATGCGTGGGGCATGGACCAATCGGCGTGATCGGAATGCAGCAGGTGATGAGCGGTATGGGACAGGGGTGCCTCCAGGTACTGCTCATAACATGCCATGACCTCGGGATTCTCGTGGGAGAAGCGCAGGTCGGCATTCTTGTCCAGGAAGTACAGGTGAGAACCGCGTTCTGCAGCCAGTTCCTGGTTGAAGTGGATGGGCTGGCCACCGCCACCGGCGCAACCACCGGGGCATGCCATGATCTCTACGAAGTGGTAGGAGACCTCGCCCTTGTCCAGTGCGGTCATGAGCTTGTTGGTGTTCTCCAGGCCGCTTGCAACGGCGATCTTCAAATCGGTGCCCGCCAAGTTGAAGGTGTACTCGCGCCAGCCTTCCTGACCGCGGACTTCCTGGAATGCATCGGGATCGCAGTTCTCGCCGGTGACCAGGAAGTATGCACTACGCAGAGCAGCTTCCATAACACCGCCGGTTGCACCGAAGATGATGCCTGCACCGGTACCGATGCCCATGATGTCGTCGAACTTCTCTTCGGGCAGGCTTGCGATGTCGATGTTCGCAGCACGCATCATGCGCACGAACTCGCGGACGGTCAGGGACATGTCGACGTCCTGGCCAGCACCCGCATCGTTCATGTTCTCCAGCGCGCACTCATGCTTTTTCGCCAAGCAGGGCATGATGGACAGGCTGAAGATCTTGTTGGGATCGACGTCGATGCGCTTTGCGAAGTAGGACTTCACCATGGCGCCGAACATCTGCTGGGGAGACTTGGCGGTGGACAGCTGGTTGGTGTACTGGGGCCAGTGACCCTTGATGAAGCGGACCCAGCCGGGGCAGCAGGAGGTAAACATGGGGAAGGTCTCGTTCTCGGCGTTCTTCAGACGCTCGACGAACTCGGAGCCTTCTTCCATGATGGTCAGGTCTGCAGACCAGTCGGTATCGAAGACGTAGTCGAAGCCCAGACGGCGCAGGGCAGCTGCCATGCGCTCGGGGGTTGCCTCCTCGCGGGGGATGCCCGCCTCTTCGGCCCAAGCGGTACGGACTGCAGGGGCAACCTGGACGACGGTGATGGTCTCGGGGTCGTTGATGGCCCTGCGGACACGGGCGGTGTCGTCGCGCTCGGTCAGAGCACCGGTGGGGCAATGGGTGATGCACTGGCCGCACAGGGTGCACAGGGAGTCCTTGATGGACACGCCGCCGGCTACGTCGATCAGATGGGAATCGGAGTACTCCCAAACGCCCACGTGCTGGATCTTCTCGCAGACGGAGACGCAACGACCGCACTTGACGCAACGGCTTGCGTCGCGGATCAGCGGGGAATCTGCGGGCCAAGCCTGCTCGACGGGGCACTTCTCGTACTCTTCCATGGGCAGACCCAGGTCGTTAGCGAGCTTCTGCAGCTGGCAATTTCCGCTGCGCACGCAGGTGGTGCACTGAACGTCATGAGCTGCAACAAGAAGCTGCACATTGGCACGGCGTGCAGCAACGGCCTTGGGGGAATTGGTCTTCACGACCATGCCGTCGGTAGCGACGGTATTGCAAGCTGCGGACAGCTGGGTCGCACCCTCGACCTCGACGACGCAAACGCGGCAAGCGCCGATTTCGTTAACGTCCTTCAGGTAGCACAGGGTGGGGATCTCAATGCCTGCAGCCTTAGCGGCATCCAGGATGGTGGTGCCTTCTTCGACGGCAACCTGGATGCCGTCGATGGTTACGTTAATCATTGCCATTAGCAATCACATCCTTCTACGCATCCGTAGCCGTAGTGGTCGCAACGCAGGCAGCGGCTTGCTTCCTGCATAGCCTCTTCGAAGGACATCTGGATCTCGACGTGGTCGAAATCGTTCTTGCGGACCGCAGCGCGGCGCTCGACGATGTTCACGCGAGCGGTGGGGATGCGGTTGTTGGGTTCGGCGTCGGGAGCCTCGATGCCGAAATCGATCTGATGCTCGAAGCCCATGTACTTGTCGATCGCGTAAGCGGCAACCTTGCCTGCAGCGATTGCGCGGATCGCGGTGGAGGGACCGGTCTGGCAGTCGCCACCGACGAATACGCCGGGCATACCCTCGACGGAAGTGTCGGGGTTGGCCTGGAAGATGGTCCACTTGGCGGGCATGCCGAAGTCCTCGAAGGGCTGGCTTACGATGCCCTGGCCGACTGCATTGAGGATGATGTCACAGGGAACCACTTCGGTGGGAGCATCGACATCGATGGGCTTGGGACGGCCCTTGGCGTCATAGGTAGAAGCCATCTGGGTACGAATGACCAGACCTGCGCACTTGCCGTTCTCGTCGACTTCGATGGAAACGGGAGCCTGCAGGGTGATCATCTCGACGCCCTCGGCGATGGCTGCCTCGATTTCGCTGTCGAGTGCGGTCATATCTTCCTGACGACGGCGGTATACGCAGCTGACCTGCTTGGCGCCGCAACGGACCGCGCTGCGGGCTGCGTCCATGGCAACGTTGCCGCCGCCGATGATGACGACGTTCTTGCCAGTGTAATCGGGAACGATGCCGTTGCCGATGTTGTCGAGCATTTCGACGGCGGAGCTTACGCCTTCTGCGTCGATGCCGTCCAGGCGCAGCTTCTTGCCTTCCTGGGCACCGATTGCCACGAACATGGCGTCATGGGCGTCGGCGACTTCCTTGATGGCTTCCGCGGTATCGATCATGGTCTCGTAGTGGACCTTGATGTCGCCTGCGGAAAGGATTGCACGGATGTCCTCGTCCAGGCGATCCTTGGGGAAGCGGTAGTTGGGGATGCCGTAGCGCAGCATGCCGCCCAGTTCCTTATGGCGTTCGTACAGGTCGACGGTGTGACCCATCAGAGCCAGGAAGTAGGCAGCGGTCAGGCCGGCAGGGCCGCCGCCGATAACGGCGACGTTCTTGCCGGTTGCGGGCAGGGCTGCGGGGTTTTCCACCGTATCCGCAGGAGCCTCGTCGACAGCAACCTTCTTCATGTAACGGATGTTCAGGGCGTCGTCGATGAGCTGACGGCGGCAGTGCTCCTCGCAAGGATGCTCGCAGATCATCGCGCAAGCGGTGGGCAGCGGATTGTCGCGACGAATCAGCTTGACGCTGTTCGCGTATTCCTGCTTGCCGACATAAGCGATGTAACCGGGGATATTCACATGCGCGGGGCACATCTCGACGCAGGGAACC
Organism: Eggerthellaceae bacterium; assembly: GCA_051878795.1. GTDB lineage: Bacteria > Actinomycetota > Coriobacteriia > Coriobacteriales > Eggerthellaceae > W1P20-047. The sequence continues at coordinate 18,519 of JBJEKU010000002.1, forward strand.
TTCTGCACGCGATCGGGCAGGCAGCGGCCGGTTTCGACATGTGCCCGGTATTCATCGGCGAACAGCTCGAGGCCTTCCAGCACGGTGGCTGCAGCCTGATAGCCGATTGCGCAGTCGGCGGAATCCTTGATGGTCATTGCCAAGTCGCGGATCTGGTCGAGCGAATCCTGGTTGGCGATGCCGTCCAGGACGTTTTGCAGCATGTTGTAAAGCTGAGGCAAACCCTCACGGCAGGGAACGCACTTGCCGCAAGTCTGACCGGCTGCTACGGACAGAACGGATGCCTGCAATTGGACCGGGCAGGAACCCGGCGGGCAAGCCACTGCGGTCTTCTGCAGCTGCTGCAGCAGTGCCTCTGCCCTTACGTCACAGCCCTTGGGGTCTGCTAATACCTTCTCTCTCATAGGTAACTCCTCTTTGTCGGAGACGCCAGTATCTAGCACAATACAGCATGAATGGAAGCAAAAAGTTGGAAAAACGTAAACGGTCGGGTATTCGGCAGGGCTTGCCTATTTATTAATTATCGCGGATAGCAATTAGTAATCCGAATAGCATTCTCCCAGGTTATTGTTACTGTTTCACTCGCAAAACGACCCCGATCCATTCGCCCAAGGGCCGGAACCGGGGTCGTGGCTATCGGATCATGCTGCCGACTGCGCTCTGCTGCGTACGGGTAGCGCACCTAGCGGATCATGTTGGTACGGACCACCTGCTCTTTTTCGGGAAGACCGAACTGCTCCTTGCCCAGTGCGATGGACTTCATCAAAAAGGCCATATTGCGCGCAAGGGTGCGCATCTGCTGCATGCCTTCGGCATCCTCGGTCGCCTGACCCGGCTTGGCGCCGTGCACGCCATTCCAATACTGGCCGCTTGCCACGGGCATACCGCAGATGGTGAAGTACTTGTTCAGCTCGTCGAAGGTGCTGGTCAGGCCGCCGCGCCTTGCAGCTGCCACGGCAGCGCCCACCTTCATGGTCTTATCGAACTTGGAGCTGTAGAACAGCCTGTCCAAAAATGCGATCAGGGTCGCATTGGCCGAAGCGTAATACACGGGGCTGCCCACGACCAGGCCGTCCGCCTGCTCGAACTTCGCCGCAGCCTCATTCACTTCGTCGTCATAGGTGCACTTCCCGGTTTCCGCGCACTTCAGGCAGGCGGTGCAACCTCGGATCGCCTTATGGCCGATATGCATCGTTTCGACTTCGATTCCCTCTGCCTCGAAGATGGCGCGCATCTCATTCAAGGCACAGGCGGTATTCCCATTCGCCCTGGGGCTTCCGTTGATCATCAGGACCTTCATCCCAGTCTCCTTCCATCAGCTTCGCAGGCTTTTTTCCGAACAGGCAGATTATACCGTTCGCATTGCAGGGAGGTAACGGAGCATGATGGAGCGAAACCGGGCGGAAGTTCGGAAAAGGCGGGCATTCCCGCTAAAGAACGACTATTAAGTCCTATGATGCCTATTGGTAAAACCACATTCGAACCGCATGCACGAATCGAGAGCACATCAGAGAAAGAAGAGCGCTATGCATTTCCATCATAAAGACGCGCACGTACCAAATGAAACCCGGATCGGGGCACCCAGCGAAACCGACCAGGACCAGCTGCACGAATGGGCGGACGAAACCGTCAAGAGGGACGAACAGGTTCTTCAAGGGAAGAAAGTCGGCGCCATCATGGCAGTCTATCTGCTGGGCGTGTTCATGGGATCGGTCGACATGGGCATCGTCAGCCCCGCACGAACCGTCATCCAGGGATTCTTCGGCATCGATGCATCGCTTGGCATCTGGCTTATCACCATCTACTCGCTCGCCTATGCTGCCGCCATCCCCGTTATGGGAAAGCTCGCCGACAAACACGGACGCAAGCCGATCTTCCTGCTGAGCATCCTGCTATTCGGCCTCGGTTCTTTGGGATGCGGCCTTTCCATGTATACCGGCAACTTCATCTTCCTGTTGGCGATGAGGGCCCTTCAGGCCGTGGGCGGCGGCGGCATCCTGCCCATCGCAAACGCCGAATTCGGCACTTCCTTCCCCGCCGACAAACGCGGCATGGCGCTGGGCTTGGTAGGCATGGTCTACGGCGTCGCCAATGTCGTAGGTTCCGCCGTGGGCAGTGCGATCATCGACCTGCTGGGCCAGGCCAATTGGGCGTTCATCTTCTACTTCAACGTTCCCATCGCCGCAATCATCATCCTGCTGGGCCTGAAATCGCTTCCCAACCACGCTGCAGAGGAAGTGAAGAAGACCGACCTGGCGGGATCGCTCGCCTTCGTGGTCATCATCCTCTGCGTGCTCTACGGCATCAAGAACATCGACTTCTTCGACTTCGCCTCAAGCGTGGCCTCGATGAACGTCTGGCCGTTCCTCCTCGCGGGCGTGGTGTTCTGGCCGCTGTTCGTGGCGATCGAGCACAGGGCCGAAGACCCCATCCTCAACCAGTCGCACTTCCATAACCCCAACATCTGCATGACGCTCATCATGAGCATCGCGAGCGGCATCATCATGATGGGCATGCTCTTCGTGCCCCAGTACTCCGAAAACGTGCTTGGCATGCCCAGCGGTTCGGGCGGTTACTTCACGCTCATCATCGGCTTCGCAAGCGCTATCGGCGCACCCGCCTCGGGCGGCATGATCGACAAGATGGGCGCCAAGCCCGTGCTGGGCATCGGATTCGGCTTCTCCATCCTCGGTTGCCTGTTCCTGGCCTTCGTCACCGCCAACTTCCCCAATGTGGTGACCATCGTGGTTGGGTTGATCCTGGCAGGCATCGGCATGGGCTTCGTCATGGGCACGCCGCTCAACTACATGATGCTAGAGCACACGGAAAAGCATGAGGCCAATTCCGCACTGGCAACCCTGTCCCTGGTACGCAGCATCGGCACCATCGTGGCACCCGCACTGCTCGCTGGCTTCTTGGCCCAGGCAGGCACCGTATTCCAGAGCCAGGCCATGGACTTCATGCCCACGAGCATCGATTTCAGCAATGATCCCTATGTGGAAGCAGTTGCCGAAGACCTTGCCGCCATGTCCGGCAACCCCACGACGGCAGCTATGGCCGAAGGTATGGAGGAAAGCGGCATCAGCCTAACCAAGCCGATGGAAATGGATATGACCGGCACCGATGGGGAAAGCACAAGCATCCCGCAGCAAGCACTGGATAGGCTGCAGAATGCCGATGTGACTACTATCGTGGACGACTGCTGCTTCATGGCCGAGTGCATGTTCGATCAGATGGTAGACGGTATGAAAGGCAAGGTGGAATCTCAGGTCTTGGGGGCATTGGATCAGATGAAGGCCGCGCAGGCAAGCATGCCCGCAATGGCCGGAGCTTCGATGGACCCCGTAATCGATGACATGGAATCCCTCAACGAGAACCTTGACCATGTATTCGCAACGGCCCTGCAGAACTACCAGCAGGAAATCCGCGACAGTGCAAGCAGCCTGCAGGAAAGCTTCAGGACCACGCTCAACCAAGCTTTCAAGAAGATCTACCTGTGCGTGGGAATCTGCGCGGCAGTCGGCGGCCTGCTGCTGGTCTTCTACCGCTCCCCTGTCCGCAAGAAGCAATAAGAAAATGGGCGACCAGCAGCCCCAGAGAGGTACCGAACGAAAGGCTGCACGGCTTTTCCCATAAGAATAAACGAAACGATGCAGGGTCCGCCCATACGGGCCCTGCTTGGGTTTTGCTGAAAAACATATGCGTACGTTCAATAATGGAAGTTGTAGATTGAAGCTGTTGGAAGAAACCATGCATGGCAACCCGACCGATCGAAATAGCTCCAACCGGAAGCACAGCGAGGACGCGGGATGGCGTCCTCGCTTCGTTATGGATTCGGATTAAGGGCAAAAGGAACATCGGCTTGGCGACGTCAACGTCGCAACAGTGCTAAACGAGCAGCGCCATCAAGCCAACGAGCGCTTCTATGCTGCATCCGTTCGGCGATCCCTACGCGATACGCGTCAGTTCCACTCCGATGGTGCACATCATATCGATGGCACCGGCTTCGCATGCGGCTCGGTCGCCGATGGAATATTCGTTATCACACGCAAGCCAATCGCGCCAGGCGCCTTCATGGCAGCGCATTTCGTAGATGGAATCGATCCGCACGGAATCTGACTTCTGGAACATCCCCTTCCAGTAATCCAGGGTCTTGATGAAGTCCATCTGCTCTTCGGACCAGGAAAGGCCGAACACCTTCATGTCGTCTTCGGTCACTTCGCGCTTGATGCCGGAAAGCCCCATGAACAGCTTTCCGCCCAACTTCACGTAGGAAGCAACCTGGTCGATCACGCCCTCGGCACGCCCGAAATAATTGTAGGAATCAAGGCAGATAATCGTATCGAAGAAGCCTTCTTCATACGGCAGTACGGGAGCATCCGCCTGGACGGCGACAATGCGGTTTCCGAAGGGGAAACGGTCGAAACGCTCTCGATTCTGCTCGGGGGTGTTCCAGGAATCGATGGCATGGACGCGACCTTTGCAGGAAGCTGCAATGGCAAGGGAAGACAAGCCGGCACCGCAACCCAAATCGCAGATTTGCACATCATCGCCTGCAGGCAGCTTGGATGCGCACAACTCCTGGAAGATGGAAACCACATTGGGCCCCATCAGATTGGCGAGGACGAAATCCTGGGAAAAATCCTTGTCAGAGGGAAAAGTACTGTTGGACATGAGAATGCCTCCTGATTGGTCTTATGGATTTTGGGTACAGAAAACTAAGCGGTGCACCACCGCTTCTCCGATGGATGGATTCCGCAGCGTCAGTGCAAACGCGAATGCGGACTACCAAGCAATGACCAAAAAGACATCCCCTTCAAAGGAAATCATGTGAAGCCGACCCATTCGGCTTCTATCCGGAACCATTCTAGCAAAACGGCCTGAATACCGCCAACGGACAGAATGGCATTCTTACGTCATCAGACAGCACAGACGAACCGTCACTCCTCCGCAGCATACTCGTCGAAGGAACCGGCGAAGTAGTCGCGGAATACCGCATCGGCGCCTTCTTGCGTTGCGTCCAGATCGACGTCTGCCTCGATGCGGAAATCGCATTCGCGGTCTTCATCCAGGAACAGCTGGCGCACATACCAGGTATGATGGCTGCGCTCCTTCGACTCATCCACTTCGAAGTAAGCGGCAGACCGGGCATCCCCGTCGGTGAGCAATTCTTCGTGGCATTCCCAATACTCATCCAATACCCTGCGCCAGGCATTTTCGCCGTAGCCCCAATCCCCGTCCAGGGCGCCGAGTGCTTCCGCATCGTCGGCAGCCGCAAGGCGCACGCGCGCGAACAGCGCATTGCGCACGAGGACGGTAAGTCCATGGCGGTCTGCAACCACCGCATCGGGGTCCGCGGGAGGCGCCTCGGCGAAATCCTCACCCGCGCTTTCCCATTCATCCATGAGAGAGCTGTCGATAGTGCGGATGGTCATACCCAACCAGGCCAGGATATCCTCGAAATGCTCAGTACGGTATGCCATGGGAACGGTGCACGACATCACGCGGAAAGCCTCGGAAAGGTAGCGCAGCAGAACGCCTTCGCAGAAGGCCAGATTGTATGCAGAGATATACCCCTTGAAGGTCGCTCCGGTTTCCACCATTTCACGCAAGATGCTCTTGGGATGCAATTCGTACCCGATTGCCCACGGCACCTTCTCGCAGTAGATGGCAAGGGCATTCTGCAGCAGATCATCCAAGGGCTTGGGATAGGTCACCTCTTCGATCTTCTCCAGACGCTCTTCGTTATCAACCCCATCCGCGCGCATTTCGGCCCAGGCTTTGTTGCGCGCCTTCTTTTCCTGCACGGAAAGTATTGCACCGGGGTTTTCGAGAATCGCCTCGACCATGGAAAGCACGTCGTAGGTGAACTGCGGGCTTTCGGGGTCGAGCAGTTCCAAAGCGGCGATCATGAAGGGCGCCAGGGGCTGATACAGTGCGAAATCGCTGGGCAGCTCTTCGGTGACGAAGTAGTCGCACGTGCCGTCGTCCAGGGTCTCGAAGTCAAGGATGCCGGCGTTCAGAAGGGTATCGACCAGCTCGTTCGCCTGTTCGACCAAGTGCAGCTTCTCTTCGGGCGTTTGCAGCGACGACTCGATCAACTGCTCCAAGTGCTCCCGCACATCGCCGCCCCGTTCCAGCAGATTCAGCACCACCGCGAAGGTGATGCGAAGCCGCGGCTTCAACGCCTCCGGCTTTGCGGCGACCAGCCGGTCGAAATGGTTCTTATTCCAATTCGCCGCTCCTTCGCGCGGCTGTTTCAACTTCAACTTGCGCAGCTTCCTCTTATCGCCCGCGCATTTCAGGCGCATCTTCGCATTCTCGATTTCGTGCTCGGGCGCCTGGACGATCACTTCGCCTTCGGTATCGAAACCGCTCCTGCCCGCACGACCCGCGATCTGATGGAACTCGCGCGCATTCAGGATACGCTGCTTATGCCCGTCGTACTTGGAAAGCGCGGTGAGCAACACGGTATGAATGGGCACATTGATGCCAACGCCCAAGGTATCGGTCCCGCAGATAACGGGCAGCAATCCCTTCTGCGCGAGTTCCTCTACAAGTAGTCGATAACGCGGAAGCATACCGGCATGGTGGACACCCACCCCCATGTTGAGCAGACGCTGCAATGTCTTTCCGAAGGCGGTGGTGAAGCCGAAGCCCTTGCACACCTGCTTTATCTGGTCGCGCTGCTCCTTGCTTGACACGCCGAAGCTCGCAAGCGCCTGGGCACTGGCTAGGGCCGCCTTCTGCGAGAAATGCACGATGTAGATAGGCGCCTTCCCCTCGCGCAGGGCAAGCTCGACGGTACCCTCCAAAGCGGTATCCACATACTCGAACTCCAGGGGAACCGGACGCGGGGCATCGGCAATAGTATCAACCGACATGCCTGTCAGCTCTTCCAGCTTATCGGCGATACGCGAGGTGTCGCCCAAAGTGGCGCTCATAAGCAAAAACTGCGTATTGGGCAACGTAAGCAGGGGCACCTGCCACGCCCACCCGCGGTCGCGGTCGCCGAAGAAATGGAATTCATCCATGGCGACGGTCGCGATGTCGGCCTGCTCCCCCTCCGAAAGCGCCCTGTTCGCCAAAATCTCCGCCGTGCAGCAGATAATGGGCGCTCCGGGGTTGATGGAGGCATCTCCCGTGATCATGCCCACGTAATCCTTGCCGAACAGCCGCACCAGGTTGAAGAACTTCTCGCTCACCAACGCCTTGATAGGTGCCGTGTAATAACTGACCCCTTCACCGAGGCACATGGATTTGAAATGCAGGGCCAATGCGACCATGGATTTACCCGATCCGGTCGGAGTGCCCAGGATAACGTGGTCGCCGCACATCAAATCGAGCACTGCTTCTTCCTGATGGAGCCAGAGCTGGAAACCCTGCTCTTCCACCCATTCCAAGAAAGTCATGAGCACGAAATCCCCATCGGCTTCCGGATGGTCTCGATACACCGCATCCGCGAGCTCGCCCAAAGGCCCGATGGAGCCTGCAGCCTGATAGGCCTCATCGTCGGATTCGTAGTCGACGTAATCGCCGCCATCAAGGATATCCGTAGCGCGTACGCCTTCTACTTCGACCATGGAACGCCTTCCTCGCTTCCGAAACGTGAATTGGGATCATCGAACCCGCTATATGTTAGCCGATGCCGCCAGATTGATACACCTCCCCAGGTCAGGGCCTTAACGCCTTTTGCCAAGCATACCCGGGGAAGTTTACGGAATCTTGGTTTTACACAAACGCCCTGCTTACACGGAACCTCGAAAATGCCTACGGCGAGTTAACAAGAGTTGAAAAAAGGATGAACATGGAAAACTACGGCATCATCGACATGGGGTCGAACACCATCCGCATGGTCATCTATGCAGTCGATTGCAAGGGCAAGACCAAGAAGGGGGCGCGCATCTTCACCAGCCTTCTGAGCGACAAGGTTTTCGCCGGTCTGGCGGCCTACGTTGACGATGGAGTTTTCACCCAAGCGGGAATCGACAAGGCGATCAAGGTCCTGAAGGGCCACTTGAAGCGCTCGAAGTACTACAAGTGCAAGAAGATGGAAGTCATCGCCACCGCGGTGCTGCGCAACTGCACGAATCGAGACGATGCGGTGCGCCAGATCTCCAAAGAATGCAACATCCCCATCCGTGTGCTTTCGGAATACGAGGAGGCCTATCTGGGCTTCGTGGGGGCGAGCAGCGTGGAAAGCATCGGCAACGGAACGCTTTTGGACATCGGCGGCGGATCGACCGAGCTCACCCGCGTACTGGAAGGCTATCCGCGCACCAGCGTGAGCCTTCCCCAGGGATCGCTCTCCTCATTCAGCATGTTCGTGGAAGGCGTCTTCCCCACCGAAGCGGAAATGAAGGTCATCCGTACAGAAATGCGCCGACAGTGCGAAGCGCTTCCCTCAAGCAGGATATTCCGCGCCGATTCGTTCTACGGTATCGGAGGAAGCATCCGTGGCGCCGCCAAGGTCCTGCAGCAGATGGACAAGCTGAAGAAGCGTCCCGAACGCATCACCCACGACGATTTGTGGCGTATCTGCGATCTGAGTCTGAAGAACCCCAACGCCTTCGTACACATCGCAGCAGCCGCCGTGCCCGAGCGCATCCACACCATCGTTCCCGGCTGCCTGATCGCGCTTGAGCTGATGGAGCTGATGAACGCCAGCCATATCGAAATCTGCAAGCGCGGCCTGCGCGAAGGCTACCTATTGGAATATCTACTGAAGGGATAAGGCGTCCTCACGCGATTACACGCTCGCGCCGAAACCGATCGCCTCGACCGCAGCAACGAGCGCCTGAGCGTCGGCATTGCCCGAAACCACGGCGCTTCCATCTTCCAGGGAAACCTCCACCTTAATGACACCATCCACTGCCTCGAGCGCTTCCCTCACACGGGCGACGCACTTGGGGCAGTGCATTCCCTCGATGGCGATCCGCACATCCGGTTTGATTTCGAATAGCATCCCCGGCTTCCTTTCTCTTCCGTCCTCTTCTTCCCCGCTGGGACTATCCCCGCAGGCACGCGATGCGTCCGCAACAAAGACATGCAGGCGCAATAACACCAACCCACCGGCATCCTAACCCTTCCACCTGCTCAAACGAAGGGCATTGCACACCACGCAGATGCTCGAGCAGCTCATCGCAGCAGCCGCGATCATCGGGTTGAGCGAGATTCCAACGGGAGCGAGCACACCCGCCGCAATGGGAATGCAGATGACGTTGTAAATCAACGCCCAGAACAGGTTCTGCTTGATATTACGCAACGTCGCCCTGCTCAGGCTGATAGCTGCAGGCACATCTTCCAAATCGCTGCGTATCAATACCATATCGGCGCTTTCCATCGCAATGTCGGTACCGGCTCCGATGGCGATACCCACATCCGCCCGCGCGAGTGCAGGTGCATCGTTGATGCCATCACCCACCATGGCAACCTTCCCCCGCTGCTGCAGCTTGCGGATCTCCGCTTCCTTGTCCTGCGGCTTTACTCCGGCAAGTACCCGATCGACTTCGACCTGAGCCGCAACGGCACGCGCGGTGACCTGGTTGTCGCCCGTCAGCATGACAGTCCCTATCCCCATGTCCTTCAGCTTCGCTACCGCATGGGCACTATTGGATTTCACCACATCGGCAAGTGCGAACATGCCGGCAAAACGCCCGCCGTACGCGAAGAATAGAGGTGTCTTGCCTGCTTCGGCAAGCTTATCCGCCTGCTCTTCGAAAGAACCGATTCCGATGCCGCAATCAGCCATGAACGCCCTATTGCCGGCAAGCACTTCCGCACCGGCAAACCGCGCCCGCAGGCCCCTTCCCTGCACCTGGGTGAAATCCTGTACCGCAAGCCTCTCGACACCTCGATTGGACGCATATTCACACAAAGCCCTACCCAAAGGATGCTCGCTTTTCGCCTCGATGGCATACGCGAGCATGAGAAGCTCTCCTTCGGCTACACCATCTGCGGCGATAGCATCGGTCACGTGCGGGGCACCCTGGGTGATAGTGCCCGTTTTATCCAAGACGACAGTGCGGATATCGTGCGCGTTTTCCAAAGCGAGCGCATCCTTGATCAGAATTCCCCGTTTCGCACCACGACCCATGCCCACCATGATGGCGGTAGGCGTTGCCAATCCCATCGCACAGGGACAGCTGACAACCAGCACCGAAATGGCATGATTGACAGCCTGGCCGATTCCGCCCCCGATGACAACCCAAACCGCAAAGACCAACGCCGCCGCAGCAATAACAGCAGGAACAAATACCGCGCTGATCTTGTCGGCAATGCGTTGAATAGGCGGCTTGGTGCCCGTCGCGCTATCGACCAGTGCGATGATCTGGGCCAACGCCGTATCCTGTCCAACCTTGCAAGCTTCCATGGTGAAATATCCAGATGTGCATAAGCTTGCACCGGTGACGGCATCGCCTGCACTTTTATCCACGGGGACGCTCTCCCCGGTCAAGGCGGATTCATCTACTGCCGCACTACCTTCGCACACGATGCCGTCGGCAGGAATCGCATCGCCTGAACGCACTTCCAAGACATCTCCAACCTGCAAGGATGACGCGTCCACTTCTTCGAAAACGCCGCTTTCGCTCATTCGCCGGGCAGTCTTGGGAGCCAGATCCATCAATCCCGCCACCGCATCGGTGGTACGGCTTTTCGCTCGGGCTTCAAAGTACTTTCCCAAGGTGATGAGCGCCAGAATCACACCCGCGCCCTCGAAATACAGGTCCATCATCGCCGCATGGGCGGCATCCATGTTGCCGCCTCCCAACGCAGATCCCATCCGGTACATTCCCGCAACGCTGTACAGGGTGCTAGCGGCGGATCCCAAGGCAACAAGGGTGTCCATGGTAGGTGCCCCATGCAGAAGAGCGGTAAAGCCCACCGTGAAATACCGATAATTGACAGCGAGGATAGGAAGTAGCAGCAAGAACTCCGTCAAGGTGAGCGTCATCATGGATTCATGCCCAAGAAAACACCCGGGCAGCGGCCAACCCAGCATATGCCCCATACTCAAATAGAACAGGGGGATGGCGAATATGAAACTGACCGCGAGGCGCATCCGCATTTGCCTTGCATCTTGCAAGGCAGTACCGGTTGCGGCTTGGGGACCTTTCCCTTGCAATGCAGTCTGCTTTACGGCAACTTCAAGGGCTTGCGCCCCATAGCCCGCCTTTTCCACGGCGGTACATACCGCAGAAAGGGTTTCCGGTACTCCATCGTATTCAAGCCGCATGCTGTTCTTCAGCAAGTTGACTGCAGCCGAAGAAACACCCGGCACACCCGACGCCGCCTTCTCGACACGCGCGCTGCAGGCCGCGCAGGTCATGCCCGTGATGCGGAAAACCTGTGTCGTCATGTTCCCAACCCGCTTCCATTACTTCATGAATCGCTTAATCAGGCCCAGGGCCTCTTCAACCACCTGGTCGTTGCCCTGACGGATCTGCTTGACCACGCAAGTCTCCATGTGGTTCTGCAAAACCAGCTCGCTTGCCTTGCGAATGGCGCTTTCCGCTGCAGAAAGCTGCACCAGCACATCCCCGCAGTAACGGTTGTCGTCGATCATCGTTTTTATGCCATTGAGCTGACCGATCGCCCGGTTGAGACGTTTTTGCAGGTCAGCTTGGAAAGCCTCATCACGAGGCGTTTGCTTATGCCTGCACATGCATTGCCCGCTCATTTGCCGCTCCCATTCTAAAAAAGGCCCATGGAACAACGGACGCAAGGCGCTTTTCTGCCGCAGCATTCCAGGAGCACCCCGTCCGAATAATCGTCGTACGCCGAATGCCGCCGAAACCAAAGGCGAAACCCTACCAGAACCAAGCGTACCCCCAGACAGAGAGGCTCCCATCCATTGCTCCCGAAATCATCTCGCTCTAAGCTGGAATATATACCCTATGGGGGTATCTTGGATACACGGGAAAACCCAATCTTCAAACAGGCTCCATCCAAGGAACGGAAGGAAAGATCCTGGCAAAGACGTTGCTGGAGAAAATCGATGAAAAGAAGAAAAGAGCCCCTTGCGGGACTCTTAGAATTCTGGCTCCCCGGGTAGGACTCGAACCTACAACCCTTCGGTTAACAGCCGAATGCT
>JBJEKU010000003.1:0-30160 GCA_051878795.1 Eggerthellaceae bacterium
GGCATCCTGCAGGAAATAACGCCCAACCAGAAAAGAGAGCGAGCAGCCCAGGCTCATGGAAAGCCAGCAGAGCAAGGTTCCCTCTACCGGACCGAAGACCAATCCCGCGAATATCGCGAACACGACACCCGGAAGGGCGAGTACCACGCATCCCACGAAGGAGATGACCACATAGAGCGCCGCTGCCAGGATGGGACGCTCACCGACCATCGCAGCCAAACCGTCCATCAGGGTGCCGTCGGAAATCATTTCCGACCACCCGAAGATATGGTTCAGAACGAAGAGGATCACCACCGCAGCGATAAAAATCCAGAGTTTAGCATTGCGCATGCTTCAAAGTCCTTCCAAAGCCGGCATCCGAACGAGCAGGGATCAGCAGGGACGGAAAGCGGCTTTCATGAAAGAAGCGAGCAGGCGCTCTGCCTGCCCGCTTCGCCGGCAATCGACGACCGAACACCTAGTTCGCTGCGTCGGTCATGGTCTCGATGCGGGTTGAGTCGTCCTGGGACTCTTCCATCATGTCGCTATGACGCGACTTGAAGATAGTGCGGATCATCACGATCAATGCGAATACTGCGAACAGGATGAGCAAGCCGGTTACGAAGGTCTTCGCACTGCCGGTGAGCATGCCGCCCACATAGGAGTACACGATAGTGGCGGGCAGCTGGCCGATACCGGTTGCCACGAAGAAGTCCAAGAAGCTCATGCCGGTCAGGCCTGCTGCATAGGAAACGTAGTCGAAGGACATGAAGGGCAGCAGACGGCAGACGATGATGGCATGCTTGCCGTAGCGCTCGAAGAACTTGTCAACGCTCTTCAGGGCGGTGTTGGACACGAAATACGCAACCGCATCGCGACCGAGGAATCGCGCGATGAAGAAGCAGATGGCCGCACCCGCCATGGCGGAAGACCATGACAGGATGGCGCCCTGCCACCAACCGAAGATGCCCGCATTGGAGAAAGTGATCAGGAAGGCGGGGATGGGGGCTGCCAGGGACTGCAGGATCATGAGCAGGAAGGAGACCACTGCAGCATAGGGGCCGTAAGACCTGATGAGCTCCTTCACGTAGTCGATATTGCCCGAACCGAGCCTGGACATGATATAGCCCATTTCGTTGCGGCATTCGGGGATACAGCACAGGACAACGATCAGGGCGCACACGACCAGAATGGTAATGGTGCGGGAAAGGCGCGCAGTACGCTGCATCTTAGCCTTATCGGGGTCGGGGTCGTATTCGAAGTGCTTGGGATGCTTCACTTCGTAGGCGAGGATGATGCCGAAACCAACCACGATAATGCCCGTAACCAGGATACGCAGGAAACTCAGGGAAAGATGCGGCATGAACAAACCCTGGCGCAGGAAGGATGCCACAGAGGTCATGATGCCCACCCACGTGGGGCCACGGAACATTAGGCCGCACATCACGAACGCGAGGACGCCGTACGCAGTCGTCTTCGCACCGGCGTTTTCCCATTTCATCTTCTTACCGAACAGAATGAGCAGGATACTCAACGCGATAAAGCAGCCGTAGAAGACCAGACCGACATTGAAGTACAGCTTCCAAAAACCGTAGCAGAACATCGCCAGGGTCAACGACCACAGGAAGGCGTTGAACACCCAAGAGAAGTATTTCACTCGATTCTCCTTTACATGGTTTACATATCGATTCGCACGCAGACCCCCTTTCGGGGGCCTACGCAATGTGAGGGGATTGATTCACACCACCGGGGAGGCAGCGGTAAATCCGTTTTATTCGGCAGGACGGAAGGTCACGATGACATAGGTGCCGTCGGAAGGCAGCACGTCGCCATTGCCATAGAACAGGTCGGGCTTGTTGTTGGTGGTGCCGGTTACCCAAGTTGCGTCAGAGGTGATGCCGGTAGCGCAGCTGTCCAGGCAGACAACGCAACCGGTGTTGTTGGCCTCGGCGCTTGCAAGGTTGCCACCGAAACGGTAGTCGGAAACATAGTCGCCTTCAGTGCACTTGACGATGTCCTGGAAGGGGATTTCGTCCTGGCCTTCCCACTTGACGGTGATGTTCAGCTTGTCGCCCTCAACAGCCTTGCCTTCGCCTTCGGGTGCCTTCATATCTTCGGCAACCAGGTTGTCACCAGGGGTGAAACCCGCATCGAGCATTGCCTGATAGAATTCCTTTTCGTCGCCAAGGCCGCGCAGGATGGACTTCTCGCCGTTGGAACCGCCTTCGTAGACGACACCATGACGGGTGCTCTCAGTGAAGAAGACCTCGTTCACTTCAGCCAGATAGCGGACTTCGCTGTCAGTGACGGTGATGGGGTTTTCGGGGGTGGGGTCTTCGATGCCTTCAGTCGCCTCTGCTGCAGCGGTTTCCTTAGCGGTATCATCGGTGGCAGTATCCTCCGCTGCATTGGAAGAGCAGCCTGCCATCAGGAAGAGAGCCAGGGAAGCAGCGCATGCGCAGAGCAGTGCGGCGAACTTGTTACGGGACATGTTCTTTCTCCTTCGTGTTATGCATTCTTTTTTTCTTACATGAACGGTTCTCTTCCCTCACAAACAGAACCGATACAGTAGAAAACTGTCTGGAAGAATAGGAAACGCAATTTGAAAAACTAATAATAATTACTTGATATAATTATTATCTAATCGCGCTCATTCTTAACCGTTGCGATTAAAACACCCTGCAAGAAGATAAGTCAATCGTTTTTTTTGCTCGGTATTATCAGTTTTGATAGCTATTTGGATATCAGAAATACCTTAAGATACAGGGTGAATACCTGCGCTGAATACCCGCCCTTTCAAACAAAATTCCAGCTTTCAGCAACTTCGAAAAACAATGGATCCTATGGATGATCCGTATCATAATTTCGATAATTTTTTTCAGGAAAAAGAACTATCTCGTCCCATATGGAAATCGGCGAACGTCGTCTTCTCCAACAACGCGCCGCCGCAACTCGACCCGCAACCTGCAGCGCAGCTGTAGCAGATCGGATTGGTTCGGATAATCCTCTTCTCAATAGGCGAACGGGCGATATCGAAGACGGTAAGCGGCTTTCTTCCCTCGCCATCCATGATAGGCAAGCCCAGCACGTGGTTGCATTCGCAATCGTAGAGGGTTCCATCCCAATCGACATCAACCTGGGTCCGACACATCATATGGGCTACAACGGCTCCATTGTAGTTTTCGGAGAGGAGCTTCAGGTAATAGTCCATCTTGCCCGCACGGTCAAGTTTTTGGGCGAACCTGCCGAGCGTATAGTTATTGAACGCATACAGCCCATTGAATTCCACTCCCTGACTCTCCCTCAAGCGGACCGCATAGAAGTCGCGCAATTCCCTCTGGTCGGGCGGAAGGAAGGGACCATCCACGTTGTATACCAGGTCGATCTGCAATTCCGGATCGACCCCATAGCCCAGGGCATTCAGGGATCGCAACTGCCCGATAATCGCCCTGAACGATCCCTCGCCACGCTGGCTATCGCATCCCGCCTCGTCGTAATAAGGCAGGCTGCAAACGAGCTTCACCTTGTTGCGTGCGTACGCTTCCTTGAAATGGGTATATTCGGGATTACCCAAGATAACCAGGTTGCTGCGCACAATCACCTGCTCGGCAATCCCGCTCGCCCGATCCAGGAACCATTCGAAATGCGGATTCATTTCAGGGGAGCCACCGGTGATGTCCATCACCTTGTATCCGCCCGATGCGAACGCGTCCAGCACGGCCTGCATGGTCTGCCTGCTCATCTGCTCGGCGCGTTTTGGACCGCATTCCAGGAAGCAGTGGCTGCACGCGAGGTTACAGGTGTAACCCACATTGACTTGCATGGTTTCCATCCCTGCGCTCGAAAGCAGGTCCTTGTCGTGGACGCGCTCGCAGAAAGGCGCAATTCCCAAGGCCCCATGCCTGCGTTCCAATTCGGGCAGGTCGACCTTGCACTTGCCCCGTGAAAGCTCAAGGGCGTGCTGCGCCTGCTCGAAACGATAAGGCCCCAGATGGTCGCCCTTCGGGCTGATGCTGAAATGAGGGGCGTAGCGGCTTTCGGAGAGCACGGTTGCCATATTGCCGCTGATGGCGACCGGACGGCCCTTGATCAAGCGTACTTCGGAAGACAAGTCGAAGTAGCGCTTGTTTTCAGGAAGGGTCCCCAGATACGTAGCGGTCTGCCCGTAATATTCTTCCCTATCCTCCAGATTCGCGGACTTCACCGCACGGATGGTCCTGCTGGAAAAACCGATGCAGCCCAGCTTGGTTGCGATACGGAAGTCGCCGATATGCAGTTCCTCGCAGGACACCTCGTAGAAGGCCCTGATCCCGCAATCGGCGAGCATGCGACGGAAGTCCTCGATGTACAACGCCCCGGAAAGGCATTCCCCACGCAGGATGGGATCGTCATAGAAGCCTTCTGGAACGCGCCTATCTGCGAACACGTCGGAAAAGTACAGTTCCCCGCCCGGCTTGAGCACACGGAATACCTCTTTGAACAGCTGCTCTTTGAACGGGGAAAGGTTCACGACGCAATTGGAGATGACCAGGTCGACGCTCGCGCTGGGGACATCCACCATATCCTCGATGAAGCCCTCGATAAAGGTGACGTTCGACTTGGCATAGCCGAAGCGCTCCCGATGCGACTCTTCGAAGCTCTTCACAAAGTCCAACTGCGAAGGGGTCATGTCGATTCCTATCACATGTCCCCACTCACCCACCAGCTGGCTTGCGACATACACGTCGCGTCCGGTACCGCAGCCTAAGTCGAGCACCGTCGCTCCCTCGAGATCCATGGGGATGGGAGAACCGCATCCATAGAAGCGTGCGATTACTTGCGGATCGACGTTCTTAAGCGCATCGATCACGTACTTAGGAGGCGCCGATGCCGAACAGCAGGTCGCATCGGTGCTTAAATCGTCGCTTCCCTTCAGAAGCTCGCCATAATAACGGCGGATCTGATCCCTCACGCGGTCATCGCTTGCCATGCGGGCACCCCTAACCTTCCTTGCACGAAAAAGCGCGGCGGAAACGCCGCGCCGGACACGCCTTCTACTCCCCTAGCGGCCTTCGTCTGTCATCCCGAAGCACTCGGTGAAGAACACCTGGCAATCCAGGCCATGCTGATCGCACACTTCATCGAGCGCGTCGTCCATCAACCGTGCTAGGGGACGCGACTCGCAAACCGCACGGGCGTTGATAATCATGCTCATCCTGTCATGACCGCATTCGAAGACGGCAGCCTGCTCGATGTCGTAATCGACGCCGATGAGCGAGCATTTGTTGAAATCCCCCTCGCCGGCAGTCGCGAAGGTCTTCAGGTGAGGGACATTGCGCTTGCGCTCGATCAACCCCATGCGGATGCCTTCGATAAGGTCCTCCACCACCGCATTGCAATCCATTTCGGAGCCGTCGAGGGTCTTCAGGAACATGCGCCTGTTGTACCAGGTCAACTTCCCCTCCGCTTCGAAGAACTTCTCATCATAGCGGACCGAGAAATTCTTGAGAGCACTTTCATGGGAGACGATAAAGCCCGCTAATTCCTCGATACCGGTCTTTTCCAGGGCGGAGATGACCATCACGGGCACATCGGGGCATGCCTCCTTTAGGAAGGAAACGTAGCGATCGATGTCCGCTTCCTCCAGCAGATCCGCCTTGTTCAAAACGATCAGGTCGGCTTCCTCCAGCTGCAGCTTCAGCAGATACACCAGCTCTTCGGGCAGATGGATGTCGGCCTTTTCCGGCATGATCATGCGCAAGCGCTCGGGGTCCACGATGACAGTGAAAGGAGCGAGCGTGAATTCCCCGGCACATTCGTCCGCCAGGCGATGGTATACATGGTCGAGCGCACCCACACCGCAGCCGGGGATATCGGACATGACGAAGAAGGCACCCTCCCGGTCGCGCAGGCGACGAACCTTGTCTATCACGTTGTCCATCTGATAGCAGATGCAACCCGAGGCTATTTCCTCGATGGTGCAGCCCTTTGTCTGGGTAAGCTTGGTATCCACCAGATTCGCACCCAGGTCGTTCGCAATCAGGGCGACCTTCCCATAAGCTCGGTCCATATACTCTGCCAAGGCAATCATCGTGGTGGTCTTGCCAGCACCCAGGAAACCGCTCACCACCATGAAACGGACGCAGTCGGACCCATCGCACGGGCCGGGCCGGCCGTTTTGCAGGGATGTCTTGGGGGGAACGCAGGTATTCTCGCTCATCTTGCTCTTACTCGCTTCGCTCGGTGTCCGGCAAATGCCCAGGAGCTGCACGCAAGATGCGCGATGCCGGACCGAAGCCTCGAACGGCACTCACGCCTACGGACCTTCGAAGGCCCAGCCGATGCGGGCAAGGAGCACAGCAGGCATAACGGCGTCCATTCCTGAGCGCGATGGATTATAACCGAGCGCAGGCAGGGCGTCGGCATCCGGTTGGACCAATCGACCAACATTCGCGGATGAGCGTGATTTTTCGCGTCTGACCTGGTGTTTTATATTTGTTTCTTTAATCTGTATCAGATTTTCCGATAGATTAGAGACCATTCTTCACTCCCTCGGAACGCACGTCCGCCCGGCGGATATGCGCCGGGCGGACAGGTCGATCGATCGGGTTGGTGCTTAGAACGAGCGGTAGAAACAGGTGGTGTTGCCGGTGTGGCAGGCAGGACCGGCAGGCTTGACCAAAGCAAGAAGCGTATCGGCGTCGCAGTCGTAGCGCAGCTCCACCAGCTGCTGCACATTGCCGCTCTCCTCGCCTTTGTGCCACAGCTTCTGCCTGCTGCGCGTCCAGAACCAGGTGGTGCGCTGCTCCAAGGTAAGCGCCAAGGATTCGGCGTTCATCCACGCCATCATGAGCACGTCCTTGGTATCAACATCCTGCACGATGCAGGGAACAAGACCCTGCTCGTTGAATCTCACCTGATCGGGCGTCAGCTGATCGTGTTCGAAATCTCCCATAGAACCCTCCTTCGAAAGCCGTTTCGGAGACAAGCCCCGCTTTGCGGGAAGCTCCAAAACCAAGAAGCGCCCCGCACGCTGCGAGGCGCCTGGATAGATGGATGAGTCGACGGGCTCCCGAAGCAGGCATGCTTCGGAGCCGCCTTTCCCGGCGGGCTTACAGACGCACCGGGATACCCTGGCTTGCCATGTACTCCTTCACCTGACGGACGGTGAACTCGCCGAAATGGAACACGCTCGCAGCCAGGACCGCATCGGCCTCGCCATCGATGACTCCTTCGGCGAAATGCTCCAGCTTGCCCACGCCGCCGCTTGCGATGACGGGGATGTTGACCGCACGGGAAACGGCACGCGTCAGGGCCACATCGAAGCCGTCCTTGCTGCCATCGCAGTCCATGCTGGTGAGCAGGATCTCACCCGCACCGCGCTTGGCTGCCTCGATGGCCCACTGGACGGCATCGATGCCGGTGTTCTTGCGTCCACCATGCACGTAGACTTCCCAGCGGCCGGTGTTACCGGGAACACGCTTCGCATCGATGGCGCACAGGATAGCCTGGGTTCCGAAGGCCGCAGCAGCCTCGGTGATGAGCGATGGATTATCCACCGCAGCGGAATTGATGGAAACCTTGTCCGCGCCCGCCGCTATCATAGTGCGGATATCGGCCACGGTACGGAAGCCGCCGCCCACGCAATAGGGCAGGTGCAGCTCCTCGCTTGCGCGGCTGGCCATATCGATGGTAGTTGCACGGCCTTCGTGCGTTGCAGTGATATCCAGGAAGATCACTTCGTCGGCACGCTGTTCGTCGTAGCGCTTCGCCAGCTCGATGGGATCGCCCGCATCGCGCAGGTTCACGAAGTTGACGCCCTTGACCACACGGCCGTCCTTCACATCCATGCAGGGGATGACTCGTTTTGCTAGCATTTCTTCTCCAAACCGGAAACGAGGGCCTACAGTCCGCAGGGATTCGCCTGGGCGATAGCGGCAAGATGCGCGACGGTTGCCTTGTGGCAGAAATCCAGCGCTTCGGGAACGTCGAGGGTATGCTCGTAGACGGCACGACCGGTGATAACGCCTTCGATAGAGCCCGCAACCGCACCCAGACGACGGAGGTCGTCCATATTGGTCACACCGCCGCTTGCGATGACGGGATTGCGGAACACCTGTGCCATACGCACATATGCCTGCTCGTCGATGCCGGTCTGCATGCCATCGCGGGAGATGTCGGTGTACACCAAGTGCTTGAAGCCCAGATCGGCCACTTCCGCCACCAATTCCTCGGCGGGGACGCCGGCGCCCTCGCGCCAGCCGTCGATAGCGACCTCGCCGCCGCGCGCATCGATGCCCGCAGTCAGCATGTCGCCGAAACGGCTTACCGCCTCGACGGCAAAATCCTTGTCCGTAATCAAGCTGGTGCCCAGGACCACGCGGGCAACGCCTGCATCATAGAGGCGCTGCAAAGTTTCCATGGAGCGGATACCGCCGCCGTTTTCCACCTTCAACAGGGTCTTGTGCATGATGCGCTCGATGATCTCGATGTTTTCGGGCACGCCCGACTTGGCACCGTTCAGGTCGACCACATGGATCCAAGTGGCACCCATTTCCTCGAAGGCCTGCGCCTGGGCTACGGGATCTTCGTTGTATACGGTCACCTTCGCGTAGTCGCCCTTCGCCAGGCGGACGGCACGGCCGTCCAGGATGTCGATTGCAGGAAGCAAGTCCATTCGAATCGCCTTTCTCTGCTTAACCTGCGGCCTTGACCACGCGCAGATAGTTTTCCAACAGGGTCATTCCGGCATCGGAGCTCTTTTCCGGATGGAATTGGACACCGAAAGCCGTATCGTTCCAACTCACCGCACAGGGGAAGCCCACCGAATGGGTGGTGGTTGCAAGCGTGCAGGGGTTTTCCGGCGCGATGAAGCTATGGGTGAAGTAGAAGTACTCGCCCGAGGGGATGCCATCCAGCAGGGGGGATTGCGTTCCGGGCAGGATGTCGATGGTGTTCCAGCCCACGTGCGGCACCTTGTACTGCACGCCCTCGCTGTCGACGCGGGGCATGCGGTCCACCACTCCGGGCACGATGCCAAGACCGCGCGGATTGCCGTCGTCGCCGGCATCCTCGGTTCCCTCTTCGAACATCAGATGCAGGCCCAGGCAGATGCCCAGGAACGGGACTCCGCGGCGAACGGCTTCGCGCACGGCATCCATCTGCCCGGACTGGACCATGGAGCGGGACGCATCGGCGAACGCGCCCACGCCGGGCAGCACGATGGCCTGCGCACGGGCGATCTCGCTGGGATCATCGGTGATGACAGCGTCGCCACCCACGTATTTCAAACCGCGCTGGACGCTTTTCAGGTTGCCCTTGCAGTAATCAACGACAGCGATCATAAGCTATAGCATGCCTTTCGTCGAAGGAAGCGCATCGGCAACGCGGGGGTTGATGCGCGTGGCATCGCACAGCGCGCGCCCGCATGCCTTGAATGCGGCTTCGATGATGTGATGGGTGTTCTCGCCCGCCGCTTCGATCAGATGCAGGGTAATGCCCGCATTCTGGGCGAAGGCGATGAAGAACTCCTTCGCGAGCGAGGAATTGAAGATCCCGAGCATTTCCATGGGCACGTCGATTGCGAAATGCAGCTGGCCGCGACCAGAGATGTCCAGGGATGCCTGGATGAGCGACTCGTCCATGGGCACGAACGAGGTTCCGAAGCGCACGATACCGCGCTTGTCGCCCAAGGCCTTCGCAACCGCCTGGCCCAAGACGATTCCCACGTCCTCCACGGTGTGGTGCGCGCTCACCTCGATGTCGCCTTGCGCCTTCACGGTCAGGTCGAACAGGCCATGGCGGGCAAAGGCGTCGAGCATATGGTCGAAGAAGGGCACGCCGGTGGAAACGTCGGCCCTGCCCGTGCCATCCAGGTTGATGGTCAGGGAGATATCGGTTTCCTTCGTGGTACGCACCACATCCGCGATACGCGCTTCACGGGGGTTTTCCATGTGCTTATCCTTTCAGGATCTGTGCCAAAGCGGCGATGAGGCCCTCGTTTTCGTCGGGAAGGCCCACGGTGATGCGCAGGCAGTTCTCCAGGCCGGCAGAACGGCTGAAATCGCGCACCAGGTATCCGCGGTCGAGCAGCTGCTGCCATACCTCGCCGGCATCGGCACCCTCCAGACGCACGAGCAGATAGTTCGCATCGGAAGGATACACGCGCACGCCTTCGATAGCAGCAAGGCCTTCCGCAAGCACGCTCCGCTGCTCGATGATGCGGTCGATACGGCCCTGGAACAGATCGCGGTTGCGCACCACCTCGAGCGCGATCGCCTGGGACACCGCGTCGACGGAATAAGGCTGGCGCACCTTCACGAATTCGGTGATAACGTCCGGATCGGCCAGGATATAGCCCATCCTGGCGCCCGCAAGCGAATAGGCCTTGGAGAAGGTACGCAGCACCAGCAGGTTCTTATGCTCGCGCACCAAAGGCGCGATGGTCTGGCGGGAGAATTCGCAATACGCCTCGTCCACCATGATCAATGCATCGGTGCACTCCAGCGCGCGGACCAAAAAGTCGCGGCGCGCCACCGTTCCCGTAGGATTATTGGGGCTGGTGATGATGGCGAAGTCGATATCGCCTGCGGAAAGACGGTCGATCACCGCTTCCTCGTCGATGGAATAATCTTCCCTGCGGGGCACATCCACCACTTCGGTGCCGGTCAGATAGGCGTTTGCCTTGTACACGGAAAAGGTGGGCGGGATGTTGAGCATCTTGCGGCCGACACCGCCCCAGACAAGCGCCAGGTCGAACAGCAGTTCGTCGCCACCATTGCCCATGAGCACATTGCCGCGGTCGAGTCCTTCCACCTGCGCGATCGCATCGCGCAGGTCATTGGCCAAAGGATCGGGATAGCGGTTGAAATCCAATCCGGACAAACGCTCCAGCACAGCCTCCAGCACCGGCTCGGGAATGCTCTGCGGGTTCTCGTTCGCCGAAAGCATCACGCGGGCGGGAATGTACTTGGGATCGTACGGGATGAGCCCATCCAGCAGCGGATTCGAGGCGCGCACCTTATTCATCGGTGTTCTCCGGCATGACGCACCCCAGTTCGCGCAGGCGCAGGCGCACGCTCTGGGCGTGTGCCCACAGGCCCTCGCGGTCGGCGATGCGCACGATGGCCTCGCCGTCCTGCAGCAGCGCGGCGGGGGTGTACTGGATGACGCTCGACTTCTTCACGAAATCGTCGGTGGAAAGGGGGCTGGAGAACTTGGCGGTGCCGCCGGTGGGCAGGGTGTGATTGGGGCCAGCCACGTAGTCGCCCACAGCCTCGGCGGTCCAATCGCCCAGGAAGATCGCGCCGGCATTCTTGATACCGCCCAGCTGGTCCATGGCATTCTGGACGT
The DNA here is from genome assembly GCA_051878795.1 of Eggerthellaceae bacterium. Classification (GTDB taxonomy): domain Bacteria; phylum Actinomycetota; class Coriobacteriia; order Coriobacteriales; family Eggerthellaceae; genus W1P20-047. The sequence goes on from JBJEKU010000003.1 coordinate 11,311, forward strand.
GCATTTCCAAATGCTCGGGGGCGATCACGTTCACAGCACCCAAAGCGGTTTCCATGTCGGGGCAGACCACGATCAGGCCCTGGTCGTTCAGGGATGCGGAAGTGATCTCCGCACGGGTGGAGCGCTTCAGATGATCGTCGATGGCGGCGAGCACCTTGTCCGCGTACTCGTTGCTGAAAACCACCAGATAGCAGCTTGCCAGAGGGTCGTGCTCCGCCTGGGCCATCAGGTCGATAGCCACCATGGAGGGGTCGGCCTGCTCGTCGGCAACCACGCAGACCTCGGAAGGACCGGCGATCATGTCGATTCCCACATCACCGGAGACGATCTTCTTGGCAGCAGCGACGAAGGCGTTGCCCGGGCCGGTGATCTTGGAGACAGCGGGGATGGTTTCGGTACCGTATGCCAGCGCGGCAATCGCCTGGGCGCCGCCGATGGAATAGATCTCGTTCACGCCGGAGATGCGGCATGCCTCGATGACGGCGGGATCCAGGGAGCCGTCCTTGGTAGGCGGGGTCACGCAAGCGATGCGCTTCACGCCTGCAACGGATGCAGGCAGTGCATTCATGAGCACGGAAGAGGGATACAGGGCACGGCCGCCGGGAACGTAGATGCCCACAGCCTCGATAGGCTCGTACTTGGTACCTACGATGGCGCCGTTCTCGCGAACGTCCATCCAGCTCTGGCGAAGCTGGCGTTCGTGGAAGTCGCGGATCTGCGCGGCAGCATGCTGCAGCGCCTGGGAAAGCTCGGGGCTCACCTTTTCCAGCGCGGCATCGATCGCTTCCTGGCTGACACGGAAGCTCTCCAGCTTCACGCCGTCGAAGCGCTCGGTGTATTCGCGCACTGCCTCGTCGCCGCGGGCGCGCACGTCCTCGACGATATCGGTTGCGGCCTTCAGGGCCTTCGCATTGAAGGCACCGGTGCGCTTGAGATGCCCTTCGTTGAAGCGCTCTCCCTGCTTCAGTTCTACTCGACGCATATTACTGCTCCTCTACTTGGTCTTGCAGCGCAGCCGCAAGCGCGATAACGCGCTCATCTGTACGGAATGCGCAAGGATTGGCAAAGAAACGTGCGGTGGAATCCAATACCTCATCCACCACCGAAAGGTTGTTCTCGCGCAGGGTGGTGCCCGTCGCGGTGATGTCGATGATGCGTTCCGCCATACCGGTGAGCGGTGCGAGCTCGATATTGCCGTGGAGCTTCACAATCTCCACCTGCATGCCCACGCGGTCGTAGTAGGAACGGGTGATGCGCGGGTACTTGGTGGCAACGCGGATGGAGCCCAGCTTGCGGTAGCGCTCTTCCACGGCAGGGGTGGCGCCCGCAGGCTCCGCAACCACGAAGCGGCAGCCGCCGAACTTCAGATCCACCAACTCCACCACATTGGGCTGGGCCTCGAGCAAGCTGTCCTTTCCGCAGATGCCGCAATCGGCGGCACCCAGGGAGACGAAGACCGGCGCATCGGTGGGACGCACGATGATGTAGTCGACGCCGGGGTTGGATATGATCAGCTGGCGACCGGGATTCTCCAGGCCGGTAATATCAAGACCCGCACGGGAAAGCGACTTGATGGTGTCCGCATTGAGCGAGCCTTTGGGAACCGCAATGCGCAGCGGGCAGGTGCTATCGTGCTTCCCCTGCATATCGAGCGCCGCCATGACCTGTTCCAGATACAGGGCGAAACCCGCAGAAGGACGGGGTTTGCCGTCGAAAGCGGCGATCATGGCATCGTAGCGGCCACCCGATCCGATGCGCTCGCCCAAACCGGGCGCATAGGCCTCGAAGATAAAGCCCGTGTAATAGCTGAACGTGCTGGAAAGGCTGAAATCGATGAGCAGCTTATCTTCCAGGCCCATCTCCGTCAAACGGCCGAACGCCGTTTCCAGCTCGTCGAGACCGCACTCGCAGCCCAGGGGCGCGACCAAGCCGCGCACCCGGTCGATCGCCTCGCGCCCGCCTCGAATGCCCGCCATCCGGCACAGGACCTGCGCATGCTCGGCAGGAGCCTCGGGCAGAGCGGCCAGCCTGGCAAGCTCTACGAAATTGCCTTCCTGATAGGCGCGCATCGCCTGGTTCTTCCAGTCGCCGGACGCAGGCGATGCCGCGAGCACATTGCGCAGCACGCTTGCCGTACCCAGGGCGATGACGAAGTCGTCAAGGCCGCAGAGCTGGAGGCTTTCCGCGAACAGAGCCAGAATCCCGGCGTCGGATTCGGCACCGTCGGAATCGATGTCCTCGATGCCGATCTGGGTCACCTCGCGGGAAGTCGCCATCCCATCCGCTTCGCGGAAGACGCGCTGAACGTAACGGAAGCGGAAGGGGCCTTCTTCCCCGCGCAGACGCGTGGCGCACATGCGAGCCACCTGCATGGTCACGTCGGGACGCAATGCCAGAAGGTCGCCCGAGGCATCGAAGAAGCGGAAGGGGACGCCGGGAAGGCTGGTCACTGCATCGAGCACCTCGATGTTTTCCAGGGTAGGGGTTTCGATGGGGGCATAGCCGCGCGATGCCAGGCAAGCCTGCACACGCGAGATGATCTGCTCGCGACGCAATGCCTCATCGGGAAGGATGTCCCTGAAGCCGGAAGGCGTAACAAAATCCATAGGATATTCCTCTATTCATGACGTTTTATCGCAACATTACATAGTACTTTTTCCCGGGCGTGTTGGCAATGTTTCCATGCTCGTCTTGCCTGTAAGCGGACAGGGCATCCACCCGCCTGCGATACTTTATCACAGTAGAGTGCTAAAGCATGGGGCTTCATTTTATTTTCTTCGGGGGACGGCGGGATGCGGGAAATGAGAGCGGCGGGAAATCGCAAGGCGCAAGAAAGCCGGTTCCGGGTTGCCCCGGAGCCGGCCTTCTTTCCGTATCGATTCCCTGCGGAATGCACCGCCCTTGCGGCAAGCGTCCTTTTCCTTACCACACGGATAGACCCCGTGCAACGCAAGCAAAATCTACTCGGTAGGGATATTGCGTGCCCACGCAGGCTTTTCCGAAGCAGCCGCCTGCTGCGCCTGCTCCTCTTCGACAGGTTCGACGTCGATGGGTGCGCCGTTTGCCGTAAAGGGGTCATCCTGTGCGAAGCCGTCTTGATCGGGGATCTTGCTCCCGCAACGGCTGCAATAGGCATCGCCCTGGTTGGGACGATATCCGCAGGTAGGGCAGGTTCCCGTCACGTAGGAACGGGCAGATGCCGCCGCATCTTCGGCGATCTTGTCCAAATCGGACTGGATGGCCTCGATGGCATCGTCGATTTCGGCGATAGCGGAGATTTGATCCTTCAGGTCGTCAAACCTTGCGGAATCTGCTTTGCTCTCGTTGAAAACCGCCTCTCCCAAACGCGCGCATGCTGCGTTGCGCTGGGCCTTCTTTTCGGCAAGCTGGGCCTTCAGCTTGATGTTCTTGCCGGTACGTGCGGTGATTTCCGCCCCGCGATTGAGCTTGCCGCCCAGATCATCCAAGAATCCCATGGTGTTTCCTTTCGCCATGAATGGTTGTGCGCCTGCATCTTGGTTTATCAGGCGCTTTCTCAGCCGGCTCCCATGATAAAACGAGCCGCGGAATACGCGGCTCGTTTGGCAACTAGCTGTAGGAAACGAAGGAAACCGTTTATTCCTCTTCCAAGGCAGCCAGGATCTCGTCGGTGAGGTCCATGGTGTGGTAGACGGCCTGGAGGTCTTCCAGCTCTTCCAGACGGTCGACCAGGCGCAGGACCTTCTTTGCGTCGCTGACGGAGACGGCGGTGGGAGTAGTGGGAACCATGACGAATTCTGCGCCCTTGGTTTCGACGCCCTGTTCTTCCAGGCCGTTCTTAACAGCCATCAGGTCGGTGGGAGCGGTGTAGACGACCCATTCGTCTTCAGCATCCTCGTAGTCGGTGCCGCCGGCTTCGGCGACGACCATCATGAACTCGTCCTCGTCGACGGCGTTTTCCTTGTCGGCGACCTTCTTGTCCTCGCTCTTGATGATCTTCTCGACCAGGATCTGGCCCTTGCGCTCGAACTGGAAGGCAACCGATCCGCTGGTGCCCAGGTTACCGCCAGCATGGGAGAATGCGGAGCGGACGTCGGCTGCGGTACGGTTGACGTTGTCGGTCAGAGCCTCGCAGTAGATGGCGATGCCGCAGGGACCATAGCCTTCGTAGACCTTGCTCTCGTAGTTGGCAGCGTCCTTGCCGGCGCCGAATGCCTTGTCGATAGCGGTCTTGATCTTGTCCTTAGGCAGGGAGTTCGCCTTTGCCTTTTCGATTGCAGCAGCGAGGGATGCGTTGTTTTCGGGGTTGGGGTCGCCGCCCTCCTTGGCTGCCACCGTGATGTTACGAGACAGCTTGCCGAACAACGCAGAGCGCTTCGCATCCTGTGCAGCTTTACGATGCTTGGTAGTTGCCCATTTAGAATGCCCTGACATATTGCTTCTTTCGTCGAACTGGTCTTGATGTATCTGTGGTAGTAGCCGGCTGAAGCCGACCGCAACTTGTTAAGTCTATCACACAACAAGCCGGCATCATGCGGGGAAAGCCGCTTCCTTGCCCTACTCTCGCACCCAAAGGCCGGATTTTCCGCCTTCCTTGCGCAGCAGGCGGATCTCGCCGATCTGCATGCCGCGGTCCATCGCCTTGCACATGTCGTAGATGGTCAAGCACGCGATACTTGCCGCCGTGAGCGCCTCCATCTCGATGCCCGTCTTGCCGGTCACGCCGCAGGTGGCCTGCACGCGGATTCCCACCAAGCCGTCTTCGCGCTCGCCTGCATGCACGAGCTCGCATTCCACCTGGGCCTTGGTGATGAGCAGCGGATGGCACATGGGAATGAGCGAAAAAGTCTGCTTCGCGGCCATCACGCCCGCCACCCTGGCACAGGCGAGCACGTCGCCCTTCGATGCAGTGCCGTCCACGATCGCGGCCAAGGTTCCCGGATCCATGGAAATGAAACCCTCCGCCACGGCGATGCGCTTCGTGTCGTCCTTCAACCCCACGTCCACCATACGGACCTGGCCCTTTTCGTCGATATGGGTGAGCTTTTCCATAACCCCTCCTCGCTTTTCCATTGCCGTACGGATGCCTTCCAGGGCACCCTGGCAGAACCGACTGCCCTTCCCTTGCGAAGGCGGAACCCGACGAAGGCACGGCCCCTGCCGACACCTGCATCGCTTCTGCAAGTACGCACCCTGGTTTGCGCGCTGCACGAAGGACGAAACTCCCTAGCCGCCTATCCGGTTCATGTTCGTGCTGGTCGCATGGGCGCTGCTTGGATTCCCATGCTCTTCGGGCTTCATGCGCAGGGCATGGGCCAAAACCTCGCGCACCGCATCGTCGCTGCCGCAGCGCAGCGCCTCGCGCACATCCAGCTCCTCATCGGAGAACAAGCAGGGACGGATCTTGCCCATGGAGGTTACGCGGATGCGGTTGCACTCACCGCAGAAGTGGCGCGAGAGGGGGGAAATGAAACCCACGGTACCCCGTGCCCCGGGAAACTCGAAGTAGCGCGCAGGACCGGCGCCTTCGGGGCTGCCCCCTGCAGGGACCAGCCCCTCCACGCCTTCGTCCAAAGCGCGGCGGTTGATCCGCTCCCTGATCTGATCGCAGCTCACCACCTCTTCGGGGCCCCAACCGCAACCGCAGACGCCGGAGGAATCCCCGACCGGCATGTACTCGATGAAACGCACATGGAGGGGACGGTCGACCGAAAGCCGCGCGAAGGTCCAGAAATCCTGGTCCAGGCTGCGCACGGCGACTGCGTTGATCTTCACGGGGGAGAAACCCGCCTCCAGAGACGATTCGATTCCCGCTATTGCGGATGTGATATCTCCACCGCGGGTGATCTGGCGGTACTGCACCGCATCGAGGGTGTCGAGCGAGATGTTCACGCGCCGCAGCCCCGCTTGCTTCAAATCGGCGGCATAGCGTGGGAGCAGGATGCCGTTCGTGGTCAGGGATACGTCCTTGATTCCCGGAGTAGATGCGATGGCCGCAACCAAGTCGACCACACCACGGCGAACCAGGGGCTCGCCCCCAGTCAGGCGGATGCGCTCCACCCCCATCTGGGCAGCGATACGCACCAGGCGCTCTATTTCGGAAAGGCGCAGGATCCGGTCATGCGGGACCTGGACGATGCCCTCTGCCGGCATGCAGTAGATGCAGCGCAGATTGCAGCGATCGGTCAGCGAGATGCGCATGTAGTCGATCCTGCGGCCGTGCCCGTCCCTCATCACCCGCTCCTTTCCACATCATGGATACCGCCGTACGATTGATCACTCGCACGCAAGGTAGATTCTATCTGGTCGCAGATACACCAACACCTCATCCCCGGCTTGCGGTAGGGGAAATTCCCTTTCCTGCAGCAGATCGATGCGCCAGATCAGGCTCTGATGCAGGGAATGCATGCTGCCCCATTCCTCCTTGTTCCCATCAGCGTGCCTGCAATCGAGGAAACCGAGTATCACCGTGCGGTCGAAACGCGAATCGCTCGCACGGTCGACACGCATCCGGAACACGTTCTCGCCCGGTTCGGAGACCTGCTCGATACGGAACGCCCTCACCCCCGCATAGCGCACTCCTTCGGGAACGGGTTCGGCGCAGACGAGCTCTACCCCCCAGCGCGGGCAGTACACGCTGTTCGGACCGGTGCGCTCGGCATCGGTGACGTTCTTGCAGCCCGACAGCTTGAGCGCGGCAAGGCTGCTGGGGCGGTCCACCACCTCGCGCCCCGCGCCGATCTGCCGGATGCGGCCGTTGTCGACCACGGCGATGCTATCGCAGAAGCGCAAGGCCTCGTCGATATCGTGGCTTACGTACAGCACCGTTCCGGAAAATTCATCGAACAGGCCCGCCAGGTTCTGCTCGAGCAGGCCCTTCAGATGCGAATCAAGCGCGGAAAAGGGCTCGTCGAGCATGAGGATCTGCGGACGCGCAGCGAGCATGCGGGCGAGCGCCACGCGCTGCTGCTGGCCACCTGAAAGCTGCGAGGGGTAGCGCTTCCTGAAATGCCCCAAGTCGAAGCGGGCGAGCTCGTCTTCCACGATGCGGGCGCGTTCGGCCTTCTCTGCCTTAGGGTCGATACCCGCCGCCACATTCTGCTCCACCGTCAGGTTGGGGAAGAGCATGTAGTTCTGGAACAGCAGGGCGGTCTTGCGCTGCTGAGGCGTCAGGTTGATCCCCTCTTCCGAATCGAAGAAGACGGTGCCATTGACCACGATGCGCCCCCCGTCGGGTTTTTCCACACCCGCGATACAGCGCATGATCAGGCTCTTCCCACAGCCCGAGGCACCCAAGAGGCCGAAGACCCCATCACCCGTTTGGAAATCGACATCCAGGGAAAAGGACCCGAAATCCTTCTTGATCCTCGCCTGAAGGCTCATCGTCCGTTCGCCCCCTTCCTATAACCCGTTGCGCGGCGTCCCCACAGGTTTATGAACAGGATGACCGCGAAGCTGAACACCAGGATCACGGCCGTCCAGAACAGCGCCACCCCGGTATTGCCGTTCATCCACTCGAAGTAGATGGCGATGGGGATGGTCCTGGTGATTCCCAGATAATTGCCGGCAAGGAACAGGGTCGCCCCGAACTCCCCCAATGCACGGGCAAAGGCCAGCACCGTTCCCGCTGCGATGCTGCTCCACGAAAGCGGCAGCATGAGCCTGAAGAAGATGCGCGCATCGCTCCATCCCAAGGTACGTGCCGCATCCAGCATATTGGGATCGAGGCTTTCGAAGGCACCGCGGGCGCTGCGGTACATGAGCGGGAAGGACACCACCACGGCGGCAATCACCGTGGAAACCCAGCTGAACACAAGCGGGAAGCCCACCTCGATGAACCAGCTGCCCACAGGCGTGTTCTTCCCCAAAAGCAAGAGCAACAGGAAGCCGCACACCGTTGGGGGCAGCACCATAGGGATGGTGAAGATGGCATCCGCCACATCGCGCACGCGCGGGGGACAGCGCAGCGACCACCATGCTGCGAGCAGACCCAGCACGAACACGATGACGATCGCGGTAAGCGAGGTCTTCAGAGTCACCCAGAGGGGCGAGAAGTTCACCGTCTTCAAAAAGGAAAGGCATTTGTCGATTGCAGACGGCTCTTCGGCAATCTGTGCCTGGCCTGGATCGACCGCACTCGCGAAGCATGCATGGGTGATATCCACGTAGACGGGATTCGCCGGATCGGTGGCATCGCTTCCATCGGCTCCCTCGACGGTATCGTAGAAGAACCCTTCCTTCAGCTCCCGCCCGAAGGAGAAAACCACTCCGTCTATCTGGACCGAATCCTCGCCCGTGAACACCCATTCGTCTTCCAGGGCGATCAGGGCCCCGCCGTTGGCATTCGCTCGGTCGAGCGCGTCGAGACAGGCCTGCAGGGTTGCGGTATCCCCAGGATCCGATACATCTATCCCGAACGAAACCGCCGCATCTTCGGGAACATGGACCACTACCAGACCCTCGGTTGCGATGAGGGATATCTGCGACGGATCGGCGCCCGCGAGAAAATGGTAGCCATAGGATTTCCCGCCCACAGGCGCGCTCGAGCCCACCTGTGCGCGGCTGAAGCCTTCGAGCGCAAAGGAGGCACCCTGCTCGTAGGCCGCGTCGCCTTCCGCCGAAACCGCAAGCTCCCCTTCGCCCTGCGTTCCGGAATCAGGATCCTGCGCGAAGGCGGGCAGGGGAAGGACCAGGGCAAGAAGCCAAAGAGCCATCGCCAGAACCGCAACTGCCGAACGCTTGATTGTCAGGGCCACCTTTCAAAACCGCCTTTCCATGAAAAGGGGCGGCGATACCGCCGCCCCTTCGTTTTCCGAATAAACAAGCGCGCTTATTCTGCTGCGAGCTCGAAGCCCCACTTCTCCCAGATCTGGGCAGCTGCGGGATCTTCCGCGCACCAGGTCAGGAAATCCTGGGCAGCCTGGGCGTTCGCAGAGTCGCTGCAAACGCTTGCAGGATAGACGATGTTCTTATGGGTGTCGGCGGGAACCACTCCCACTACCTTCACGCCGCCGAATCGATATACGTCCGAAGTGTACACGAATGCCACATCGACATCGCCGCTTTCGGCATGGCTGCAGACATTGCCGACGGAGGCGTCGGTGACAACCTTGCCCTCGAGCGGGGTTCCGGCATAGGCATCGGTGCCGTCGGCCTTGCCTTCGCTATCGGAACCAGTTGCGCCGTTGGGATCGTTGAAGCATCCCACGGTGCTCAGAGACTGGTTCGCATAGTTGCCTGCAGGTACGGAATCGTCACCGACGCACACGGTGTATTCACCGGTTGCGATATCGTCCAAAGTCAGTTCGTCGATGCTGTCATTATCCTCGGCGGTGACCATGACCAAATCGTTCACGAACAGGTTGAACCTGGTTTCGGGATCGACATAGCCTTCGGTTTCGGCATCATCCATCTTACCCTTGGAGGCAGAAATCAGGATGTCCGCCTCGGAACCTGCAGCGAGCATCTCATTGAGCTCGCCGGAGCTCTTGTACTGGGTGTCCGCGAAGGTGACATTGGGATTGGTCTCGGTATAGGCTGCCTGGGCTTCCTCCATTGCCTTCGACAGCGAGTTCGCAGCGAAGATCTGCAGCTGCACGGATTCGCCGTTTTCCGCTTCCGCACCTTCCTGGGCGGAATCATCGGAAGAGCTGCTGCAGCCGAACATGAACATGCATGCAAGCGCGAGTCCGCAGGCGAGGGCGAAAAGCCTTCTCGTGTGTTTCTTCATCACGATCCTTTCCTTATAACGGCTCCGGATAACCGGTATGCCGGACTCCTATTATCCTCGTTCGAGTATAAAGGAATATTATTCTCGCTTAAGAATAATATTCCTTGAAATGCCTGCTTTTCCCGCAAAAGGAAGGGCGCCGCCCTAAACGGACGACGCCCTGATTTCTTCTATCCGATTCTAAGCATCCGGCAGGCCATAGGCATCCGCAGCAAGCTGCTAGAAGGCTCGAACGCAGGTTATGCACCCAACTCCGCCGTCACCACGTCGGCAATGGCGGTCGCATGGCGCTTCGCCTCTTCTGCGGAAGCCGCTTCCACCATGACGCGGATCAAGGGCTCGGTGCCGCTCGCACGCACCAGCACGCGGCCGCTTTCGCCCATTTCCTCTTCGGCTGCAACGATCGCTCTATGGATGGCAACGTTTCCCGCAACGGCGTCCTTGTCGGTCACGCGCACGTTGATGAGCTCCTGCGGGAAGCGCATCATCGCCGCCGCCGCGGTTTGCGCAGTGGAGTCGCCGCGGGTGATCGCGGCGAGGAACTGGCATGCAGTGACAAGGCCGTCTCCCGTGGTGTTGTAATCAAGGAAGATGGTATGCCCGCTCTGCTCGCCGCCCAGCACGTAGCCGCCCTCGCGCATGCGCTCGAGAACGTGGCGGTCGCCCACTGCGGTCTGCTCGACCTCGATACCCGCTTCGCGCATGGCATGCACGAAGCCCAGGTTGCACATGACGGTGGAAACGACGGTGTCTCCGCGCAGCAACCCGCGCTTCTTCAGGTCGATTGCGCAGGCCGCTTCAACCATGTCGCCATCGATATCGTTTCCGTGGGCATCCACGAACAGCACGCGGTCCGCATCGCCGTCATGGGCGATTCCCACATGGGCGCGGGTCTTGCATACCAGCTGGCGCAGGGGTTCCAGATAGGTGGAACCGCACTTCACGTTGATGTCGGTCCCGCAATAATCCTCGTTGATCACCACGACCTCGGCACCCAGGCGACGCAGCGCCTCGGCACTCGCAACGGCAGCGGCACCATGGGCCACATCCAACGCAATACGCCAGGAAGAGAAATCGATCCCCTGGCTGCGCACGGTATCTACCGCATGCTCGATGTAGATTTCCACCGCATCCTCGACGGGCAGGACGGTGCCCACTTCGTCACCGCCGGGAAGCTCGTCGGCGGGGATGCCGCCTTCGCCCACGAAGGCCTCGATGCGATGCTCCAAATCGACGGGGAGCTTATAGCCTTCCCTGTCGAAGAATTTGATCCCGTTGTATTCCGGGGGATTATGGGATGCGCTGATAACGACGCCGCCGTCGGCAACGAGCCGGCGGGTCAGCAAAGCCACGGCAGGCGTGGGAATGACGCCCAATTGCAGCACATTGCCGCCTGCGGACATGATGCCCGCGTTGAGCGCGGATTCCAGCATGTCGCCGGAAAGTCGCGTGTCCTTGCCCACCACGATGGTCTTGCCCAGGAAGCGAACAGCCGCCTGACCCAGCCTGAAGGCGATCTCGCAGGTCAGTTCCTTATTCGCTACACCGCGGGCACCATCGGTACCGAACAGCTTTGCCATTACTTCCCCCTTTTCACGAATTCGCCATGCAGGCGGACAGCGCCTTCGGGGCGCTCTTCGTCGCACATGCGCATGTTCAGCTCTGCCGCGAATTCATCCACGCTGATTCCGAAGCGTTCGAGCACCACCAGCAGGTGGTACACCACATCGGCGGCCTCGTAGCGAAGGTGGTCGGGTTCCCCGTCCTTCGCAGCAAGGGCCACTTCGCCCGCTTCTTCCATCACCTTTTTCAACACGGTGTCGATATTACCGTTAAGCAGGCGATACGTATAGCTTTCCTCTCCCGCGTCCCTGCGCGCGGCGATTGTGGAAGCCAAGGCCTCCATCGTCGCCCCAATCTGGCTTGCAGGCGGATTCTGCCCTTCGGGCACGTAGGTCTTCTCGCTCATCTTCGTTTCCTCTTCTTGAAGAAAAGCGGGGCGCCATTGCAACGCCCCGCCAAAAGACTCGTTGTCGCGACTGCTACCCTTCTTCGGAAGCATCGCCCTCGGCGGCTTCGCCCTCTTCATCGGAAGAAGCGCCGATCATGATGTCGTCCACGTTGGAAAGGCTGAAGCCCAACCCGCCGACGTTGCCCAGAAGGGCATCGAGCTCTTCCAGGTTGCGCTGGTAGGAACGGGGCGGCAGCGCCTCGCCCAGCATGTCCTCGCCATCGGTATTGAAGGTGGCAGGCTCGCCACCGCCGATGAGGATGGTGTCATCGGGAGAGAAGACCATGTCGAGCAGCTGGCTCATGTCGTCGTTGGAGGCATTCAGGTTGTCCTCGATGACGTAAAGCAGACCGCGCGCTTCCAGTCCGGCCTTCAGTTCCTCGATGGCCTTGCCACCGATGCCTTCGATGCGCAGCAGATCGTCCTCGGTGTAATCGAGCAGGTCTGCAACGGTCTCGATACCGGCCTCGCTGAACTTGTTCGCCCAACGCTGGGAAACTCCCAGGTCGTCGTACAGGTACAGGCGCGCATCCTCGTCGGAAAGCTGCTGTGCACGGCCGCCCGAGCCCACACCGCTGAAGTAGCTGGCATAGCTGCCGGGCATGTTCATGTAGCCTTCGCCTTCCATGGTCCAATCCTGGGGCTGCGGCATCATGTCCTCGATCTCGCGCAGTTCTGCGGGAGCATATTCGGGCAGCTGCTCGGTTTCCTCCTTGGAAACGGGCACGCCCCTGTAGGTCAGGCCCACTTCGTGGTAGCGCTTCAGGCCGGTGCCTGCAGGGATGGGCTTGCCGATGATGACGTTCTCCTTCAGGCCCGCCAGGGTATCGGTCTTGCCTTCGATAGCGGCATCGGTGAGCACCTTGGTGGTCTCCTGGAAGGACGCGGCGGAAAGCCAGCTGTCGGTAGCCAGGGATGCCTTGGTGATACCCAGCAGCAGAGGCTGGCCGACGGGAGGCTGCTTGCCTTCCAGCACCAGTTCGTTGACGGTGTCTTCGAACTCGTAGCGGTTGACCTGGCGTCCAGGCAGGTAGTCGGAATCGCCGGCATCGAGGACGGTGACCTTGCGCAGCATCTGGCGTGCGATGACCTCGATGTGCTTGTCGTTGATGTCCACGCCCTGGCTTACATACACTTCCTGGACCTGTCCCACGATGTAGCGCAGGATGGTATTGGGGTCGGTCAGGCGCAGCAGGTCGTGCGGGTTGACAGAGCCCTTGGTGAGCTGCTGGCCCACCTTGACCTGGCAGCCGTCCACGACGCCGGGGAGCAGCTGGGCACGGGCGGAGACCACGTACTCGCGATAGTTGCCTTCCTGGTCATGGATGGTCAGGGTCTTGGACTGCTTGTCGCCGAATACCTGCAGGGTACCTGCGATTTCCGCCAGAACCGCCTGGCCCTTGGGCTTGCGGGCCTCGAACAGCTCGGTAACACGGGGAAGACCGTGGGTGATGTCGTCACCCGCGACGCCACCGGTATGGAAGGTACGCATGGTCAGCTGGGTGCCGGGCTCGCCGATGGACTGGGCTGCGATGATGCCGACTGCAGTGCCGATGTTGACAGGGCGGCCGGTGGCCAGGTCCCAGCCATAGCACTTCTGGCAGACACCATGGGTTGCGTGGCAGGTCATGACCGTGCGGATGGTCACTTCCTCGACGCCTGCGGCATCGAAGCGCTTCAGAACGGCAACACTGTTGATGTACTCGCCCGCCTCCAGCAGCACCTCGCCTTCGGGGGTGACCGCAGGCTCGCTCAGGCAGCGGCCCACCAGGTTGCCGTCGACCTCGCCCTTGGAATTGCGCAGGGGATAGGGCACGCCTTCGGTTGCGCCGCAATCCAGCTCGCGGATGATGACATCCTGGGCAACGTCGACCAGACGGCGGGTAAGGTAACCGGAGTCCGCGGTACGCAGAGCGGTGTCAGCCAGGCCCTTACGTGCGCCGTGGGAGCTGATGAAGTATTCCAGAACGGACAGGCCCTCGCGGAAGTTCGCCTTGATAGGACGGTCGATGATCTCGCCCTTGGGGTCGGACATCAGGCCGCGCATACCAGCGAGCTGTCGGATCTGCTTGATGTTGCCTCGTGCACCGGAGAACGCCATCATGTAGATGGGGTTGAAGCGGTCGAAGTTGTCCGCCATGGCCTCGCCGACTTCCTCGTTCGCGGCATTCCAGACATCGACTACCTGGCGATGGCGCTCTTCGTCTGCCATCAGACCCATCTCGTAGTCTTCCTGGATAGCGGCGACCTTCTCGTCTGCTTCGGCCAGGATCTCCTTCTTGCTGGGAGGCACGGTGGCGTCATAGACGGAAACGGTGATGCCTGCACGGGTCGCATAGTGGAAGCCTGCGCTCTTCAGACCATCCAGGATGGGTTCCATCTCGGAAACGGTGTAGTGGTTGCAGCAATCCTCGACCAGGCGGCTGATCTCCTTCTTGTTCATGACATAGTTCAGGAAGGGATAGTCGTCAGGCAGCACGCGGTTGAAGATGATGCGGCCGACGGTGGTCTCCAGGCGGGTGCCCGCAGCGTATTCCACGAACTCGTCGTGGGCCACGGCGACGGTGGTGTCGCTGGTCAGACGCACCTGGCACTTCGCCTGCAGGTCCAGATCGGCGCGGGCGTCATAGGCGTTCAGCGCGTCATCGAAGTCGATGAACGCACGGCCTTCGCCCATGAAGCCGTCGCGGGCGGAAGTGAGGTAGTACAGGCCGATGATCATGTCCTGGGTGGGAACGGTCAGGGGACGGCCGTGTGCCGGGGACTTGATGTTGTTCGCGGAGAGCATGAGCACGCGGGCCTCGGCCTGGGCTTCGTTGCCCAGGGGCACATGCACTGCCATCTGGTCGCCATCGAAGTCGGCGTTGAACGCGGTGCAGACCAGAGGATGCAGCTTGATGGCCTTGCCTTCGACCAGCACGGGCTCGAATGCCTGGATGCCCAGACGGTGCAGGGTGGGAGCGCGGTTCAGCAGGACGGGATGCTCGGTGATGACTTCCTCCAGAACGTCCCAGACGTAGCTTGCGCCGCGGTCTACCGCACGCTTGGCAGCCTTGATATTGGCAGCATATTCAAGCTCTACCAGGCGCTTCATGACGAAGGGCTTGAACAGCTCCAGCGCCATGGCGGAAGGCAGGCCGCACTGATGCATCTGCAGGGTGGGGCCGACGACGATTACGGAACGGCCGGAATAGTCGACGCGCTTACCCAGCAGGTTCTGGCGGAAGCGGCCCTGCTTGCCCTTCAGCATGTCGGAAAGGCTCTTCAGGGGACGGTTGCCGGGGCCGGTGACGGGGCGGCCGCGACGGCCGTTGTCGAACAGGCTGTCGACTGCTTCCTGCAGCATGCGCTTTTCGTTATTGGTGATGATTTCGGGGGCACCCAGATCGAGCAGGCGCTTCAGGCGGTTGTTGCGGTTGATGACGCGACGGTACAGGTCATTCAAGTCGCTGGTCGCGAAGCGGCCGCCGTCGAGCTGCACCATGGGGCGCAGGTCGGGCGGGATGACGGGGATGACTTCCAGGATCATGTCGGAAGGCTTGTTCCTGCTCTTCAGGAAGGCATCGACCACCTTCAGGCGCTTGATGGCCTTCACTCGCTTCTGGCCCTTGCCGGTCTCGATGATTTCCGCAAGCTCCTTTGCGGTTTCTTCCAGATCCATGTCGTCGAGCAGGTCGCGGATGGCCTCTGCGCCCATGCCGCCCTCGAAGTACTCGTGGTAGTTCATGCGCATTTCGCGGTACAGGCTCTCGTCGGAGATGAGCTGCTTGGGCTCGATCTTCATGAAAGCCTCGAATGCCTCGCTGCGCAGTGCCTTGCGCTCGTTGAATTCCTCGTAGATGTCGGCGATCTCTTCCTCGACCTCTTCGGGAGTCAGGCGCTCGTCGTCATCGATATCGTCGACGAACTCGTCGTCTTCGGGCACGTAGTCGGAAGACAGGCGGCGGGTCGCCTCGATGATGCGGTCGCGCTCTGCATCGATTTCTTCCAAATCGGCTTCAAGCTCGTCGCGCAGGTCCTCGAAGTCCTCTTCGCGGGCTTCCTTGTCGACGGAGGTGATGATGGAGCTGGCGAAGTACAGCACCTTCTCAAGGTCTTTCGGGGGAATCTCCAGCAGATAACCCAGACGGGACGGGGAGCCCTTGAAATACCAGATATGGCTGACGGGAGCCGCCAGTTCGATGTGGCCCATGCGCTCGCGGCGAACCTTGTTACGGGTTACCTCGACGCCGCAGCGCTCGCAGACGATGCCCTTGAAGCGGACGCGCTTGTACTTGCCGCAGGCGCACTCCCAGTCCTTGGTGGGACCGAAGATCTTCTCGCAGAAAAGACCGTCCTTTTCGGGCTTGAGGGTGCGGTAGTTGATGGTTTCGGGCTTCTTAACCTCGCCACAGGACCAGTTGCGGATATCCTCGGAACTGGCCAGGGAGATGCGCAGAGCTTCGAAGTTGTTGACATCGTATTCAGTCATTATTCTTCCTCCCCGCCGATAAGCTCGTTTTCTTCATTCATTTCTTTCAGGTCCTCACCGATCAGATTGCTCAGCGCGGCTGCGATGTCGGAAAGGTCTTCCCCTTCCTCGTTCGCGGTCTTGGCAGCGTCCGCCGCCATGCTTGCCAGCATATCCGCGGCTTCTTCCTGCTCGTCTTCCCCGTCGTTGAGGGAAACGGTTTCGCCGTTGCCTTCCAGCTCGACGTTCAGGCACAGGGACTTCATTTCCTTGACCAGAACCTTGAAGGACTCGGGAACCTCTGCCGCGGGCAGGTTCTCGCCCTTGACGATGGACTCGTATGCCTTGACGCGGCCCACGGTGTCGTCGGACTTCACGGTCAGGATCTCCTGCAGCACGTTGGAAGCGCCGTATGCGTACAGCGCCCAAACTTCCATCTCGCCGAAGCGCTGGCCGCCGAACTGCGCCTTGCCGCCCAGGGGCTGCTGGGTGATTAGGCTGTAGGGGCCGGTGGAACGGGCGTGGATCTTGTCGTCGACCATGTGGCCCAGCTTCAGGATGTAGGGGAAGCCGACGGTGATCTGTTCGCGGAAGGGCTCGCCGGTGCGGCCGTCGTACAGGGTGACCTTACCGGTAGCGGAAAGCTGCGGCACGAACTCGTCGCGGGCCAGGTCGCCGTACTTGGCGCGGTTGATGTTGAGCAGGTTGCGGTTCGCCTTCATGATGACGTCGGAGATCTCCTCTTCGGTCGCGCCGTCGAAGACGGGGGTGGAGACGAACATGGGTCCTTCCACGGGCTCGGTGCTGTTCTCGTCGTCGGACCAGCCCCACTTAGCAGCCCAGCCCAGGTGGCATTCCAACAGCTGGCCGACATTCATACGGGAGGGAACGCCCAGGGGGTTCAGGATGACGTCGATGGGAGTGCCGTCTGCCAGATAGGGCATGTCCTCCACGGGCAGGACGCGGGAGATAACACCCTTGTTGCCGTGGCGGCCGGACAGCTTGTCGCCCTGCTGGACCTTGCGCTTCTGGGCGATGTAGACGCGGATGAGCTCGTTCACGCCGGGAGCCAGGTCATCGCCTGCCGCACGGCTGGAACGGTTGATGCCGATAACGCGTCCGCCTGCGCCATGGGGCACCTTCAGGGAGGTGTCGCGGACCTCGCGTGCCTTCTCGCCGAAGATGGCGCGCAGCAGGCGCTCTTCAGCGGTCAGCTCGGTTTCGCCCTTGGGGGTTACCTTGCCGACCAGCACGTCGCCGGGCTTCACTTCCGCGCCGATGCGGATGATGCCCTCTGCGTCCAGGTCGGAAACCATTTCCTCGGCGATATTGGGGATCTCGCGGGTGATTTCCTCGGGTCCCAGCTTGGTGTCGCGGGCGTCGATCTCGTACTCGCTGATATGGATGCTGGTAAGCAGGTCCTCGGCGACGACGCGCTCGCTGACGATGATAGCGTCCTCGTAGTTGTAGCCTTCCCAGGGCATGTAGGCAACCATGAGGTTCTGGCCCAGGGACAGCTCTGCGTGGTCGCAGGAGGGACCGTCGGCCAGGACGTCGCCCACTTCTACGCGATAGCCCTTGCGGACGATCGGGCGGTGGTTGATGCAGCCGCTCTGGTTGGAGCGCTGGTACTTGGGAACCAGGTATTCGTCGTATTCGCCGTCATCGGTGAGGATGTTGATGACCTCGCCGTCGACGTAGTCGACGATGCCGGCGTTCTGGGCAACCAGCACTTCACCGGAGTCGACCGCGATGCGGTGCTCGATGCCGGTACCGACCAGGGGAGCCTGGGGGCGCAGCAGGGGCACTGCCTGGCGCTGCATGTTGGAGCCCATGAGCGCACGGTTGCAGTCGTCATGCTCCAGGAAGGGAATCAGGGAAGTTGCGACGGATACCATCTGGCGCGGGGAAACGTCCATGTAGTCGACCTGGTCGACGGGAACTTCCTCGGGGTCGCCGAAGACGCCGTCGGCGTTGCGGGTACGGCACAGGACGCGCTCTGCGGCAACGAACTCGCCGTCGACGGTGCGGCCGAAGATGCGGGTCTCGGGATCGAAGACCTCGTTCGCCTGGGCGATGGTATGGGTTTCTTCCTCGTCTGCAGTCAGGTAATCGACGTCATCGGTCACCTTGCCGTCGATGACGCGGCGGTAGGGGGTTTCGATGAAGCCGTAGCTGTTGACGCGCGCATAGGTTGCCAGCGAGCCGATCAGGCCGATGTTGGGGCCTTCAGGGGTCTCGATGGGGCACATGCGGCCGTAGTGACTGGTATGTACGTCGCGGACTTCGAAGCCTGCACGCTCACGGGACAGGCCGCCGGGGCCCAGTGCGGACAGACGGCGCTTGTGGGTGATGCCCGCAGCGGGGTTGGACTGGTCCATGAACTGGGACAGCTGGGAGGAACCGAAGAATTCCTTGATCGCCGCCACGATAGGACGGATGTTGATCAGGCCCTGGGGGGTGATGTCGTCGGACTCAAGCATGTTCATGCGCTCGCGGACGACGCGCTCCATACGGGACAGGCCGATGCGGAACTGGTTCTGGATCAGCTCGCCGACCGTACGGATGCGGCGGTTGCCGAAGTGGTCGATGTCGTCGGTAGCGACGCCTTCCTCGCCGTTGTGCAGGGCGATGATGTAGCGCATGGTCTCGACGATGTCTTCCTGGGTCAACGTGGAGG
>JBJEKU010000004.1:0-29286 GCA_051878795.1 Eggerthellaceae bacterium
TACCACTTTCCCTTGGTTCCGATCAGCGCCAAGTCGAATTCCTCATCGATGACCGATACGGGGATGTCGAAGGCATTCACGGTTTCGGTATAACCGTCATCGTAGGTGACTTCCTCTTCGACAGGCTGGAGCAGCTGGGATTGATCCAAGGTCTTGGCCTCTTCGGAAAGGCCCGGATACAGGTTGACGATGTTCTTGGACGGGAAGACCACATGCACGGTGCCTTCTCCGTTTTCCACCGTCAGGGTTGCCTTGCCGTCAAGCGCATCGTTCACATGGATCATGCTGCTGTCGGTGGTGAAGTCCACCGTATAGGTGCCATCCTCCAAAGAAGAGACCTCATTGGAGCTTGCGCCCGAGCAACCTGCCAGAAGGCCTACCGCCATCATCGCTGCCGCCGCAAGGGCGATAAGGTACCGTTTCATCCGAATCCTCCTGTACTGGTTTTTCCAAACCTTCATCCTGCACACCCGAAGGGCGACCCAGGCAGGCCGCCCTTCGTTTTACGCACATTCTAAACTTTCGGGCATCTTAGACAGAGCCCGTATTGCCCGCCCTGGAAACCGCGGCTATTCCGCCATGACCGCGGCAGTGTGGGCCAGGTACAGATCCTGTACGGCAGGGATGCTGCCAAGACCCGCAATCTGGGCTTCGACGGAATCGAAGTTGCCAGTCGCCTCGAAGATGCTCTTCCAGGAGTCCTCATCCTCACCGGCCATATCGTTGTTGGCATGGTCGCCAGCAACCACCATGAGGGGACGCAGGATAACCTTGGTGTAACCGGCATCGGCAACAGCCTGTGCAACCGCGTCGACGGAGGTTTCCTCGGGCTCGCCTTCGACGGTTCCCACGAAGGCGTTCGCATAACCGGCTTCGGTCATCTGATTCTGCATCTGGGTGTAAACCACCTTGGCTTCATGAGCGGTACCATGACCCAGGAAGACGAAGGCAACGCCGTCATCAGCAGCAGCCTGAGCGCTCTCGTAGCCGGCATCCTTGGCGGCCGCATCGACGACGGCATCGGTTACGGCAACCTTATCCTCGTTGATTTCGTTGACGTCCTCAGCTGCGGGACCAAGCAAGGGTTCGGCAACCTTCACGGATTCGAACTGGTCGGATACGGCGTCGATGGAGGCCATCATCTCATCGTATTCGGCACCGTGCATCAGATGGGTGGGCTGGATGACCAGGTTCTTCACGCCGTTATCGATGGCGCGCTGCAGTGCCTGGTCCATGTTGTCGATCTTTTCGCCATCGCGGGCCTGGATGTGGTTGATGATGATCTGGGCGGTGAAGGCGCGACGCACGGACCAATCGGGATTGGCCTCGGCGATAGCGTCTTCGATGGACTTGATATCCTGAACACGGCTGTCGTTGTACGAGGTGCCGAAGCTTACCACCAGGATCTCGTTCTCGCCGATGTCGTCGGCATTGCGGGGATCGTCCGCGGAAGCATCGCCCGTATCGTCACCGAAATAGCCCGGATCGGCATACTCGCCTTCGACCAGGGCCTTCTGCTCATCGGTCAGCGCATCCCAACCTGCCTTGGCTGCTTCGCACTGGGCATCGGTTTCGTCGGTGCGCTCCTGAACGTAGATGGCATCGATCAGCGCGGCGACCTCGTCGGCTGCAGCCTGGTCGTCGGATACCTCGGTCTGTTCGGTTTCGGCTTTCGCAGCATCATCTGCGGACGAATCCTGGGCATTGCCGCTGCAACCTGCGAATAGGCCGCAGGCCAAGGCAGCAGACGCCAGGATGATGAACGGCTTCTTTCTCATTGTTCCTCCTTACCTGAAGCCAGAGAGAACCGAAGAGGACGTCCAAACGCAAAACATCGAAATGCAAGGAGGAAGCCCAGGTGGAGCGCAAGACGCACCGCTTCGCAGAATCAAGCGGAAACAAAAAAGGCTCGGTGAACATCCACCAAGCCCCACATGCATGCAGCCCACCCCAGGCTGCCGGACAGTACAAAATCAAGGCCTCGTGATTCGGATAACAATCCTGTACCCACGATCCGGCAGGTTTCCTGGCTTGCCTTCGACGCACGTTGCAGCCTTCCCAACCAAGGGCCAGTGGCACATTTGCAACGCACTTCAGCATACAGTGACGAGATCGCTCAGGCCTTTCACCTGATTCCCTTTTCACCACCCAGGCGGAACACCGGGCTGGGTGGCACCGAACCGCGCATTCTTCGGTTTTCATCGTTCTGTCGCGGATTGTAGCACCTGGGGAAAATCGCCCGCAAGGGGTAAACGAGCCGAAATGGGAAACGGAGGAAAGGTTTACTTATCGCAGTTATTATTGCATACCCGACTCTGTTAAGGTACAACCACCAAACAGGAAGCACTTGCAGGCAATCACGCAGAGGACACCCGATGGAACGATTCCGTAGACAGCATCCAGGATACAAAGCGGTCCTCACCGCAGCATTTTTGCTGCTTACGCTCGCTTTCTGCCTTTTCGCCTGCGCCTGCTCCACCGACGACGGGAACTGGCAGACCTGCGAGGTCTCGCTTTCCGGCGGGACTGGACGCGCGAGCGTGCAATCCCCCGCCCAGGTGCGCATCGACGGGGAAACGATCACCGCCCGCGTGGTCTGGAGCTCTTCGGACTACGACCTGATGGTGGTAGACGGCGTGGAATACAAGCCCGTGTCCACCGAGGACGGCTCGACCTTCGAAATCCCCGTGAGCGCTTTCGATACGGAAATCCCCGTTCAAGCGGAAACCACCGCCATGAGCACGCCGCACATGATCGACTATACCCTGTGCTTCGATTCGTCCACGCTCTCGGGCGGAGAAGACGCTGAGGGAGCTTCCGAAGATGACACACTGCAGGGAAGCGTATCGGAACCCACCACCACGCTGAGCAGCGATTTCCGCAACACGGACCTGGGCAACGGCTGGCAGCCATCCGCCCAGATGGAACTGCAGTACGCGCAGGACTTTACCGTGGACTACTACGAAAACGGCTGCAAGCTGGTATGCACTGCCACAGGCGAACGTTACCTGATCGCACCTGAAGGGTTCGACGGGAAGCAGCTGGAAGGACTCCCCGAAGACGTGCGGCTAATCCAGCAGCCTGCGCAAAACGTGTACCTGGCAGCCACCAACGCGCCTTGCCTGTTCGATGCGCTGGACTTGGTTGACGCCGTGAGCATGCTGAGCATGACAGCAGAGGACTGCTCGGTGGAAAGCTTCAAGCAGGCGCTCGCGGCGGGGACCATGGAATTCGGCGGGAAGTATAACGCGCCCGACTACGAGCTGATCGTTGACAAGGGGTGCAAACTGGCCATCGAATCCACCATGATCAACCACAATCCCGAAGTGAAGGAAAAGCTGGAAGAGCTGGGCATCACCGTACTCACCGAGCTTTCCAGCTACGAACCCCAGGCGCTCGGACGCCTTGAATGGATCAAGCTCTACGGCGCCATCTTCGACAGAGAGGATGAAGCGGATGCCGCCTTCGAAGAGCAGGTTCAGCTGAGCTTGGAAGCATCGCAACGAAAGACCGATTCCCCCACCGTCGCCTTCTTCTACATCAATTCCAACGGCAGCGCAGTGACCCGCATGCCCGGCGACTACATCGCCCAGATGATCGGCATGGCTGGCGGCGAGTACATCTTCAAGGACCTGAGCGACTCGCAGTCGGCCAACGCATCCGTAACGCTTGAGATGGAGAGCTTTTTCGCGCAAGCACGCGATGCCGACGTGATCATCTACAACGCCACCATCGACGGCGGGGTGGAAAGCCTGAGCGAACTGGTGGCGAAGAACCCGCTTCTGGGAGAATTCGAAGCCGTGAAATACTACAACGTCTGGTGCACCGATGCCGACATGTACCAGCAGATGATCGATACCGGCGAGATCGTGGACGAGATGAACCGCATCTTCGCCGGCACCGCCGATGATGATATGAAATTCTTCAAGAAGCTCGACTAGGATGAAGCGAAAGGCACGCCCATGAGCATCAACAAACCCGCATCGTATCGCGAGGGAGGCACGAAAAAACGCACTATCTTGGCGTTTGCGCTGATGGCAGCCCTGCTGGTGGCGCTGCTTATCGCGAATACCTGCATCGGCAGCGTGGACATCACACTCGATCAGATGGCCAAAATCGTGTTCGGGGGCGACCGCACCAGCACTGCGGCAAGCATCATGATCAGCGTGCGGCTGCCCCGTCTGATCGCATGCGTGGTCCTGGGCGGCTCCCTGGCGCTCGCGGGCTTCTTGCTGCAGACCTTCTTCAACAACCCCATCGCCGACCCCTACATCCTGGGAATCTCGTCCGGCGCCAAGCTGATGGTTGCAATCGTCACCATCGTGCTGGTCGGCTCCAATGTGGTCATCGGATCCTGGGCCATGATCGGCGCCGCCTTCGTGGGCTCGCTCATCTCCATGGCCTTCGTGCTGGCCATTTCCCAGCGCGTCAATTCCATGTCCATGCTCATCCTGGCAGGCGTGATGGTGGGCTACATCTGCTCGGCAGCCACCAACTTCCTGGTCGCATTCGCGAGCGAGCAGAACATCGTGAACCTGTACAACTGGTCGCTCGGCAGCTTTTCCGGCGTGGGCTGGGACGATGTGCGCATCATGACCGTGGTGGGCGTGCTGGGCTGCGCGGCCGTGTTCATGATCTCCAAGCCCCTGGGCGCCTATCAGCTGGGCGAGCAATACGCGCAGAGCATGGGTGTGAACATCAAGCGCTTCCGCGTGCTTCTGATCGTGCTTTCCAGCCTGCTCGCAGGCTGCGTCACCGCCTTCGCCGGCCCCATTTCCTTCGTGGGCATCGCGGTGCCCCATCTGATGAAGTCGCTGCTGCACTCGTCCAAGCCGATCCGCGTCATCCCCGCCAGCTTCTTGGGCGGAGCCTGCTTCTGCCTGGGATGCGACCTGATCGCACGCACCCTGTTCTCCCCCACCGAACTGAGCATCAGCGCCGTGACCGCGGCCTTCGGCGCACCCATCGTCATCTACATGATGCTGCGCCGCGAGAAAGCGAGGCGCTAGATGACCCACTACGCATTCGAAACCCGCAAGCTGACCGTGGGCTACGACGGCAAGCCCTTGATCGAGGGCATCGAGATCGCCATCGAGCCCGGTCAGGTGATGACGCTCATCGGACCCAACGGCGCCGGCAAATCGACCATCCTGAAGAGCATTTCCAAGCAGTTGCAGATCGTGGACGGCACCGTACTGGTGGAAGGGCGCGACCTTACCGGCATCAGTGCATCGGAGCTGGCCAAGACCGTGTCGATGCTGTTCAGCACCGCACCGGCCACCGAGCTTCTGACCTGCCAGGACATCGTGGAAACCGGCCGCTACCCCTACACGGGACGCATGGGCGTGCTCAATGCAGAAGACCACGCCCGCGTGGACCAGATCATGAAGACCACCCAGGTTTGGGAAATCCGCGACCGCGACTTCAGCCGAATCAGCGATGGTCAGCGCCAGCGCGTGCTTCTGGCCCGCGCGCTTTGCCAGGAGCCGAAGATCCTGATCATGGACGAGCCCACGTCGTTTTTGGACATCCGCTACCAGATCGAGCTTCTGGGCCTGGTGCGCAAACTCGCCACCGAGCAGGGCCTATGCGTGATTATGTCGCTGCACGAGCTTGACATGGCCCAGCGGCTTTCGGACGTGGTGCTGGCAATCAAGGACAATGCGGTCTTCCGCTACGGCGACCCGGAAGATATCTTCACCAGGGAAACCATCGGCGAACTGTACGGCATCGACCTGAGCGAATACAAGCCGCTGTTCAGCTAACGGGCGGTTGGGGAAGAGAGGCTTCAGACCCGATCTCCCCGGCCATCGGCTAAGAGCTCCAGGACAACCGCAAGGTCGGCACCGATGGCGATCGCCCGGTCGTGCAGCGCTGCGGGCACCCAAGGCTCTTCCAGGTTTATGCTCGCGAAACGCGCATTCTTGTTTTCGGCTGCCATTTTCCAGAACGGGAATTTGATGACACCCGGCGAATTGAAGCCCACACCCAACTCGAGAAAGAGGATGCGTTCGTCCTCGTGCGCGGCAAGGAATTCCCTGTAGCGCCCCTCCGCACGGTGCCAGCCCTCATCCTCGACGAAATTCGAATCCACGCGCAGGTTCATAGCAAGCGGCTTGCCGCAATTCGGGCAGCGAGGCACAAGCTCCGAAGGAATACGAAGCCCGCTCTGCCGCTCCGCCATAGCCCGAATGATCCCTTCGTTGCCGAAGGTCTGCGCACAGCAGGGACCCGAACACTGGAAGAGCCCGTAGTCGCCTTGCGTGTAGAACAGCCTGTCCTTGGGAAACCCGGCCTTCTGGAACTGATGGTCGACGTTCGTGGTCAGCACAAAGCAATCGTAACCATCGAGAACGGCTTTCAGGCGACTTCCTCCCGCTTCTATATCAGCATCATCCAGCAGTCGTCTACATTCCCACTACGCTGATTCGCTGTTTGGGGTGAACGGGATTTTCGGCTTCATCCACCATGGCGATGGCGTAGTCGGCATAGCTGATCACAGACTCACCGCGATCGTTGAGTACCAATTCCTCCCCAGCAAGCAGGTATCGGCCCGTGCAATCGCCATCCGCTTGAAAATCGCAAGCCGGGGAAACAAAGGTCCACGCCACATCCATGCGACCACGCAGCGCCTCGAGCTCGGCTTCTTGGGCACTCGCAAGAGCTTTGAAGGCTTCAGGAAAGTCGGGAGCATCAGCCACCTGTGCACTGTGCTCGGGATCGACATAAAGCGAACCCGCTCCACCCACGATAAGCAGGGGCACCTTGGTGCCAGAGAGCAAATCGCAAAGATGCTGAGAGGAACGGACATGCTGCTCGAGAACTTCGGGAGCCCAGGCACCGAAAGCGTCTACAACGACATCGAAGCCGGCGAGGTCTTCTGCGGTAAGCTCGAAGACGTCCTTTACAATCGCCGCAGGAACGGAGGTGCGGTTTTCGCCGCGCACCACTGCGGTGACATCATGTCCACGGCGCTGAGCCTCCTGTGCGATAAGCCTTCCCGCCCTACCATTTGCGCATACTACTGCAATCTTCATGGAATCGTCCTTTCGTCAAGGTTGACTACGCTGCGGCAGCTTGCCGCCTTGTAGGGCAAAGACTAGAATACAATCAATCAGAAAGGGAGTAGGCACATTATTGTGCTGTAGGTACCTATAGGTAACTATTAACTTTTATCAGGTGTTTTGTAATGAGCTCACAGATTTTCGAAGAACATCGAGCACGCAACATAATGGCAAAGCAAGACCTCCCGCCCTGCCCGGTTGAAGTCTGCGTATCCCTCATCGGTAACAAATGGCGACCGCTCATCCTGCGCGATCTTCTCGAACGCGAACCCCTGCGCTTCAAAGAGCTCCAACGCAGCGTCGGCGAAGTCTCGCAAAAAGTACTCACTTCAAACCTGCGCGAACTGGAAGATGCCGGGATTGTGGTGCGCCGCGTCTACCCCGAGGTTCCGCCGCGCGTGGAATACTCGCTCACTGAGGAAGGCCGCAGTCTGGGCCCTGTAATCGATTGCATGAAAGCCTGGGGCGAAAACTACCAGGCCCGTGTCGCCCAAGGGCTGGTTAAGGGAACTCTCGGTTAGCCGGGCGGTTCAAAGCCATTCTGCCGAAGAAAGATAAATCGCCCCCACCTCGCACTCGTGGATGGGGGCGTTTAGATACCCGAAACAAGAGGATTTCCGTTCCTTACAGGCTTTGGGAGGGGATTACGGGCACGGGTTCTTCCAGGAGCAGGTCTTCCCCGTCGAAGCGGACGATGCGGGCACGCAAGCCGCCGCACACCTCCATATGCCAATCGAAGTAGTCGCGCTCGCTTTCGGTGAAGGCGCTGAATGCCGCCATCGCAGTTCCACCGTGGGCGACCACAACCGCCTCGGCCAGACCACGCGCCTGCGCATCGCGCAGAACCGTGCGGATAGCCGCAGAAATTCTCCCCACGAACTGGGCACGGCTTTCGCCGTTGGGGCACTTCGAAGTGCATCCAGAATCCACCCACTCCTGGTATCGCGGATCAGCCGAAAGCTCCCGGTAGGTAAAGCCATCGAAATCGCCGAAGTCCATTTCGGCCAGCCCGCCCACAACCACCTGCTGCGCTTCGGTGAACAGGATGCGCGCCGTCTGCCTGCTGCGCGATAGAGGGCTCACATAGACCACAGGAGTGCTGCGCGAGGGCTCGATGGTGTAAGCCACCTGCTCGCCTTCCCAATCCAAAGGCTCATCCATCACACCCTGGTAGCGATGCGCCCTGTTCGCGCGCGTAGGAGCATGGCGGTAGATGGAAAGGAAGCGTGGGAAAACTTTGCCGGATTCAACTGGACACCTGCATGCTGTATCGCTTGGATTCCAGGGGCCTTCGGCATCATCGCCATCATACCCGCCTGTCGCGGCGGAAAACCCGCCCGCAAGCTGATGGGCCTCGTCATCCGCTCCTGCGGCACCACCGATGGACCCCGCCGAGAAAGAGGGTACGCCCCCCGTACGGGGCAAGTTGCCCTTCAGCACCTGGGCAATACCGCAGACCACGCGCACCGCGCAAGCGGCCCTGCCCGCCAAGGCTACAGCCAACCTTCCCGCGCTCTCGCGAAAAGCACGCTCTTCGGGGTCGACGGGCACCACACCTGCACCTACTTCGGTACAGACAACCACATCGCGCTCGGAAAGCTCGTCAGCCAATGCTTCCAAACGCCCTTTCTCCAAGCCTCGCACCGCCTCCTGTGCATCGATGAGCACCGGCGTGCAGGCAGCAGGGTCGTCGGAGATCTGCGATTCCGAATAGCCGAGCGAAGAAACGAATGCCCGCTTTCCGCTCGCCTTCCCACCCACGATCAAGATCACAGCATCATCACCTTCTGAGCAACCAGGATGGCAGCGATCATGGCAAGCTCCGCCATCTGCAGGAAGAAGCCCGCCACATCGCCGTTCACTCCTCCGAACTGCTTCTTCGCCACGGCACGGACCGCGAGCCAAACGAGTGCGGCAACCGCCAGGCAAGCCGCCCCCAGCACCCAGTCTGCCCACAACGCCACACCGCTGCACAGAGCCAACATGCATGCCAGGATAACCACGCAGGCCCGCTGGGACGCGGACTTCTTGAACAGGGACACCATGCCCTCTGAAGAATTCTTAGGATTGAGCAGGCACAACAGCCCGGAAAGGCAGCGCTCCATGGGGTAGACGGCGCACACGCATACAAGGCTGCGCGCGTCAAACGACAAGTCGGAGCACACCGCCGTGTAGACGATCAGGTACAGGCCCACCGACATGACGCTGAAGGCGCCCACGTGGGGGTCCTTCATGATCTGGCACTTGCGTTCCGGTTCCGCATGGCTGGAAAGCGCGTCGGAAACGTCGCAGAAGCCGTCCAAGTGTATACCGCCCGTCACCAGCAAGGGAATGGCGACCATCCCCGCGGCAAGAACCAAAGGCGCAAAGCCCAAGAAGCCCGCAAGCTTCACCCAAAGGGCGCAGACCACTGCAACCACCACGCCCACCAGGGGAAATGCCGCCAGCAGGTAGCGCATGCTGCGCTCTTCCCACTCCACATGCGGCATGGGGATGCGGGAAAAGGTCATGAAGGCCATCGCGACCGAACGCGCGACGCTAAGAATGAAGCCCAAAAGAAGCCCCCTTCAAGGCGATGGGAATGCCGGCAACCACTTCGTACACCGCATCGCTCCGTGCAGCGACATCGTTCGTCAGCGTTCCCAGGATATCGATATAGCTCAGGGTCGCCGTGTCGTAGCTTCCCCCATCTCTGCCCACGTCGTTGGAGACAACCACCAAGTGCGTGCAACGTGCGGCAAGTTGGACAAAGCCCGAAAGCGCTTCTGAAAGCACTACGTCGTCGGGGCGCTGCCGCCAATCCTCGCCGAACTGCAGATTGGCGACCAGGTTGCCCAGGCATTCCAAGAGCACCACTGATTCAGGCGGGACCTGTGCTTCGGCCAGGCTGCCGTAGCATTCCACCGTGGCAAAGCCCTTCCCCTCGCGCATGGCGCGATGGCGCCGTACCCGTTCGCGCCCCACCTCGCCATAGGGCTGCATGGTGGCCAGGTAGTCGAGCGCTAGACCGTCGCGCTTCGCTAAGTCGCAAGCGACGCGTTCGGCAAAGCTGCTCTTCCCACTGGATGCGGCGCCGAATGCGAGCACGATCACTGCGGATCCACCTCGTATGCTTCCAGCTCCATGGTGTCGAAGCTCACACCGTCGTACACCACCAGGGCCATATCCAGCATAGGCAGCAGGCACACCGCACCGGTACCCTCGCCCAGATGCAGCTTGGCATCGATCACAGGATGCAGGTCGAGCTCCTCCATCACCGCAAGGGCAACGGGTTCGGACGAGGCGTGCGTGGCTATCATCGCGCAGCGGCTTGCGGGGCATGCACGCGCAGCGCACAGTGCGGCAACCGAGCTGATGGCGCCGTCGATCAGCACGGGCACGCGGTACAGGGCGCCTCCCAGGAAGGTGCCCATCATGGCGGCAATATCCAAACCGCCCACCTTCGCAAGCACATCTACCACGTCGTCGCGCTGGGGCTGGTTCAGCTCGATAGCACGCTTGATGGCGTTCACCTTGCGCTCCAGGCCCGCGGAAGAAAGGCCGGCGCCGCGCCCGGTCACCGTTTCGGGGTCCAAACCCAGCAGCACGGATGCAACCGCACTGCAGGTAGTGGTGTTGCCGATGCCCATCTCGCCCGAGACCACGATCTTGTAGCCTTCGGCCTTCACCTGGGCGACCATGTCGATACCCACTTGGATGGCCTGATCCACCTGCTCTCGTGTGCAGGCAGGACCCTTGGCCATGTTGTCGGTGCCCTTCATGACCTTGCGGTCCAGCACGCCTTCCAAGGGCTCGTCGCACGCGATGCCCACATCCACCGGACGCACGTCCATGTTGGCAATACGCCCCATCACGCACACAGAGGAAAGCCCCTTGCCCATGTTGCCAGTCACGATGGCCGTCATGGCCTGGTCGGTCTGGGTGACCCCTTCTTCGACCACACCGTTGTCGGCGCACATGGGAATGCCGATGCGCTTGTCCAGACACACCCGCTCGTCGCCTGTGATACCTGCGATCTGGACGATGATGTCCTCCAGGACACCCAAGCCGCCGATGGGCTTGAAGGTGACGTTCCAGTGGTCAACCGCGCGTTTCATGGCCGCTTGGTCGAGCGGGTCGATCTGTGCATCCAAGGCTTCGAAATCCATTGCGCCCCTTTCGGTTGAAGATGAATAGGGCGCACAATCCGCGCACCCGGGCAGAAGGCAGGCCACTGCATGTCTTCGGGGAATAACACACCGAAACACACACGCCGTGCACCAACAGACGAAAAGCCGGCGCATGCCAGCATTTTTCGTTGCCCTGGGCATGCGGGGAGCCTTGCCGCCGTCCCCTATTCTGCAAGTTTTCGGTGCGAATTGTAGCACCCGCCTCGAAAGTGGTAACAAGAATCAACCCCGCGAACGGTTGGTAGGCACCAGCACTTGCAAGGCTTGCGCTATAATGCACGGCGAATTGAATCTCACTATTAATTAACGTGATAACTATTAGGAAAGGTAAGCCCATGATTTCTTTTGTCGGTGCAGGAAGCGGCGCTGCCGACCTGATCACCCTCCGTGGCGACAGGCTCCTTCGGGAAGCTGATTATGTTATCTGGGCTGGCAGCCTGGTAAATCCCCAACTGTTGGAAGTCTGCAAACCGGATTGCAAGATCTTCGACAGCGCAAAGATGACCCTTGAAGAAGTTATCGCGATTATGGAAAAGGCCGATTCCGAAGGTGCGCAGCTGGTCCGCCTGCACACGGGCGACCCTGCTATCTACGGCGCGATCCGCGAGCAGATGGACGAACTGGAGACACGCGGCATCGAATACCAGGTGGTTCCGGGCGTGTCCAGCTTCTGCGGTGCCGCCGCTGCCCTGAAGGCGGAACTGACGCTTCCCAACGTGAGCCAGACCGTCATCATCACGCGCCTGGAAGGCCGCACCCCCATGCCCGCAGGCGAGGACATGCGCAATCTGGCCGCACATCAGGCCAGCATGTGCATCTTCCTGAGCGCCGGCATGCTCGAGCGCTTGGCCACAGAGCTCATCGCCGGCGGCTATGCCCCCGAAACCCCTGCTGCCCTGGTGTACAAGGCAAC
Organism: Eggerthellaceae bacterium; assembly: GCA_051878795.1. Lineage (GTDB taxonomy): Bacteria > Actinomycetota > Coriobacteriia > Coriobacteriales > Eggerthellaceae > W1P20-047. The sequence goes on from JBJEKU010000004.1 coordinate 12,147, forward strand.
CTGGCCCGAGGAAAAGGTCTGCCGCTGCACCATCGGCACCCTGGCCCAGACCGGCGAGGAAAACGGCATCAGCGCCACTGCCATGGTGGTGGTCGGTAACGTACTGGGCACCGAATACGAGCGCAGCCTGCTGTACCACCCCGGCTTCACCACGCTGTTCCGCGAAGGCGACGGCAGCCTGGGCACCTCGACCGACGAACTGGACGCCCAGGGCAAGCGCGTCAACACCAGCTCGCATAGCACCAGGTAGCACGCATGGCCTTCGAGCACTACATCTATTCCGGAACCGAACGCCTGCGCTGCGGTTACACCACGGGCAGCTGCGCGGCGCTGGTAACGCAGGCCGCAGCCCGTGCCCTGCTTTCCGGCGACGCCGAACAGAAAAGCGCGCGCATCGTCACGCCCGCCGGCATTCCGGTGGAAGTGGATGTGGAGTTCTGTACCATCGAAGACGGCTGCGCAACCGCCGGGGTGCGCAAGGATGCAGGCGACGACTGCGATGCCACCGACGGCATCCTCGTGTGCGCCACGGTCTGCCTCTCCCAGGAACCTGGCGTGCACATCGACGGCGGCACAGGCGTAGGCCGCGTGACCAAGCCGGGCCTGCAGCAACCTGTTGGGGAAGCCGCCATCAACAACGGCCCTCGCGCGATGATCGGCGCCGAGGCGCAGGCTGCAGCCGAACGATTCGGCTACGCAGGCGGAATCAAGGTGCTCGTGAGCATCCCCGAAGGCGAGGCGGTGGCCGCCAAGACCTTCAACCCGCACCTGGGCATAACAGGCGGCATTTCCGTGCTGGGCACGTCCGGCATCGTGGAACCGAAGAGCATCACGGCACTGCTTGACAGCATCGAGCTGGAAGTGCGCCAACTGGCAGCGCTCGGCAACAAGACCATCCTGATCGTACCCGGCAACTACGGGCACGATTTCGCCCAAACCCTGCCCCAGCTGGAAAGCATGCCCCAGGTTTCCTGCGCCAACTTCATCGGCCAGACCCTGGATTTCTGCCTGCGCTACGGGTTTGAGAAGATCCTGGTCGTGGGCCATATCGGCAAGCTGGTGAAGGTGGCAGGCGGCATCATGGACACCCACTCGCGCGTGGCCGACTGCCGCTGCGAGATCATGTGCGCCCATGCGGCCGTTGCCGGCGCCAACACGCAAACCTGCCACGCCATCATGGCGGCGGCGACCACCGATGCAGCCATCGATATCCTGAAATCCGATTCCGCAGATCTGTTCGATACGGTGGTGGGAAGCATCGGCGCCGCGATCCATGAACGCCTGCGCCGCCGTTGCACCGATGCCGCCGAATGCCAGTTCATCACCTTCAGCAACGTGCACGGCGAGCTGTACCGTTCCGACGGCGTGCAGCGCCTGATCGAACGCTGGCAGGAAGAGGAAAACATGCGGGAAGGCGTATCGGATGAATAACCCAAATCGCATTACCGTGCCCCGCACCGATACCGAACAGGTCTCGTCCGCCCCAAGCGCGACCGCCGAAACCCAGCTGAACGCACCCTCCCCGCAAGCGACCGCCGCACAGGAAGCCGGCTGCCGTAAAACCGCGGCCATCATCTGCTTCACCGAAACGGGTTTCAAAACGTCCTGCGGCATCGCCGGCTCGCTCCCGCACGGATGGCGAAGCGGCATCACCCGCGGTTTCGGACCCGGGAAGGTCAAGCTGGCGGATTGGACCGCGCAGCACTTCCCCACTGCTGACGCCCTGGTGTTCGTGGGAGCCACGGGCATCGCGGTGCGCGCCATCGCTCCCCATACGGTCTCGAAGGGCGCCGATCCCGCCGTCGTGGCGGTAGACGAGCGCGGACAGTGGTCCATCCCGCTGCTTTCCGGCCACTTGGGCGGCGCGAACGAGCTTGCGCTTGCAATCGCTCAGGGCATCGGCGCCACCCCCGTCATCACCACCGCAACCGACATCAACGGCCTGTGGGCCGTGGACAGCTGGGCCAAATCCCAGGGACTGCTCGTGCGCGAGCTGGACCGCATCAAACTGGTTTCGGGAAAGATCCTGCGCGGCGAAACCGTGAAGGTGGCAAGCGACTTTTCCATCGAGGGAAGCGCACCCAAGCTGGTCTGCCCGGTCGATGCAGTCGAGGAGGCCGACGTGACCATCTCGCCCAGGCTCGATAGCGCCGACGGCGCCCTTTCCCGTCTGCATCTGGTCCCCCGGCTGCTGGTGGCAGGTATCGGCTGCAGGCGCGATACCGGTTTTTCCGCAATACAGGAGGCGTTCGGTATGGCGATGCGCCAAGCAGGCATTGACCCCTTGGCACTTGCTGCTGTGCACAGCATCGACCTGAAGGCGAACGAAGCCGGACTGCTGGAATTCTGCGAGCGTATGGGAGTCCCCTTCACCACCCATACGACCGAGGAACTGGCTGCGGTACCCGGCAACTTCACCCCATCCGACTTCGTTAAGAAGACCACCGGAGTCGACAACGTCTGCGAGCGCAGCGCCCTGCTGGGCGCCCGCCAGCTGGCAGCGCGCACCAAAACAATCCCGCAGCCGCAAGACGCTTCCCTGGTCCTGGGCAAACTGGCCCAGAACGGCGTCACCGTGGCATTGGCATACGTCCAACCCCAACTAGCATGGTAAGGAGAGCGCACATGCAAAGGCTCTACGTGATAGGCATCGGTCCCGGCGGCAACGACTGCCTGACCATCCAGGCGAAGGAAGCCCTGGAAGAATGCCAGGCAGTGGTGGGCTACACCGAATACGTGAAGCTCATCGAGGGAATCTGTGCCGGCAAGGAAGTGCTTTCCACCGGCATGATGAAGGAGATCGAACGCTGCCGCGCGGCACTGCAGCTGGCACAGGAAGGCAAGACGACTGCCATCGTATGCAGCGGAGATGCGGGCGTGTACGGTATGGCCAGCCCCATCCTGGAGCTCTCGCCGGAATACCCAGATGTCGACATCGTGGTGCTGCCCGGAGTGAGCGCCGCCCAGAGCGGATCGGCAGTGCTGGGCGCTCCCATCAGCCACGACTTCGCGGTTATTTCCCTGAGCGACCTGCTCACCCCCTGGGAACTGATCGAGCGACGCCTGCGCGCCGCCGCCCAGGCCGACTTCTGCGTGGTCATCTACAACCCGCAGAGCAAGAAGCGCAAGAACCATCTGCATAACGCGGCGAAGATCATGCTGGAGCACAAGGACCCCGCAACCGTCTGCGGATGGGTGCGCATGATCGGACGCGAGGGCCAGGAATTCGGCTTCCTCACCTTGGAAGAACTGCAGACGCATGACGTGGACATGTTCACCACCGTATTCGTGGGCAACGCGCAGACCCGCCTGATCAACGGCCGCATGGTAACCCCCCGCGGTTACGAGGCGAAGGCATGAGGACCCTCTGGCTGGTGGGAATGGGGCCCGGTAACCCCGACTACATATCCCCCGCGGCACGCAAGGCACTGCTTGCGGCGGACGTGCTAATCGGAGCCGAGCGCCTGCTGGACCAGCTGCCCGAAGGCACATGCGGAAACCGCCACATGCTCACACGGGCTTCCGACATCATCGGGCTGCTCGCACAGGACAGCACCTGGGAAAACGCCGCCGTAGCGCTCTCGGGAGACACGGGCATGTTCAGCGGCGCGAAGCTGCTGCAGCAGCGCGCCCCCGAAGCGCTGGGCTGCACGGTGCGATCCATCCCCGCCGTGGGATCGGCATCGTACTTCGCTGCCGCACTGGGAATGCCCTGGCAGGGCTGGAAGACGGTTTCGGCGCATGGCGTGGACTGCGATGTGGCGGCCCAGGTGCGTGATAATCCGCAGCTGTTCCTGGTCACGGGAGGCGCCACCCCCGTGCAAGTGATCTGCCGCACCCTGGCCGAAGCCGGCCTGGGCAAAACCCGCGTGTTCGTGGGCGAACAGCTTTCCTACCCGGAAGAGAAGATCACCGAAGGAACCGTCGCCGAGCTGGCCGAACGCGAATTCCATCCCCTGAGCGTGATGCTCTGCCTGCGCGATGGCCAAGGCGCCGGCGCAGATGCGACCGCAGCCCAAGCTGCCGAAGCCGGCAGTACTTCAGCAGACAACGCTGCCTCACGCTGCGAAACCCAGGTTTCCAACGAGCCGGGAGCAGCCGGCAACGCCCCCGCGTGCGACTCTGCCAGCGCGGTCGATGAGGATACGGCCTGGCCCTGGTCCACGCACGGCATCCCGGACGATCTGTTCACCCGCGGCAAAGTGCCCATGACCAAGCAGGAAGTGCGCAGCGTCGCGCTTTCCAAGCTGCGCGTCGCCCCGGGCGAGACCATCTACGACATCGGCGCAGGCACCGGATCGGTCACTGTAGAACTGGCACTGCTCGCAGGCCCCGCAGGACGCGTGATCGCCATCGAGCGCAATCCCGAAGGTTGCCAGCTCATCGAGCAGAACGCACGCAAGTTCGAAGTTGGAACCATCCGCGTGGTGGAGGGCACCGCCCCCGGTTGCATGGTCGGCCTGCCCGTCCCCGATGCCGCTTTCATTGGCGGATCGGGTTCGAACCTGGACGAAATCGCCGCCGCGCTACTGGCTGCGAACCCCCGCGTACGCGTATGCGTGACCTGCGTCACCCTGGAAACGGTGGCCCAGGCGCTTCAGGTGCTTTCCGCAGCTGCCTTCGAAGGCTTCGAGGCCGTGTGCATCAACGCCTCCCGCTCGCATGCACTGGGAGCGTATAACCTGATGAAAGCCGAGAATCCCATCTACGTGATCTGCGCTCAAGGCGCAGGCGCACCTGCGGAAGAAGGCGCCCGTGAATAGCATTCCCCGCATCGTCATCGCAGCACCCCGCAGCGGTGGGGGCAAGACCACCTTCACCTGCGGGCTGTTGAAGGCCCTGCAACTGCGCGGCCTTCGCTGTGCCGCATTCAAATGCGGGCCCGACTACATCGACCCCTTGTTCCACGAGCAGGTTACGGGTGCCAAGCGCGGCAACCTGGACCTGTTCTTCACAGACGAGGACACCACGAAGAGCCTGTTCGTGCGCGGGTCCGAAGACTGCAACATCGCGGTGGTGGAAGGCGTGATGGGCTTCTACGACGGCATGTCCGCCACCAGCCCCCAGGCGAGCAGCTACCACCTAGCCAAGACCTTGCAAGCCCCCGTGGTGCTGGTGCTGGATGCTAAAGGCACATCGCTGTCGCTCGCAGCACAGGTGCACGGCATCGCGAGCTTCCGCGAAGACGCCAACGTACAGGGCGTGGTGCTGAGCAGGTGCAGCAAGGCCCTCTGCGACATGGTGGCGCCCGCGATCCGGGAAGAATGCGGCATTCCCGTGCTGGGATGCATTCCCGCAAACGAACGCTTCGCCATCGAAAGCCGCCATCTGGGCCTGGTCACCGCCGCGGAGATCGAGGACCTGGAAGGACGCATCTGCGACCTGGCGCATCAGATCGAGCAGACCGTGGACCTGGATGCGCTTATGGCCCTCGCCCAGGGCGCGCCTGCACTGCAGTCCGAACCCTATCGCACGCCGCGCCTAGCCCGGTCGCCGCTTCGCCTGGCCATCGCCCGCGACACGGCCTTCTGCTTCTACTACGCCGAAAACCTGCGCGCCCTGGAAGATGCGGGCGTGCAGCTTATTCCCTTCGCACCCGTTCAAGGCGAAGCCCTTCCCGAAAACATCGACGGGCTGTACTTAGGGGGCGGCTACCCCGAACTGCATGCCCAGGCGCTCGAAGCCAATTCCACCCTGCGCACCCAGGTGCGCGAGGCCATCGCTGCGGGCCTGCCCACCGTCGCCGAATGCGGGGGCTTCATGTTCCTTCAGCAGCGCATCAGCGACCCCGAGGGCACCTGGCATGACATGGCCGGTGCCCTGCCGGGCGAATGCCAGAACCTGGGCAAGCTGCGCCAGTTCGGCTATATCACCGCAACATCCCAGGTCGACGGTCTGTACGGACCAGCGGGCACCCAGGTACGCGCACACGAGTTCCACTACTGGCATTCCACGGAAAACGGCTGCGACTTCACCGCGAAGAAGCCCTTGCGCGATACTGGCTGGCCCTGCATGAAGACCACCCCCACCCTGCTTGCGGGCTACCCGCACGTGTACTTCCCCAGCAACCCCGCCGTGCTGGAAGGATTCGTGGACGCGATGGAGCGTTTCCACGAAACGCGGATGGGCATACGGCCCGATGCTTGCGACCCGAATCCGCCTGTCGATTCTGAAGGTGCAAACAACCCGACCGTAACCCATGGCGCCTCGCAAGGCAGCTCTCCCGCCATGCAGGGCGATTGCGAGGGAGGCGCCGCGTGCTAGAAACCCTTGCACAGGCAATCGCCTGCCCGCTTCTGCACGGGCCCTGGATCGTCGCCGCCATCGCCGTGGGACTGCTGCTCGACGCCCTGCTGGGCGACCCTTTGCGGCTGCCGCACCCCGTAGTGGGCATGGGCAAGACCATCAGCTGGGCCGAAAAACGAGCCCGCAAACGCTGCGGCAACGACCCCGCCCGCCTGCGCAATGCAGGCCGCGTGCTGGCCTTCGCCCTGCCGACGGCAACTTTCGTCGCAGCCTGGGCGGTGCTCATCTGCGCGGCCTTCGTCAGCCCCATCCTGGCCTTCGCGCTGCAGTGCCTCATGTGCTATCAGGTAATCGCCCGGCGCGAGCTTTCCCGCCAGAGCATGCTCGTCGCCAAGGCCCTGACCGAAGAAGGACTGGAAGCCGGACGCAAAATGGTCGCCCGCATCGTAGGGCGCGATGTGGATTCACTCGATGAAACCGGTGTGACGAAAGCAGCCGTGGAAACCGTCGCCGAAAACGCCAACGATGGCGTGATAGCCCCTCTGTTTTTCCTGGCAATCGGCGGCGGCCCCCTGGCACTTGCCTATAAGGCAGTGAGCACGCTCGACAGCATGGTGGGCTACAAGAACGAGAGGTACCTGGACTTCGGCAGGGCCTCCGCAAAGTCCGACGACGTGCTGGCCTTCATCCCCGCGCGCGTTTCAGCGCTGTGCATGGTGGTATCCGCCGCCCTGCTGCACCTGGACGCAAAGGGCGCCTGGCGCATCTGGAGGCGCGACCACAGCAAGCACGCAAGCCCCAACTCCGCCCACACGGAAGCCGCGACTGCAGGCGCACTGGGCGTGCAGCTCGCCGGCAATGCCGTCTATGGCGGCGTGGTGCACGAAAAACCCACTATCGGCGATGCCACCCGACCGGTCGAGCTGGCAGACATCGCCCGCGCTGGCAGGCTGATGACGCTTGCCAGCCTGGTGGCGTTCTGCCTGTTCGCAGCCATGCGCCTGACGCTTTGGGCGCTGACAGGATAAATCGGACGCGACCCGTAACGCACGAGCCGAAACGACCCGATCGCTTCGGCAAGCAAAACCCACGCGGGGCAATGGACCCCGCACGGACACGAAGCCCTAAGGAGGCAAGCTAGCATGGCCAAGGCAAAGGCAATCATGGTGCAGGGAACCATGTCCAACGCGGGCAAGAGCCTGCTCGTCGCCGGACTGTGCCGTATCTTCGCGCGCGCCGGCTATAAGGTGGCGCCCTTCAAGGGCCAGAACATGGCCCTGAACAGCGCCGTTACCAAGGACGGATTGGAAATGGGACGCGCCCAGGTGATGCAGGCCGAAGCCGCCGGCATCGATCCCGACGTGCGCATGAACCCCATCCTGTTAAAACCCACCAGCGACATGGGCAGCCAGGTAATCGTGCTGGGCGAAGTTCTGGACACCATGAAGGCCGCCGACTACTACGCCTACAAGGCCAATCTGAAGTCGTCCGTGCAGGATGCCTTCGATTCGCTTTCCGAAGACTACGACATCGTGGTCATCGAGGGTGCGGGCAGCCCTGCAGAGATCAACCTGAAGACCGACGATTTGGCCAACATGGGCATGGCCAAGATGGCGAAGGCCCCCGTGCTGCTGGTTGGCGACATCGACCCGGGCGGCGTGTTCGCCCAGCTGTTCGGCACTATGGAGCTGTTGGACGAAGACGAGCGCGCCATGGTAAAGGGCCTGGTCATCAACAAGTTCCGCGGCGACGTGGAGATCCTGCGCCCCGGGCTGGCCCCACTGGAGGAAATGTGCGGCGTACCCGTGGTAGGCGTGGTGCCCTATACCAAGCTGGATCTGGATGACGAGGACAGCCTGGCCACGCGCCTGAACCAGCATTCCAGCGAGGGCGTGCTGGACGTGGCCGTGATCCGCATCCCCCATCTTTCCAACTTCACCGACTTCAATGCCATCGAACGCCATCCCATGATGGCGCTGCGCTACGTGGACAAGGCCGTGGAACTGGGCAGGCCCGACATGGTGATATTGCCCGGCACCAAGAACACGCTCGACGACCTGGCCTGGCTGAAGGAATGCGGCATGGCACGCTGCATCAAGGCGCTCGCCGCGCAGGGCACGCCCGTCATCGGCATCTGCGGCGGCTACCAGATGCTGGGCGAGCAGCTGCACGACCCCTACGGTGTTGAGGAAGGCGGCGACGCCGAGGGCCTGGGCCTGCTGCCCATGGAAACCACCTTCACCACCGAAAAGCGCCGCACCCGCATCACCGGCAAATGCCTGGACCTGGAAGGCGTGTTCGCACCACTTTCGCAGCTTGACCTGGAAGGATACGAAATCCACATGGGCACCACCACGGGCAGCTGCCCTGCCTCGGTGTGCCTGCATCAGCAAGACGGCGACGTCACCGACGGCGGGCAGTGCGGCAACGTGCTGGGCAGCTACCTGCACGGCTTCTTCGACGCCCCGGGCATCTGCGACGCCCTGGCGCAGGCCCTGGCCCAGGCACGCGGCATATCGCTTCCCGAGCTGCAGTACAAGACCAGCCAGGCCTTCAAGGAAGAGCAATACGACCTGCTGGCCGACACGCTGGAAGCGGCATTGGACATGGACCAGGTCTACCGCATCCTGAACGAAGGTGTATAACTGTTACTGACCGGATTGCATTAAAGCCCGAAGCAGGGCGGAAGGCCTTTCCCGGCCGAGCAACGGAACGGGAGCCCGATTAACCGCGAACGGCATCCGAAAAAGGCCCCCACTTCCACGCGAGGACACGCGATCCGAAACGATGAAACCGAAGGGACGAAGATGATCCACATCTATCACGGCGACGGAAAGGGAAAGACCACCGCAGCCATGGGCCTGGCCCTGCGCGCCATCGCCCAAGGGCAGCGCGTGCTGATCGTGCAGTTCCTGAAGGGAAGCGAAACCGGCGAGATCACCCTGCTGCGCGAGTACCCCAACGTCACCATCTTCCGCGGCAAGCCCAATTGCAAGTTCTCCTTCCAGATGACCGACGAAGAGAAGTGCGACTGCCGCAAGGCCAACGATGATATGCTGGCCCGCGCGTTGGAAGAACACGCCCGCGAGCCCTTCGGCACCATCATCCTTGACGAATTGAACGGCGCGCTTTCCACCGGCCTTCTTTCGCCCGAACCGCTTGCGGGCATCGTCCGCCAAGCGCAGGGCGCCGAAGACGGCTTGGAGCTGGTATGCACCGGACGCAATCCGCAAGCGTGGCTGGTCGATGCCGCCGACTACATCACCGAAATGAAATGCGAACGCCACCCCTTCGACCAGGGCGTGTGCGCACGAAAGGGAGTCGAATACTGATGAACGACCTTCTTGCTTCCCCCCACGAAATCGAACGACGCAGCTTCCAGATCATCGGCGAGGAACTGGGCGACCGCGTGCTCGACCCCGCCGAAGAGCCCATCATCAAACGCGTCATCCATACCACGGCGGACTTCAGCTACGCAGAATCGCTGGTATTCGCCAACGACGCCATCGAGCGCGGCAAGCAGGCCATCCTGGCCGGCGCCACCATCGTGACCGACACCAACATGGCGCTCGCCGGCATCAGCAAGCCCGGCTTGGCACGCTTCGGCTGCCAGGCGAAGTGCTTCGTGGCCGACCCCGAGGCCGCCAAGATGGCACAGGAAAACGGCACCACCCGATCGGTTGCCAGCGTGAACCTGGCGGCCCAGATCGAAGGCCCGCTCATCTACGCCGTGGGCAACGCCCCCACCGCCCTGCTGCGACTGGCGCAGCTGATCGAAGAGGGCACCATGAAGCCCGACCTGATCATCGGCGTGCCCGTGGGCTTTGTGAACGTGGTAGAAAGCAAGGAGCGCATCCTGGAATGCGACGTGCCCTGCATCGTAGCGCGCGGACGCAAGGGCGGTAGCAATGTGGCAGCGGCAATCTGCAACGCGCTGCTGTATTCGCTCACCAGGACGGAATAACGGGACGCGCCGCATGACCGAAATGACGCCATCCGAAAACCCGCAGGCACGCAGGGGTCACGAAGCCCCCGTTGCGGCTGATGCCGCTGACGGTGCGAGTGCATGGGAAGCGAAAGCTGCCGCAGTCGACGTCGCTGACAGCATGACCGCATGCGAGACCACCGCCCCATCCAATGCCACCAGGAGCACGGCTGAGTGCGAAAAGCCGTCGCTCGCCACAAACGGAGTGACCAACGCAGCCCACCCCGTCACCCCTGCACTCGCCGTGTTCGCGGGCACCGTGGAAGGCCGCTCCTTCTGCGAGGCGCTTTCTTCTGCGGGGGTTCCCGCCGTAGCCTTCGTGGCCACCGAATACGGGAACCAGCTGATGGAAGGCCTGTCCGGCATACAGGTGCGCATGGGCAGGCTGGGCGCTGCAGCTATGGAAGAAGCGCTTGCTGGCGTGGGCACCGTGGTGGACGCGACGCATCCCTATGCGGTGGAAGTGAGCCGCAACATCCGCCAGGCAGCGGCCGCAACCGGCGCGGAATATGTGCGTATCGTGCGGGAGTGCGCCGATGAGGCAGATGGCAACGGCCCCGATGGCACGGATGGCACCGACTCGACCGAGCCGATTGCCTTTGCCTCTGCTGCGGAGGTAGCTGCGTTTCTGGAGGGCACGCAGGGCAACGTGCTATTGACCACGGGCAGCAAGGAACTGGCCGCGTACGCCACCTCGGCAGAGCTGACGGAGCGTTTGTGGCCTCGCTTCCTACCCGACGCTACCGCCATCGAACGCGCGCTCGAGCTGGGCTACAAGCGCAGCCAGCTGATCTGCATGCAGGGGCCGTTCTCGCTGGAAATGAACGTGGCCATGTTGAAGATGAGCCAGGCCAAGTGGCTGGTAACCAAAGACGGGGGCAAGCCCGGCGGCTTCGCAGAGAAAATCCAGGCTGCAGACCAGGCAGGTGCCCGCGTGCTGCTGATCCGCAAGCCCGAAGAGCACGAAACCGGCTTGACCTTGGAAGAAGCAATTGAAAGGTTTGTTTAATGAGGTAACGGTCAACCGAGTCGCAGACCCGAATAAACCACAGCATTTGCTATCGCCTTGAAGAACGCCTTTTCAGAAGCTTGTCATGGTGATCAATATCAAGCATGATTATGAGCTTTTCCCCATCAAACGAAATTGCCATCCTGATATCCATGTTGACGCTTACTTCAAATTCTCTAGTTCCCTTGATTCGTTTTGTTCTAAGAGAGGGATGCCACGGGTCGCGAGCAAGAATTCGAAGCTTGTCATCGACCAACTCACGCTCGACTACGGTCAGCTTCCTATAGTGCTTGATGAAGTTCTTCTCTAGCTGAAGCCTGTATGACACTTAAACCGCCTTATGGAGATCGGCGATTAAATCCTCGACATCATCGTAGACAACGGCATCGCCAGAAGCGGAAAGCCTTCGCGCTTCATCCGCTAATGCTTCAAGCTCCTCAGCCTTCGCTTTTGGGTACACAACAACGGGAATCAGCTTCACCGCTCCGTTATCAACAACGACATCGAACATATCACCGCGAGCCAATCCGAGCTCGTTTACAACCGACTTAGGAATGGTCACCTGGGATTTATCCTTCAACTCTGCAAGCATATAATCCTCCAACTAGTTTGCATTTCCAATTTTCTGAATTTTAGCATTATGAGAGCTTGCACTAGACCTAAATCATCGAATAAACCCAAGCTTGCATTGCGAAACACGCCCTACCTCTTTCTCTCATACGCCACAAGATTCCCAAAGCACAACAATCGCTGGTTTCGATTGAGAGAAAAAGAACACCCCAAAGCCCACAATGTTTCCAAGTCGAAGCGAACTCACTCTCTCTATAGGCGATTTAACCCGCCCACCCCCATTCGGATAAAGCGATAGCAAAGTGTCTTGTCACTTGTGTATTCAGATGCAATACTTTGATGGCGAAAGACCAAGCAACCGTGGAGGCAAACATGAGCGGCATTAATGAATTCCTGAAGAGCAAGGACATCGAGATTTCCGTCCAGCGCTACTTGATCGATGCCCTCAGCGCTATGGCGCAGGGCCTGTTCGCGTCCCTGCTGATGGGCACCATCCTTTCCACTTTGGGCACCCAGCTGGGAATCGACATCCTGGTAACCATCGGCGACTATGCGAAAGCAGCTGCCGGCCCCGCAATGGCAGTCGCTATCGGCTTTGCGCTCAGGTCGCCTTCGCTGGTGCTGTTTTCCCTGGTCGCAGTAGGTATTGCCGCTAACGAATTAGGCGGTGCGGGAGGACCGCTCGCCGTTCTGATCATCGCCATCATCGCGAGCGAATGCGGCAAGCTGGTTTCGGGTGCAACCAAGATCGACATCCTGGTCACCCCCTTCGTCACCATCATGGCAGGCTGCCTGCTTTCCTTCGCCATCGCACCCGCCATCGGCAGTGCAGCAAGCTCCGTCGGCCAGCTGATCATGTGGGCTACCGAGCTGCAGCCCCTGCTGATGGGCATCCTCGTCAGCGTGATCGTGGGCATCGCGCTCACGCTGCCCATTTCCTCCGCTGCAATCTGCGCCGCATTGAGCCTGACCGGTCTGGCAGGCGGTGCCGCAGTTGCCGGTTGCTGCGCGCAGATGGTGGGCTTCGCCGTCATGAGCTTCAAGGAAAACCGCTGGGGAGGCCTGATCAGCCAGGGTATCGGCACCTCCATGCTGCAAATGGGCAATATCATCCGCAACCCCAGGATCTGGATTCCTCCCATCCTGGCATCGGCCATCACCGGCCCCATCGCCACCTGCATCTTCAGGCTGCACATGGACGGAGCTGCCATTTCCAGCGGCATGGGCACCTGCGGGCTGGTGGGTCCCATCGGCGTCTATACCGGCTGGCTCGCGGATATCGAAGCCGGCACCATGACCGCCATCACCGCGTTCGACTGGGTCGGGCTTATCCTAGTCTGCTTCGTCCTGCCCGCCGCGCTCACCTTCGCCTTCGGGGCTGTTCTGCGGAAGATCGGCTGGATTAAGGAAGGCGACCTGAAGCTGGAAACCATCGACAAGATCGCCAAGGAGAAGCACGAAGAAGGCGCCAAGGCATAGGCGAATACGTCGGCTCGTATTAAAGCTCACGTGTTGCAGTCGAAGCCTAGGCTGGTTTGCTGAGCTCGTTTCGCGAGCCGCACTATCTTCGCCATAACGGCAACATCCTCGCCATTCAACGCATGTTTGGCGAAGATACCGCGAGCGCCCCTCAATCATAGGACGATTTGGTTCGCCCCCTTACTCCCCTAGCAGGAAATCGAGGGCCCTGACGATCTTGATCCCATCCTGCGTCTGGGCGATATCGCATTCCATCGCAATGACAAGCTTCTCGTAGTTGTCCCTGATCTTGCGCAACGGAGCGAATTCCCTCTCTCTTGTTTCGGGTGCATTCATTGACTCTGTCACCTGGATATATTTCTTCTCATCGGTCTTGGTTGCAATGAAGTCGACCTCCAAATTGCCGATCTTTCCGATTGCAACATCGTAACCACGTCGCAACAACTCGAAATACACGATGTTCTCGAGGATGTGTCCGCTGTCTCCATCGCGGAATCCCAGCAGGTAGTTTCGCAAACCCATATCGACAATGTAGTATTTTCCAAGCGTACGCAGGTATTCCTTCCCTTTGATATCGAAACGTTTGATCTCGTAGAAGATGAACGACTCCGTTAAGGCTTGAATGTACGCCTGAATGGTTTGAACGGCAGGTTTCGACTTTCGATTGCAGCCGTCAATCAAACCCTCGTTCATCAAGGTATTGCCGATAGATGATGCGGATACGTTGTTGCCGATATTGTCAGCCAAGAACATGGTGATTTTTCGAAGTAAACCCGGGTCGGTGACGCTTCGCTGGCCCAGCGCCTTCTCTCGTGTGAGGATATCCCTCACCACCACTGCAGAATACACACCATCAAGCACGGCGGTTGCACGATCGACTTCCAAGCCGACATCAGCCAACATGGGCATCCCGCCAAATCGAACATATGCATCGAAAAGCTCGCGGACGTCGTACACTTCGCCGGCATCATCGGTTACCCGCTTGCGCACGCCGCCCGCAGGCGACGGGCGCTCCATAATCTTGTAGCCATGGAAATCGAGGAATTCCGCAAAAGACAGCGGCAACACCCTGATTTCCACATAGCGACCGGCAAGATAGGTCGAAAGCTCACTCGAGAGCAGATGCGCATTCGAGCCGGTAATGTAGATATCGCAGTCGAAGTCCACCCTGAAGGAATTGACCGCATTCTCCCAACCTTCAATCCTCTGAACCTCATCGAAGAACAGATACATTCTCTGACCAGGCATAATGCGTTCACGTACATATTCATAGAACGAGCGGGCATCCATCCCCCAAAAGCCCATGGATTCGAAGTTCATCTGGATTATCTGGTCATCGGAAACACCTGAATCCTTCAAATGCTCGACCATGAGCTGCATTAGGCAAGACTTCCCACAGCGCCTGATGCCGGTGATTACCTTGATTAGAGGGGTGTCTTGGAAAGCCTTGAGCTTGTCCAGGTAGAGGTTGCGCCTTTTCAGATTCATCGCTTGCATCGGGAATGTCCTTCAATCTGCCAAACATGTGAATTTCATCGTCAAATGCAAAGTTTATAGCAATCTCGCTAATAACTTTTATCTTTTGGAAGTTATTCACATATAGATAACGAATTAGCTATTATCGGCACCAAACACCATTCGCTTCTTTTTAACAGTACAGGCTTAGAGCAAGCCACCTAAAAAGAGAAGGAGCCCACCGAAACGAGCCCAAGAAACCTTGGCGACAACGAAAGGATAGTACAGGAAGAAAACATTATCCCAACATGGATTGAGGGCATCCCCTGCCAGCCGGTTGCAGATGCAATCATCAGCGCATCTACCACCATGGGGCAAGAACGCGCTATGGAAGCTGCACGAGAAGCCCTTCGTCTTGGTTATCTGTCTAAGACAGAATTAGTCGCTATCGAAGGCGAGTTGATTAAATGAGAGGCAGAGCTTATTCAGCCTCAGTCGATAATACAATGTCTTCGTTGAATGTTGCCTGCCCTTTTTCGCTCTAAACGGCCTCTTCTAGCTGCAACAATGTGTCCTATACCCGCATTCGCAATAGAGTCTGCCATCGAAGCACCTGACGAAGAGGTCGCTTCCACCGAAACAACTCCAAGCACAGAAACAAACCAAAGCGAACAATCCTCATCTTCGGATACCGAACCCTCAATCGGAAATGATTCTCAAGATATCACCGAAGTCATAATCCCTGAAAAACCCGAGAATTCCACCGAGAGTGAAGAGGAAAATCCCGAAAACGCTTCTTCCGACGAACAAGCAACCGATGCTGACGCCATTACCGAAGAAACGGAATCCGAAAACGAGGAAGGTTCCGATGATCAGGAGCTGAAGAGAATCTCTGCCCCCGAAGGCCTTTCGCTTGAATACAACGGTGAAATCCAGAAGGGCGTAGCCAATGGGGAGGGGTACGAGCTTTCTGGCGACGTCGAAGCAATAGAAGTCGGCGTTTATGTAGCCGTTGCAACCTTGATCCCTGGTTACACTTGGGAAGACGGAACCGAAGAACCTCGAGAAATCACTTGGACTATTATCGAAAGGGAAGAATCAAATTCTCTTGAAACCCAGAGTAATTATGGAAACTGGGAATACGAAACAAATAGCAACGGCGTAAGAATCAAAAGCTACAATGGATTAGACACCAACGTCACCATCCCCTCATACATCAACGGAAAGCGCGTGACGGAGATTTCGGAGAATGCATTTGCAAGGTGCGCATTTATCGAGTTGATAATAGTACCTCACGGTGTTAAGCGTATCGGTGATGGTGCTTTTAATGATTGTGCCTCACTCATATCTATAACGATTTCCGACGGATTAACTGAAATCGGCCACAATACCTTTTCGGGTTGCAGTTCTCTCAGAACAATTATTCTTCCAAATAGCCTAGAATCACTCGGAATCGGAGTTTTTCGAGAGTGCAAATCTCTTAAATCTATCACGCTTCCCGAAGGTATAACCGAAATAAAATCAAATATCTTTCTGAATTGCACATCACTCGAAACTATAAAACTCCCTGATGGGTTAACTGACATTACATCATACGCCTTCGCAGGATGCACTTCGCTTAAATCGATTACACTTCCCAATAATCTGAGCACAATATCCGAATGCGCCTTTTCCGGTTGCACTTCACTCGAATCTGTCACTTTTCCAGAAGAAATAAACGAAATCTGTAGAAAAGCTTTTGACGGCTGCACATCCCTAAAAACACTTACCATTCCAAGGGGAATAACATCTCTTGGTACATATGCTTTTCGGGGATGTTCTTCTCTTAAAACCGCTATCCTTCCTGAAGGATTAGTCGACATATCATGGAATGCGTTCGAAAACTGCACATCTCTCAAATCGATTACCCTCCCAAGTAGCCTAAAAAATATCTTTAGAAGCATTTAGAGGATGTACTTCACTCGAATCAATTACTCTTCCCGACGGATTAGAATACATCTCGAGAGCTGCTTTTGAAAATTGCACCTCGCTAAAATCCATTACTCTCCCAAAAGGATTGACCGAAATAGATGATATAGCATTCAGAAACTGTAAGTCACTAACCACAGTAATCATGCCGACCAGCATTCTTAGTTGTGGCTATCAAGTTTTTTACGGACTTCCAGACCCAAGTATCATCATCGTTCCCAATCATCGAGTGCAAAATATCATTGCGAAAAAAGTAACATCTAAAACAAAAATATTCGTCGAGGGTGAAATAACCCCTCGCTGGGTAAAGGGAACGCAAGGAACCGTCTATCTAACTCAGGATGGACTCGCTAACGGCTGGAAGACGATCTCTGGAGATCATGTGCCGATTGTTGGTGTAGAAGCTAGCCCCGGTCCGCCCGCTGGGC
>JBJEKU010000005.1:0-29123 GCA_051878795.1 Eggerthellaceae bacterium
GTCGCCCAGCGGGCGGACCGGGGCTAGCTTCTACACCAACAATCGGCACATGATCTCCTTCTTGGGCGATTCTATTAGCCTGATTAATCAGGGCTTTTTCGAAGTAATTACGAACCTCGCGGGCGTTTGCGAAGTTCTTTCCCGGATTGCTTGCAATTGAGCTGAAGAAGATGCGTGCTTTCTCTTTTGCGTCTTCTGAGACCACGAGTCCGTTCGAGTTGCAGATCCGAAGGAATATCTCGAATAGTTCGCCTGCAGAATAGTCAGGGAAGTCGATGAAGTTATTGAAGCGGGACTTCAATCCAGGATTTGATTGAAGGAGCTCGATCATCGGCTCCGTGTAACCTGCCATGATGACGATCATGGTTTCCCGATTGTCTTCCATCGCCTTGAGCAAGGTGTCGACTGCTTCGAAACCGTAGTCGGAATCGCCCCTATTGACGGTGAGGGCATAGGCTTCATCGATGAAAAGGACGCCGCCATTCGCCTTGTCGGTAGCTTCTTTGACCTTGATTGCGGTCTGTCCGACGTAACCCCCAACCAAACCGGACCTGTCGACTTCGACAAGATGTCCCGACGGAAGGATGCCGATTGCCTTGTAGATTTTTGCAAGGAGCCTTGCGACCGTTGTTTTTCCTGTTCCAGGGTTGCCGGTGAAGACGAGATGCATGGACATGGCGGTTTGATTCATGCCTGCGGCTTCACGGGCTTTTCTCACCCTGAGGAAGTTCGTGATAGACAGGACATTCTGCTTAGCCTGTTCCAAGCCTACGAGGTTGTTCAGTTCTGCTAACAGGTTTTCGAGTGAGTCTTCCTGTCTGTGATCATCTTCCTCGAAAAATGCGATTTCTTGCGACTTCGCTGAAATCGTTTCGCTCTCTGCGCTTTGCTGATATCCCGAATAGCTTTTCCCCGGTCTAAGAGAGCCGTCTTTCGTGAATTCGAATTCTACAGCCATGGTATTCACCCTATAAGCGATAGTATCGTTTTAGTTCAGGGATTGCGCTTTTGAGCATTCTCATATATGCATGGAAGTCATCAATCTCATTTTGGGAAACATTTCCATCTGACATGGCAAAGCATTTCCCAACGCATTCCCACAAATCTACTGCATCTTCGAGAAGGTTTCTATCGTCTCCCCAACTCGCAAAAACAGAGTCAGCATAGGTGTATATGTGCAGCGAAATGGGGATTGTATTTTCGAATTCAGTAGTGTAGATGTTACAGTCTAAGATAATCTGCTTAATACCTTCGGCAGTAAGATTCATATCGAATAGGAAGTTGAACAAATCGACCTCCGTATCTTCGATGGTTCTATCTGACGCCATCAGGTAAAGCGCGAACTTCTGGATGTCCACATCGAACAGGTCGCTTGCGGAGTAAAGCAATTCACCATTGCCTACGGCGGATACTGCGTCTGTAAGTTCGTCAGAGCACACCAGTATTTCTTTTTGCGATTCGATAAGCCTTTTGAGAGTGCATGCCGCATTGAAGTCGAACATCTCGCATCCCCTTCCACTTCATGTCTTCATGCTGTCGTCCCTAGAATATCCCAAATTGGGATATTTTGCCCAGTGGAATATGTTTTCCCCATGGATGCGAATTCGAACAGGGCAATCGGTGCAACGCTGAAGGAGCTGCGGCTCGAGCAGGGCTTGACGCAGGTCGAGCTTGCTGCCGCTCTGAACAGGCCTCAAAGCTTCATCGCGAAGCTGGAATCAGGGGAACGAAGCCTCCATGTCAACGAGCTGTTTGCCTATGCGGACGCATTGGGCTTCACGGCAAGCGAAGTTGTCTCGCGGCTTGAATGCTTAAGAAATTAGATGTTTTGGAAAACGTGGGATTATCTGCAGGGATTCGCAGAGTCGATGCAGGCTGCTCATTGGCAACCCGCCATTGTCGTTTCGTAGCGCCTTGCGGACCTGTCGGGCTCTGGGCCGTCTTGTAACCTTGGTCTTCTCCCAAACGCAACCAGGCCCGGGAATACCGGGCCTGGCTCGCTCTTGATGCTTTCAAGCGGCTTTTGCCGCTGTGTTCCAGCTTATTCCTTGCCGTTCCAGCAGTAGGTGCACACCTTTTCGGGGTCGATGCCGATTGCCTCCAGCATGCCGTCCAAGGACTGGTAGCTCAGGCTGTCGAAGCCCATTTCCTCGCAGATCTTCTTCAGCATGCACTTGCCGCGTTCGGTGGTGGCGTCGGCGTACTCTTCCAGATGCTTCTGGCCTTCGTCGCCTTCCAGTTCCTGGATGGTGCGGCGGGAAAGCAGCTCCATGGGAGAATTGCTGCGCGAGAAGGAAAGGTACTTGCAGCCGAACATGATGGGCGGGCAGGCGCTGCGCATGTGCACTTCCTTGGCACCGGCGCCGTACAGGAAGTCCACGGTCTCGCGCATCTGGGTGCCGCGCACGATGCTGTCGTCAACGAACAGCAGCTTCTTGTCCTTGATCAGCTCGGGGACGGGAACCTGCTTCATCTTGGCCACGCGGTTGCGTACGCTCTGGTTGGCGGGCATGAAGGAGCGGGGCCAGGTGGGGGTGTACTTGACGAAGGGTCGTGCGAAGGGAACCTTGCATTCGCCTGCGTAGCCGATTGCATGCGGTAGGCCGGAATCGGGGATGCCGGCGACATAGTCCAGCTCGGGCAGCTTGCCCTGTTCGGCGTCGTTCTTCGCCATGATCTCGCCGTTGCGATAACGGAACTGCTCGACGTTGACGCCTTCGTAGTTGGAATTGGGATAGCCGTAGTAGGTCCACAGGAATGCGCAGATCTTCATCTTCTCCTGCGGGGGGTTGAGCGTCTTGTAACCCTCTGCGCTGATCTCGACGATCTCGTCGGGACCCAGTTCGTATTCGTCAGCATAGCCCAGCTTCTGGTATGCGAAGGACTCGAAGGAGATGGCATAGCCCTGGTCCACGGTGTCCTTGCCGATCAGCACGGGCAGGCGTCCCATGCGGTCGCGGGCGGCGATGATATGGCCGTCTTCCTTCATGATCAGCAGGGTGAGCGAACCCTCGATGATGTCCATGGCGTGCTTGATGCCCGAAACGAAGTCCCCGCTCTCGTTGATGATGGCGGCAACCAGCTCGGTGGTGTTCACAGCGCCCGACCCCATGGCCATGAACTGGTGGCCCGGGTTGGAAAGGCGCTCGTTGATGATCTCGTCGACGTTGCCGATGCAGCCGACGGTGGTGATTGCGAAGGTTCCCAGGTGGGAGCGGACCAGCAGGGGCTGGGGATCCATGTCGGAAATACAGCCGATGCCGCAGTTGCCCCCGAAATCGTTCAGGTCCTTTTCGAACTTGGTGCGGAAGGGGGTGTTCTCGATGGAGTGGATCTGGCGCTGGAAGCCGCGCTCTTCATCGAGGATGATCATACCTGCGCGACGGGTGCCCAGGTGAGAGTGGTAGTCGACGCCGAAGAAAACGTCCAATGTGATATCGCGGTTGGATACCGCTCCGAAGAAACCGCCCAAAACATCTCCTCATGTCCGTTATTTGCACGGTCGCCGAAAAGCACGGCTGACCGCAGTAACCGTTCATCGTTCGAGTATAGGCGCTTTTGGGCGGAGTTGGCACGGCCTTGCCCAAGGTCCGCATTTTTCCAACGGGATTTTTAACTAATCCAAAACAATATCCGCAGCCGGACCCCGTCCGGCGGGGTTCAGCTGCGGTTTCGCTGCATTAGGCGAGGGCTTCTTCCCAGGCTGTCTCCTTGAATCCGCACAGGACGAAATCGTCGCCCACCACCAGGGGGCGCTTCACCAGCATGCCGTCGCTCGCGAGCAGGCGGTAGGCGTCTTCGTCCGACATTCCCGCGTCAAGCCGGGCTTTCACGTTCAGCTCGCGGTACTTCATTCCGCTGGTGTTGAAGAAACGGCGCAGGGGAAGCCCGCTGCGGCCATGCCAGATAGCCAGTTCTTCTGCGGTCGGGGGAGTTTCCACGATGTGGCGGCTTTCGTAGTCGACGCCGTGGTCGTCGAGCCACTTGGCGGCTTTCTTGCAGGTGCTGCACTTGGGGTACTGGATGAAGAGAACGCTCATGGGGCTCCTTGGATTCGGGGCCTGCTTGTGGATAGGGATGGTTGCTCCTGGTCGCGCGGTTGGGCGTGGTTGGGGGTGCGATCGGTGCTGCGTTCAGTCTGCGGCGTCTTCGTTCTGGCGCCATACGGAACGTACCGACGGCCCGTTACTGCATGAAATCGACGAATCCGGAATGGATGTGGTACACGCCGCCGACGATTTCCAGTCCATCGTCTTCCAGGGCGGCAAGCTCTTCGTTCTCCTTCAGGATTGCCATGGAATTGCGCACGTTCATGGTGCTTGCCACGTACTGGTCCTTCTCGTCACCGATCGCCTCGATGATGCGGTCGGTGATGGCGCTCACGGCCCCGGGCTCGTGGCCGTGCATGGCGGCTTCGATGGCTCCGCAGTGGGTGTGGCCCAGCACCAGCACCAAACGGGTGTGCAGGTGGGATGCGGCATAGACCACGCTTGCCAGTTCGGAGTCGCCGATGACGTTGCCCGCGACCCTGATGACGAATAGCTCGCCCAGGCTGGTCATGAAGATATGCTCGGGTACCACGCGGGAATCGGAGCAGGTGATGACGATGGCGTAGGGGCTCTGCCCGTGGACGAACAGGTGCTCGACCAGCTCGGATGAGATGTCGCTCGCGGTGCGGCGGGATGTGATGAACTGGCTGTTTCCGATCTTGAGGCGCTCGAGGGCTTCGTGGGCGCTGACGCGCGATGCGTATTCCCTTGCCTCGGGGTCGAAGAGATGCTGGTACACGGATGCTCCTTCCCGAGAAAACCGAAGAACTGTCCCGGGATGATACCGCTGAAGGCAGCCTTGCCGGATGGGGAACTAGAGGGGAGGACGCAATTAATCCGTGGCCGTTTGGCGGGTGGCTTGGCGGCGGCTTTTTGGGGAGGGTGCCGCCCGCGTCGGCTGCCTTCAGCTCCAGTATCCGAAACGGAGTATAGCGCAAGCTCCTACCAACGATGAACGCGATAACCCAAAATGTATCTGGATTCACAAATTATTGAAAAAATGGATATTAATAGGAAATAATTAGAAAAACTTCTTGCTAATAATAAATAAACGCGATAATCTTAACACCGTTACAGGTTAACGATTCTTTCTCTGGCAACCTTGTCTTCGGGCAGCGGGAAACCCCTCGGAAAACGCAGGCGTCCGAGGGGTTTCCTGTCTCTGGGGCCTTGCCTGCCGCCCTCGAGGGCGGAGCGCTGTTTGCCTTCGGCTTTCTCTCCCCGCCTGGATACGGCCTTTCAGCTTTATTTCAGGCAAGCGCGAAACACGTGTGTTTCCCTGCGATTTCGATTGTTCGCCAACCCTGTTTTTTCGCCCGCTATTAGGTTTTCCTATTACAATCAACCATCCGTCTATTAGGATGGCGATAGCGTTTGGAAAGGGCCTGGTCAAGCATCTTCCAGAACCGTTTCCAAACGATGAGAGAAGTAAGAGAGAAGAGAGGAGGATTGATGGCAACTTTGTCCGTTGCTCCGAAGTCGAAGGACTTCAGCAAGGTCTCCGGTTACCTCGATATGTTCTCCAGAAGGATCGAGGCCACTCCGCCGGGCATCTGCCCCATCGCGGTCCAGGCTTCGCTTTTGGAATCCGAGTGCCTGCAGACCTGCGGCAAGTGCGTGCCCTGCCGTGATGGTATCCCGCAGTTGCTCGACATGATGAAGCAGGTGATGCGCTGCGAGGCGGATGAATCCGTGCTCGAAAAGATGCGTTCCCTGGCCCAGGTCGTGCGCGATACCTCCGACTGCGCAATCGGCTATGTTGCAGGCGAGATCGTTCTTCAGGGAATGGACACCTTCGAAGAGGAATACCGCAATCACGTCCAGAAGGGCATGTGCCAGGAAGGCGTCGGCCAGACCCTTCCCTGCGAGACCATGTGCCCTGCCCATGTGAACATTCCTGCATACATCGCCCTGACCGGTGAAGGCGACTACGCCGGCGCGATCAACATGATCCGCAAGGACAACCCCTATCCCACTGCTTGCGCGCTTATCTGCGAGCATCCCTGCGAGACCCGTTGCCGCCGCACCCTCATCGATGCCCCGGTGAACATCCGCGGTATCAAGAAGTTCGCGGTCGACTCGCTGCATGCCGATCAGGTTCCCACGCCCAAGCCCAGCGTCGACACCGGCTGCCGCGTTGCCGTCATCGGCGGCGGCCCCTCCGGTATGACCTGCGCGTACTACCTCAGCCTGATGGGTCACAAGGTCACCGTCTTCGAAATGCACAAGGAACTGGGCGGCATGATGCGCTACGGCATCCCCGCATACCGCTTCCCCCGCCACCGCCTGGACGAGGACAATAAGGCGATCCTTTCCACCGGCAACATCGAAGTCAAGCTGGAAACCTACGTCGGTGGCGAGGAGATGCGCCGTATCGCAGACGAATACGACGCCGTGTACGTTGCCATCGGCGCGCATGCCGGCAAGTCCCTGCGCCTGGAGGGCATCGACGCCAAGGGCGTCATGAGCGCCGTCCAGATCCTGGGCGCTATCGGCGATGGCGACTACCCCGACTTCACCGGCCAGGCCGTAGCCGTTATCGGCGGCGGCAACGTGGCCATGGACTGCGCACGCTCTGCGGTCCGCGCGGGCGCACGCGAAGTCACCGTGGCATACCGCCGCAGGCTGGAAGACATGACCGCGCTTCCCGCGGAAGTGGAATCCGCCATGCAGGAAGGCATCGAGATGATGACCCTCCAGGCACCCGTCCGCATCGAGACCGATGAGGACGGCCATGCCCGCAAGCTCATCTGCCAGCCCCAGTACATCGGTCCCGTCAAGCGCGGCCGCCCCGCTCCCGTAGCGGCAAGCAAGCCCGAAATCCAGATCGATGCAGACATCGTGCTCATCGCGGTCGGCCAGGACATCGTTTCCGAGCCCTTCGAGGAATTCGGCATGAAGACCGAATGGAAGCAGTTTGTCGCGGACGAGCATCTGCGTGCGGAAGGCTTCGACAACATCTTCGTCGGCGGCGACTGCCAGACCGGCCCCAAGTCTGCAATCATGGCGATCGGCGCCGGTAAGGTGGCTGCCCGCAACATCGACGCATACCTGGGCTACGATCACAAGCTCGACTGCGGCGTGGAGGTTCCCGCGCCCAAGCCGAATGATCGCAACGCCTACGGCCGCGTCAACATCGCGGAGCGTCCCGCCCGCGAGCGCAAGAACGATTTCGAATACGTAGAAGTCGACATGAGCCTCGAAGAGGCCATTCAGGAATGCGGTCGCTGCCTGCGCTGCGACTGCTTCGGCTGCGGCACCATGGAAGGAGGCCGAGTCCAGTATGTCTAATCAGGAAATGGTAAACGTCACCATCGATGGCATCCAGCTTCAAGTAGCGGCAGATGCCACCATCCTGAGCGCTGCCCAGCAGGCGGGAATCCGCATTCCCACTCTGTGCTTCCTCAAGGATATCAACAAGATCGGGTCCTGCCGCGTCTGCTCCGTCGAGGTTGAGGGCGAAGACGGCCTGGTGGCCGCTTGCAACAACCTGGTCCGCGAGGGCATGGTGGTCACCACCAACAGCCCGCGCGTGCAGGAATTCCGCCGCACCGTGCTGGACCTGATCATCAGCCAGCATGGCCTTAACTCCACCAACTTCTGCTTCAGCTGCCCGAAGAACGGCGCCTGCGAGCTGCAGGCCGTCTGCCGCGAGTGCGGTGTGGAAAGCCCCTCTTTCCCCACCCCCGCAAAGGACAAGCCCATCTACGACAGCAACCCCTTCCTGCAGTTCAACGCCAACCTGTGCATCGGCTGCCAGCGTTGCGTGGGCGCCTGCAACAACCAGGCATGCAACCACACCCTGCAGACCGGCAAGAGGGGCGTGCGCACCGCCATCCTGGCTCCCTTCGGCGAGGACTGGAAGTCCACCGACTGCGAGTCCTGCGGATGCTGCGCTGCGGCCTGCCCCACCGGCGCCATCACCCTGAAGCGCCGCAACGATTACCGCGAGTGGGAAGTGAAGAAGACCCTTACCACCTGCCCGCACTGCGCCGTCGGTTGCCAGTACTACCTGGTGACCAAGGGCGACAAGATCGTGGACGTGCAGGAATTCGACGGCTCCTCCAACAAGCGCCGCCTGTGCGTGAAGGGCCGCTCCGCTTCCTTCGACTTCGTCCAGAGCGAAGACCGCCTGACCAGTCCGCTGATCAAGAACCCCGAAACCGGCGAGTTCGAAAAGGCTACCTGGGATGAGGCACTGGATCTGGTTGCAAGCAAGTTCGGCCAGATCAAGCAGCAGCATGGGGGTGATGCGCTTGCTGCGTTCGCCTGCTCCCGTTCCACCAACGAAGACATCTACATGCTCCAGAAGATGGCCCGTACCGTCTTCGAGACCAACAATGTAGACAACTGCGCGCGCGTTTGACACGCTCCGACGGTTGCCGGTCTGGCAACCACTCTCGGTTCCGGTGCGATGACCAACACTATCGAGGACATCACCACCAAGTCCGACGTCATCATGCTCGTCGGAAGCAATCCTGAAGAAGCCCATCCCGTTTTGGGCATGCAGATTCGCCGCGCTGTCGAAAACGGCACCAAGCTGATCGTAGTCGATCCCCGCAAGATCGGCCTGTCCAAGCATGCCGACATCCACCTGCAGCTGCGTCCCGGCACCAACGTAGCCTTCGCCAACGGCGTGGTCCACATCCTCATCAAGGAGGGCCTGGTCGACAAGGAGTACGTCGAAAGCCGTACCAGCGGCTTCGAAGAGTTGGCCGAAATGGTCAAGGACTACACTCCCGAACGCGTTGCGGAAATCTGCAACATCCCCGTACGCGACCTCATCAGCGCCGCGAAGATGTACGGCAGCGCCGACCGCGCTCCCATCATCTACTGCCTGGGTGTTGCCGAGCACTCCACGGGTACCGAAGGCGTCATGAGCCTTTCCAATATCGCCATGGTCAATGGCAAGCTCGGCCGTGAAGGCTGCGGCGTCAACCCCATCCGCGGCCAGAACAACGTTCAGGGCGCATGCGACATGGGTGCGCAGCCCAATACCCTGACCGGCTATCAGAAGATCGTCGACCCTGCTGCCCGCGAGAAGTTCGAGAAGGCATGGGGCGTTTCCATCAAGCCCTACGAGGGTCTGAAGGCGACCGAGTGCTTCCCTGCCGCCATCAAGGGCGACATCAAGGGCCTGTTCATCTTCGGCGAGGATCCCGTCCGCACCGACCCGGACACCGCCCACGTCATCAAGGCGCTCACGTCCCTGGACTTCCTGGTCGTCGACGAGCTGTTCATGACCGAAACCGCCAAGTATGCCGATGTCGTGCTCCCCGGCCGCAGCTATGCGGAAAAGGAGGGCACCTTCAGCAACACCGAGCGCCGCGTCCAGCGTGTGCGCAAGGCGGTCGATGGTCCTGAAGGAGCGGCTCTGGATACCTGGATCTTCAGCGAGATCATGCGCCGCATGGGCTACGATCAGCCCGATCTGACCGCCGCCCAGATCATGCAGGAGATTTCCTCCCTCACCCCGTCGTTCGGCGGCATCAGCCACGAGCGTCTGGACCGTCCCGAAATGCTGGGCCGTGGCCTGCAGTGGCCCTGCCCTGCCGAAGACCACCCTGGCACCCCCATCATGCATGTGGGCAAGTTCGCCAAGGGCCTGGGCACCTACTCTACTGCCCCGTACAAGCCTTCGCAGGAGCTGCCTGACGAGGAATACCCGCTGATCATGATGACCGGCCGTATCCTGTACCACTACAATGCATGCGCTATGACCGCACGCACCGAAGGCATCAACGAGATCGCGAGCAGCTCGTTCATCGAAATGAACGTGGAGGATGCAAAGGCGCTGGGCATCGCCGACGGCGACCGCGTGAGCGTAAGCTCCCGTCGCGGCCGGATCGAGACCACTGCGGTGGTTTCCGATAAGACCAATCCCGGCGAAACCTGGATGCCCTTCCACTTCCAGGACGGCAACAGCAACTGGCTGACCATCGCAGCGCTCGATGACATCTGCAAGGTGCCCGAATACAAGGTCTGCGCGGTCAAGGTGCAGAAGGCCTAATATCCCGCTTTCGCCGTTCGCCTTGAAAGGGGTGGAACGAGCGGGAAGGAAGGCCATTGTTAGACGACAATGTCCGGGCGGGGGTTTTGTGGGATGCTTCCGCCCGGTATGACGGACTACCGAATCGATTCTGGTGGGAAAGCTCGAATAGTATTCATCAGGAGGTATGAATCGATGTCTATCGTAAAAGAGGATCTGCTGGCGATTAAGCCGGACTGCCTTGCGCCCGCGGCAACCGAGGCGAAGGCGGAAGGCATCGCCGAAGCCAAGTGCAAGCTGGAGCCCTTCCGCTGCTTCGTACTCGCCATCCTGGCGGGCATGTTCATCGGTTGCGGCGCGCTGTTCATGACCTATGTCAAGTCCGACGCGGGCCTGGGCTTTGCCGCGGCATCCGTCGGTGGTGCAGCCTGTTTCTCCCTGGGCCTGATCCTGGTCGTCGTTGCAGGTGCCGAACTGTTCACCGGAAACAACCTGATGGTCATGGGCGCCCTGTCCGGCAAGGTGACCTGGGGTGCGGTCTTGAAGAACTGGGTCATCGTCTGGGTCGGCAACTTCGTCGGCTCCCTGATCCTGGTCGGCATCGTCGCGGGCGCGAATAGCGCCGGCATGAACGGCGGCGAGGTCGGCAGCATGATGATGACCGTGGCTGCGGGCAAGATCAGCCTGCCTGCCTCCACCATCATCTTCCGCGGCATCATGTGCAACTTCCTCGTTTGCCTGGCCGTATGGATGGGCTTTGCGGGCAAGACCGTCATCGACAAGATCTTCACCTGCATGTTCCCCGTTACCGCGTTCGTGGCCATGGGCTTCGAGCACTGCGTGGCGAACATGTTCTTCCTGCCCATGGGCATCATCGCCAAGAGCATGGGCGTTGCCTACACCGGTTCCGCCAATATCGACGTGCTTACTTGGGGCGGCGCGCTGTACAACATCGGCTTCGCAACCCTGGGCAACCTGATCGGCGGCGCCATCTTCGTAGGCGTTCTGTACTGGCTGGCATACGCCAAGCGCACCAAGAAGGAAGCGTAAAGGCGCAGCAGCCTTACCAACCTCTCTCTCAAATGAAGAAAGCCGGCCTTCGGGCCGGCTTTCTCGGTTCTAGGGGGTTGCCTGACGTATGCGGGGTCGCCGCGTTACGGTGAGGTTCCGGCAGTGCCGGCACGCTGCGTCGCGCGAAGACGCCTATGCCCGGAGCGGGTGTTTCACGTGAAACACCCGCAACGAAGGTGGATTGTGCTTCCTTGGGTGCGGACCCGATGGGATTCGCCTAGCGTTCCGCGTCCTCGATGAAGCGCATCATGGCGGGGAAATCGCGTAGGATCTGGGCGTAGCCGGCATCGTAGTTGGCCTGGAGCAGCTCCACGTCGCGTTCTTGCCCGGCAACGGTCAGGTCGTCGCAGTAGAACACGTAGGCGCGGCCGTCGCGCTCCCACTGGTCCAGCAGGTCGCACGATTCGTTGTAGCGGATCCAGCGCGAGGTCATGGCCTTGCGGATGGCGGGGCGGTGCCAGAACCAGGCATTTGCCCATCCCAGGCACTTGGGTTTACGGTAGCCGCGCTTGCGGGTGCGCACGACCACCACCTTCTCGAAGCCGTCTTCTTCGATCTTCTGAAGGGGGATGCCGCCACCGCGTGCGAAGCCGCCGTCGTAACAGGGGTGGCCTTCCACGGTTGGCATGGGCATGAGGACCGGTAGGGTGGAAGAGGCCCTGACCTGCATCATCAGATCGTCGAGGGTGCGCATGGTGTCGCGTGTGAAGTACAGATCCTCGCCGGTATCGCGGTCGAATGAGATCACGCAGCAGTCCGCGGGGTTGTTCTGGAAGGTCTCCCAGTCGAAGGGAAGGCTTCCGTCGGGGCGGCCCGCTTCCTGATAGATGTATTCCGCATTGAACGCGCCGCGCCCCTGCAGCATGGTCTTCATGTTGCCGACATTGGGGTCGCCGATGAAGCTGGTGAAAGATGCGCGCGTGCGTTCGATGTCGCGGGACAGGTAGTTCACCGTATTCGACGATCCGGCGGAGATGCCGTAGACCCTGTCGAAGTAGATGCCCTGTTCGAGTAGGTGGACGGCGACTGCGCTGGAATAGCAGGCGCGCATGCTGCCGCCCTCGAAGAAGAGGGCGGTCTTGAATACGTTGCTTTCAAGCCGGGGAGCCATCGCGCATCCCTACCAGATGCCGATCAGATGCTGCACGCCCAGGCTTGCGGCGGCAATGGCGACCCAGCAGCACAGGCCCAGCACGATGGGCTTGCCGCCCGAGCGCACCAGCTTGATCAGGTCGGTGTTCAGGCCGATGGCCAGCATAGCCATGATGATGAAGAACTTGGACAGCTGCTTGAAGGGCGAGAAGAAGGAGGGGTCGACGCCTGCCAGGGAAGCGACGGTGGTGATGATGCTTGCTACCAGGAACCACAGGATGAACATGGGGAAGGCACGCTTCATGCTGAAGCCGCCCAGGCCTTCGGCGGATTCCTCCTTGTTGCGGCGCGCTTCGCTGCGTGCGGTCCAGATCGCCAGCACCAAGGTGATGGGGATGATGGCCAAGGTCCTGGTGAGTTTGACGATGGTGGCGTCATCGAGCGTATTGGCGCCCGGATGCATGCCGTCCCAGGATGCCGCTGCCGCGGTAACCGAGGAGGTGTCGTTGACCGCGGTGCCTGCGAACAGGCCGAAGCCCGCATCGCTCAGGCCGATCATGCTGCCCAGGGTGGGGAAGATCAGCGCCGCGATCACGTTGAACAGGAAGATGACCGAGATGGCGGTGGCCACGTCTTCGTCCTTCGCCTTGATGACGGGTGCGGTTGCTGCGATGGCCGATCCGCCGCAGATGCTGGAACCCACGCCGATGAGCGTCGCGATCTTGCCGGGGATGTTCATCGCCTTGCACAGCACGAAGGCCACGACCAGTGAGGTGGCGATGGTGGTGACGATGACGGGCAGCGACCTGGCGCCCACTTGCGCGATCTGGGTCAGGTTCAGGCCCAGGCCCAGCAGGATGACCGCGTATTGCAGGATCTTCTTGGAAGTGAACTGGATTCCGCCCTGGAAGTTGCCGTGCTCTTTCCAAGCCAGCGCCACGACCATGCCCAGCAGGATGCCGAAGACCGGTCCGCCGACGATGGGAAAGGCCTTCCCTAAAAACCAGCAGGGAATGGCGAGCAGGGCGCACAGGGCGACGCCTGGAATCCTATGCCTCACAGATTCAAGATCCATGGCATGCCTCCTTTTCTTTGAGTGGGTGCACGGGTAGCGTGCAGGTTTAACGGGAAAACACTAGCACTAATCGGGATTGGCGGTGGGGAATTATTGCAGTCGTCAATTAATCCGGGGTTTTTCGTTAGAATCTTCCCGTGCAAAAGAAAGGAAAGCGATGTCTCACAAGAATTTCGTAGAGGATTTCAGCGACCTGGAAATCGAAAGGGAATACGTTACGCGCGAAGAGCTTATGCGCGACCCCGAATTCCAGAAGAAGAGCAAGGGCATGAAGCGTTCGAAGGTGATCACGGCCGTCGTGTCCTTGGCGATCTGCATTGCAGGCGGCATCGGGTTGTTGGTGTTCACCCAGATCAATGCAAGCACCGCCCAGGCCCTCGAGCCCGCTCCTACTGCCCTGGAGCAAGCGGCGCAGCCCTGCTGTTCCGAGTAGACATCGCTGCCAGCGCGCTCTATCAACGTTTCGGTGTCGGAAGCCTTGCACACCGTGTAAGGCGCCTCGGGGTGCGCGCATTAATGGGATATAATTGTAGCTTGGTGTTAACGTTCGAGAGCAGGGTCTGGCATCACGCCCTGCGGAATCAGAAAAGGACTGTTTGAGCAGCCATGCAGCAAGAGCTTATGGAGAAAGAAGAAGTACGCGCGCACTACAAGAAGCTGCGCGATTCCCTCTCCGAAGAAGAGCGTTGGAATTCCGACGACATCATCATCGACCGCTTTCTCGAGCTGAACGCTTATAAGAATGCGGAATACATCCTCACCTACCTTTCCGTGGGAAGCGAGGTGGAAACCCGCGGCATCATCCAGCGTGCGTGGGAAGATGGCAAGACGGTCGCCCTGCCCCGCTGCATTCCGTCAACTAACAAGATGGAATGGTATAAGGTCGATTCCCTCGAGAACATGGTGGAAACCGCACTCGGCATCTGGGAGCCCGTACGCAATCCGGAATACCTGCTCGACGTGCACCAGATCAAGCATGCGCTCTGCGTCGTACCCGGCCTGACCTTCGACAGGGTGGGCTATCGCCTGGGATACGGCGGCGGTTACTACGACGTCTTCCTGGCCGATTTCATGGGCATTTCCGTGGGCCTGTGCCGCGACGACTTCATCAGCGAGCAGTCGCTGCGCTTCGAAAGCCACGACGTTTCGGTGGACATGGTGCTCACCGAAACCGAGATCGAGGGCATTTCCTTCTACGGCAGCGAAACCTCGTAGGCGCGCTGCCGTGCTATCGGGCGCCTACACGGAAAACGACCGGTAGACATCGGTGACCGCGTCGTCCTTCTGGAATTCCAGCAGCGAAAGGGTCAGCTGGGATGCGGCAGTGAACAGCTGCTGGTCGGCGCACAGGATGGCAGCCTGGGCCATCTTGTCCCTGAATCCTTCCAGGTCCCAAATCCGAATACCTGCTTCAGCGAGCTTCTTGCACGCGGCGGTGGGCGAAAGCTCGCTCAGATCGTCGTTCGATGCAAGGAGCTCGTCGAGTTCTTGGCGGGCCTGCCTCGAGATCTCGGTATGGAGCGCGACGGTCAGTCGGTAGGCGGCATTCGCCAGGTCCTCGCGTCCTGTCCTCCATTGCAGGTAGGCCATGCGGTAGTAGCACAGCGCGGCGTCGTGCACCGTCGTTGCGTGGAGCAGCGCCTCGTTCACCACCTCGATCGCCTCCATGACCTTGCCCTGGCGTTCGAGTACGCGGGCCAGGATGGTTGCGGAAGCGGGTGCGAAGGGGGCGATCCTGCGGATCTCGCGGGCGAAGGGCTCGGCGTCCTGGGCCCTGCCGATCTGGCAGAGCAGATACGCCGTCATCTCGTTCGCGGAATAATAGCTGTGGGGAACGAGCGAGACCTTGCGGGGGTCTTGGGAAACCAGGTTGTAGTGGATGCGGTCGGGGATGCTGTGGAAGTAGCGGAAGGCCGTTTCGGTGTCGTCCATCAGGCTGATCTGCGTCTGGGCGTCCAGCAGCCCGGTAAGCTGGGAGACCGCGCGTTCCATGTCCGGAAGGGATTGGGACGTGTAGGCGCGCAGCCCGAACTCGAGCGCACGCTCCAGCTCGCCTTCCCCGCGGTAGATGCGGGTGAGCAGGTCCAGCCGATCCGGTTCCACCGCGCCTTCCACGAGCGCCCTCATAGCGCGGTCGCAGCCTTCGCGCACGTCTTGCGTTTCCGCTTCGTCGCTTATCACCTTGATCGCGCTCACGGCGCTCTCCACGGTATCGCCCAGATTCCCCAAGCCCATCCAGGCCTGTTCCATGGGCGCTTCGGCGCGGGTCCCCAGATCGCACTCCAGCTTGGCGCCTGTTGCCTGCGCGAGCATGCTGCTGCATTCCTTCGTGCTCGATTCTGCCAGCTGGATATAGCGCAGCGCCCCCAGAGCATCGTCGCCGGGGAGCATGTGGGGCTCGACGGGTTCGAGCCAGTCGTTTTCGCAGGAAAGCCTGATAGAAGGGCAGTTTGCGGGCACGGGAATGGGTGCGAGCGAACCTGTGATATGCACAAGCTTGGGAAGGCTTTCGGGGGTCGCCTCAACGGAAAGCAGTGTACGGGCGTCGTCGTGGGGGTGGCAGCACACCACGACGCGCTTCAGCCGGCCTCCGAAGCCGGTCTTGAAGGCAGCGCGGGCCATGAACACGGCGCTGCGGATGGCGTAGTCGCGCGCGAAGGATTCCATTTCCTCGGTCGTGCGTCCCACGAAGCCGAAGCAGGCGGGGCGTGGGATCTCCAGCAGCACGAGGGCGGCGCCTTCCCGGGCGTTGGTCATCATGTCGAAGGTGATGCGGAAGGGAAGCCCGGCGTTTTCTGCTGCCGTGGCGATGCCGTAGCGCAGCGCCCAGTCGCTGCAGATGTCCTGCGGGTCGCATCCGGCGTAGGCGCAGGGAAGGTAGTCGATCTTCGATTGGAAGTCGATGTCCTGGCTGCTCGTTTCGGAGAGCACGGCGATGATGCGCTTGCGGATGTCGGTCTGGTGTTCCATATCAGGCTTCTTGCCCAGCATGGTCTGAATGTCTTGGTTGATGTTGAAGATCGCTTCCAGGGAAAGCAGGGCGTCGAACACCTGCTGGGGGATGCCCGCGGAAGAAGACCCCATCCAGTAACGGTCGTTCCTGGTCAGCTTGATGGGGCGTACCTGCGGGAGGCCCTCCGTTTCCAGGATGCCGCTTGCGCGGAGCATGGATGCCAGGCCCGCGAATGCCGGGTCCTGGGTGTTCGATCGGGCGATATCGCGGGAAACGGCGATGGCGTCTTCGGCGCGGGAGAGCATCTTATCGACGGTCAGGATGCGCTCCTTCGCGATACGCCGGGTCCTGATGGTCGATTGGGGCGATGCGTCGGCGGCGTCTTCGTCGTCCTTGCGCATGAAGGGGCTGGTGCCGGCTAGTTCCATGAAGATCTCGTCGCTCAGCATGGCGGCGTCTTCTTCGGGGCTGCTCTCGTCCGATCCGGTGCGGGACGCGGCTTCTTCCAGAAGGGCCTCTGCGGCGGCGACGAGCATCTCCCCTTCGGTCATCTTCCCTTCATCCACGCTTTCGGGAGCGGCGGCCTTGAAGGCGATGGGGTCTTCGCAATCGTGCGGCTCCTCGGTGCCGTTTGCGCTCCCCGCTTCGTCTTCCGCTTCTTCGCGGGGCTGCAGCTGCTTTTCGGCAGTGTCGCCTGCGTCGTTTCGGGCGGGGTCCTGGGTGCCGTCGTCTTGCGTCTGGGCGGCGGATTCTGGCTCGGGGTCGATGCGGCTGGGGGCAGGACCCTTGCCGTCGGGGGTTGTCGAACCGGGCTGCGCGCTGCCTGCGACTGCGGCAGCGTGTGTTGCGGCATCGGACATGCGCTCCCGTGCGGGCGCCCAGCCCCTCATGCGCGCCGCGGATCGCTGCGATGCGCCCAGCGCACCGCATAGCAGGGCCGTCATGACCAGCAGGGCCATGATGGCGGCGGCAAGCCCGGTGTTCTGGGAAAAGGCTCCGGCAAGGGCGGCGAATCCCATCCCTAAGGCTGCGATGCAGCAGCAGGCGGAAACGGCGATCAGGATGCGCGACCTCGCGATCGCCTTTCGGGCGGATTCGTCCAGATGGTTCATGCTGCCTGCCTTTCGCCTCTCTTCGCCGTGCGGCGTTTCTTCTCTCCCGGAGATTCTAGCGCAGCCTCCAAGCGATACAGCGGCTCTCTGCGCCCGCGGGCATTTCCCATCGATTTCGCATCCGGAAGGATGCGTGCATCCGTCAGTCTGTTTGCGCGGGGCTGCGGAACGATTATCATAGGACTGCACGCCCGGCGCATGCCGGGAAGCGTGCGGGAGTCCGAATAAGGGGAGGTCAGGAGGAACGATGCCCGAAAACCCCAGCACCATGACGCTTGTCATCATTCGCCATGGAGAAAGCGAATGGAATAAGAAGAACCTGTTCACCGGTTGGGCGGATGTCGACCTTTCCGAAACGGGAAGGCAGGAGGCTGCGGAAGGCGGCCGCGCGCTGGCGGAAGCCGGCTTCGATTTCGATCTGTGCTACACCAGCTACCTGAAGCGCGCCATCCATACCCTCCAGATCGTGCTCGACAACATGGACCGCAACTGGCTGCCCGTCATCAAGAGCTGGCGTCTGAACGAGCGCCACTACGGTGCCCTGCAGGGTCTGAATAAGGCGGAAACCGCTGCGAAGTACGGCGAGGACCAGGTGAAGATCTGGCGCCGCAGCTTCGACGTCCGCCCGCCCGCATTGGAGCCCGGCGACGAGCGCGATGCCCATAGTTGGCCCGCATACCGCGATGTCGAGCCGGAAAACGTGCCCATGCACGAATGCCTGAAGGACAACATCGCCCGTACCTGGCCCTACTTCGAAGAAGAGATCCTGCCCCAGATGCGTGCCGGCAAGCGCGTGCTCATCGCGGCGCACGGCAATTCCCTGCGCTCTCTGGTCAAGCAGTTCGAAAAGCTTTCCGACGACGAGATCATCGGCGTCAACATCCCCACCGGCGTGCCGCTGGTCTACACCTTCGATCAGGATATGAACGTCCTCGACAAGCATTACGTGGGCGATCCTGCCGTCATCGAGGCGAAGATCAACAAGGTCGCCAACCAGGGCAAGGCAAAGTAACGCAGGAAAAACAACCTGCCCCAAACAAAGCGTGCAGTCGTTTAGGCGGCTGCACGTTCTATGTTCGGGGGGGGGGGTTATTGCCTTTACTTGCGCATTATCGAACGTTTACCTGCGGTTTTCTTTTCTGTGCCTGGAATATTCAGTAGGCTTATCGGGTATCTGCCGTTTTATCTGAAGGATCATCCCCATGTCCGAAGAACGTCCCTACGCGTTTATCAGCTACTCCCATCGCGACAGCGACCGGGTCGTACCCGTGCTGGATTACCTGAAGCAGCGGGGCGTGGCCGTTTGGTACGACCAGGGCATCGAGGTGGGCAGCGAATGGCCCGAATTCATCGCCCAGGCGCTTGTAGGCGCCCAATGCGTTATCGCTTTCATCACCCCCAACTCGGTTGCGTCGCAGAATTGCCGCAGGGAGATCAACTTCGCCATCTCGAAGGGTATCGATGTGGTCGCGGCCTATCTGGAGCCGACCGACCTTTCGCCGGGAATGGAATTGCAGCTGAACACGCTGCAGGCGCTCTTCAGGGAATACTATCCCGATGATGGCGCCTTTGCCGATGCGCTCGTGACTGCGCGCGTCCTGCAGCCGTGTATCGATGCCGTAGGTACAGGTGATGAGGGCGCCGGGGCCCCGACGCCCTCTGCCGGAGACGGTATTCCTGCCGGTGATGTGCCGGAAAGCGATGGCAATCGAGGGGTTTCCGTTGACGATGGCTCCGACCCCGATACGCGTCAGGAAGCCCCCGTCCTGAAGGAGGATGATCCGCTTTCGCCGTGTCCTTCCGCTGCGGAAGAAGGACGCGGGTTGCCTCCGAAGGACCCTTCCGAAGGCACCGTATCCGAAGCAGCCGTCGCACCTGCGGACCGTAAGGCGGTAAAACCCTCGAAGAGGCTGATCGGCGCGCTCCTCGCGCTCGTCGTCATCATCGGATGCTGCGTTGGCGGCGTCTTCGCGGTGGATGCCTCGAAATCGAAGGTCTATACCGACGAATCCGGCAGCGTCGTCGACGGCAAGGGGAATATCTACTCCCGTCCGCTTGCAATCGGCGACCAAGACCTGGTGGGTGGATGGCAGGTCGTTTCCGTCGAGGATAAAGGGACAGCGGAATGCGGAGCCTATGAAGACGGAACGCTGGGCTTCACCTTCGAGGGGACTTATTTTGGGAGCATGTTCCAACCCGATGATTCTTCGGGAACCTCCTACGCTATCGATCCCACTGGTTCGGTGAGCGCCGATTCCGATGGGCGGCTGGTATCCGATCAGATGGATGCCTCGATCGGCGAGGGTGATTTCACCTGGGAGTATCGGATAAGCGATTTCACCGATGGGATGCTCGACGCTGTCAGTGCGGAAAAACAGAGGTTCCTTGCAACCGGCGAGAAGAACCTGCTCACCATCCATGTGACGGGAACGTACAGGGAAAGCGCCACTGCCGTGCGCGAGGTCGACAGCACGATCGTCCTTGCGAAGAAGTGCTGGAACTGGAGCGATGGCTATCTTATGCAGGATACCCTGCCGGGGGTGTGGACCGATAGTTTCGGCAACACCTGGACCTTCTCCACCAGCAAGAACGGGGTTTCGACCTTTGCCTTGACTACGGCCGATGGCGGCGAGTTCGAGGACGGGAGCGTGAGCTGCTCTGTCGAGAACGATTATTCCCGGGAATACCTGGTCTTTTCCTTCGAAGACCCATCCGCGACAATGGGCGAGCAGGTAATCAGGGGCTATATCCAGTCGGTCGGGTATTCGCAGATCGTCCTCGAGCAGACCGATGGGGCGCAGCTGATCTTGACGAGGAGCGATCAGGGGGAATCGGATTCGTAATGAGCGCGGTCGGTCCTTGGGCAAGGCGCATTGCATTCATCCTGCCGCTTGCGGGGATGCTGGCGTTTGCCATCGCGTTCTGCGCGGTATCGTATTCGACTGCGCAGCGTTTGGTCGACGACGGCATGGGCGGCCTGAAGGACGGTATGGGGCGGATCGCCTACCGCCCCCTGCGTATCGGGGACGAACGCCTCGTAGGCAACTGGGAGGTCATCTCCGTCGAAGAGCGGGGGTCGGCGGAGCCTTTCGTGAAGAAGGGCAACTATGTGGGCTTCACTTTCGAGGGCACGTATTATGGCATCTGCTTTCGTCCCCTTGGCGATTACTTTTTCGACCCTTTCGATACGACGAGGGAGGTCGTCGCATCCGATGGGGTCTTGGTTTCCGAACAGTTGGATGCTTCCATCAACAGCAGCGATGCTGTGTGGGAATACAGCCTGGGGGACCTTTCGGAAGGGGAGATCGCCCTTCTCGACGACCCGTCTTGGGAATTCTACAAATGGGACCCCTTCGACCGCTTGCAACTGCATGTAACGGCGACGAGCCGCCCTTCGGCGACGAGCGCGCAGGATATCGACTGCGTCATCACCTTTGCGAAGCGCTTTCCCAATTGGATGTGCGCCGATGATTTGGCTATGGATTCGCTCTGCGGGAATTGGACGGGCGACACGGGTTCTACCTGGGATTTCTTCTGCGATGCGAACGGCAGGGGCTATTACCGTTTCCAGAGCCCCGGCGGCAAGGTGATAACCGGGCGGATAGGCATGGGCTTTTTCCAGAAGGCAACGGGGAGGGAGTACCTGTCACTTTCACTCAACGGGCAGGGCGGATATGCCGACCTGGCAATAGAATCCTTCGAATACGGAAGGCTGGTCCTTATCCAAGACGATGCAAGCCGTATCGTGCTTACCCGCAACGGGAAGGACGATGTTATGGATAACTGGGGATCGCGTTGGTGGCAAAAGGCCGAAGCCGTCGACCGCTTGTGATTCGGCGTCAAGACCATCCTCCTATCTTCGGTTTCTCCTCTTCGAGCAAAGGAAGACGTTTTGGACAATCATCCCGAAAAGAAGGATTCACCCTATGCCTTCGTCAGCTATTCGCATAGGGACAGCGCGCGCGTTGTCCCCCTTATCGGGCTACTGCAGGATTTCGGTATGTCCGTCTGGTACGACGAGGGCATCGAGGCGGGCAGCGAGTGGCCCGAATACATCGCGGATTCCCTCTCCTGCGCCGAATGCCTGATCGCCTTCATCACGCCGAACTCCGCCCGGTCCCATAACTGCAGGAGGGAGATCAACTTCGCCATCGCAAAGGGCATCGATGTGGTGGCGGTGTACCTGGAACCCACGGAGCTTTCACCGGGATTGGAATTGCAGCTGAATGCCTTCCAGGCGGTGTTCGCGCAGAATTTCGATGATGATAGGGCGCTTGCCGCTTCCTTGGCGAACGCCCGCGTCCTGCAGCCGTGCGTGCAGGGCCTGCCTTCGGCGGTGTCGGACGGGACGGATCCCGGCGAGGGTGCCCGACAGGTGTCGGAAGGCGATAGGGCGGATACCGGTTGCGAAGAAACGGGCTCGCAGGATGCCCCGGAAGCCCTTACGAGCCGGTCCGGGGAAGCGCCCTGCCAAGAAGGCGGCGTTGACGAGGGCTCCGGCAAGCGTGTTCCGTCGGCCAAGAAGCGCAAGAGGATTCTAATCGGCGCCGCCGCCCTTGCCGTGCTGCTCGCGGCGCTGGCGGTGGGGGTATGCGCGTTCCAAGGGGGAGCTTCAACCGATGCGCCTGCACAGGATTCCGCGGAAAGCGGTCCTGTCGAATCTGCCCTGGGCGATGATGCCCTGGCGGGTTGCTGGGAAGTGGTTTCCGTGGAAGATGCCGGTGACGCCCAGGTGGGGGTGCAGGTGGGCCAGACCGTCGGTTTCGTCTTCCAGGGGTATTATTTCGGCGACGCCTTCTTCTTGCCGTTTTCGGACAATGATGTGCCTGGAGAAAATGCCTTCACCGCCCAGTCGGGGGTGTGCGCATCGGACGGGGAACTCGGTTCGCTTGATATGGACGATTCCATCGGCCGCGGCGATTTCCGCATCCTGTACGAGGTCGGCTCGCTCAGCGATGGGGAGGCGGCCCTGATGGATTCCCGGTATCGTGCCTACTACGAGCGCGACCAGGCGGACCGCCTGACCTTGCATCTTTCCGGTACGCTCGACCTTGACTTGGATACCTCGCAGAAGCTCGATAGCACCGTGGTGCTTGCCAAGCGCTTCCCCGTATGGGGGAGCAACCGCATGTTCGCGCGGGCGATTGCGGGGACGTGGAATGACGAATACGGCAACACGTGGGCCTTTACCTCGAAATCGACCGGGGAGATCTCGTTTTCCATGGTTGCAGCTTCGGGAGAGCGTAGGGAGGGCGCGGACGTCCGGCTTACGGTAGACGAAGATCACGGCTACGAATGGGTGCGTTTCTCCTTCGAAGAAGGGAAGGGCATCGAAGGGGCGATCGACGCCTTCGACTATGCGAAGCTCGTCTTGGTCCAGCCCGAAGGCGACCTGCTTACCCTGACCAGGGTCGGCTAGGCTCGCTTGTCCGTAAGGGCGGCCCTCTCTGCGGGAGGCAGGCTTTCCGCCGCCTTCTTCGGGGTGCTCGGAGCTTTCTTCCGGTTTCGATCGCCCTTCTGGAAAATGCGGCGCCCCCGCAATCCTGCGAGGGCGCCGACGTGCGTTTTCGTATGGTTGCCGATGGGATTATGCCCCTGCGCTACTTGATGGTGAGCACGGGGATGTCGGTGGCGCGGAGGATGCCGTAGCTCACGCTGCCCAGTGCCCCGCGGAATGCGCCCAGGCCGCGCCTGCCCATAACGATCAGGTCGACCCCGTTCTTTTCGGCATAGTCGGTGATGCCCTCGATTGCGGACAGGTTGGGAATCGCATCGATTTGGGCGCGGTCACCGAATTCGGCGATAAGCCCGCCCAGCTTCTCGGAGAGGTTCTCGCGCTCGGATTCGACGCGCTGGGAAATGACCTTCACGTAGTCGTTCATGTCCATGAGCGCGACGGGTGGAACAAGGTCGTTCCAGGAATCCCGCGTGATGTCGGCGAGGTTGACCGCAGGCGCCGGAACGATGGTGATGATGCGCATCTGTGCGTCGATGTTGTCCCTCAGCATCTCGCATGCGGCATTCACTGCCTTCATCGCATGATCGGAGCCGTCGAAGGGGACGAGGATCTTCTTGTACAGCATACGCTCTCCTTTCGGTAGGGTTGCATTGGGAAGATGGTACCCCGTCCGGGCACTTCTTACCAGCGTGGGCCCGCTTCGCGTCTCTGCCGTTTTCGGCGGGGCAAAATCGGGCGGATAAGCGGTAGAATTACCCGGACCGAAAGAAGAAGGCGCGTGCAATCCGGATGCCGCCTTCGGCAATATGCCGGTTTCGACGTACAGGGAAGAGGGGCTGCTGATGAGCGACTTGAGGACGCAGGAAGTAGAGGACATGCTCTCCGTCTTCTGCAGCGTGGACGACAACGACACCATGTTCGCGTTGATGGAGGACCTGCTCACCATCAGGGAGATCAAGGAGACCTCGCAGCGCCTTGCGGTTGCCAGGATGCTCGACGAGGGCAAGCCCTATGTCACCATCGGCGAGATGACGGGCGCATCCGCCACCACTATCGCGCGCGTGTCCAAGGCGCTCAATTACGGGTCGGGCGGCTATCGTGCTGCCCTCGACGTCCTGAACGGATTGGGGGAATAAGCGGACGACCCGTTCCGAAGCGTCCGCTGCTGTTTCGCTCCACGGGAGGCAATGTGCCGAAATGTCCGATGGCCTGGGATATCCGGTTGAAACGGTTGGTTGCTAGGGCCGCCCGTCGAAGCGGACCGGCTCGCCGCGCAGGGTCATCAGGATCAGCTGTCCTCGCGTGCCGATGGGCAGGGTGTTCTGTTCCAGGAATTCGTCTATCTCGTCCACGGG
The DNA here is from genome assembly GCA_051878795.1 of Eggerthellaceae bacterium. Lineage (GTDB taxonomy): Bacteria > Actinomycetota > Coriobacteriia > Coriobacteriales > Eggerthellaceae > W1P20-047. The sequence continues at coordinate 24,155 of JBJEKU010000005.1, forward strand.
AACGGTGAACACGTCGATGAACTCGCTTGCTTCCGTGTTCTGCCCCAGGCTGGGTTCGTTTTCCACCTGCATGTACAGCACATGCACGCTTTCCCCGCTCATGCCCACGGAACTGAAGCCCGCCTGGCTCAAAACGCGTGCGCGGATGCTTCCGTCCTCATTGCGGATGGCGGCAAAGCCGGTTTCCTCCCAAAGCTCGCGTGCCGCGCACTCCAGCAGGTCTTCCCCTGCTTCCATAAGCCCTGCGGGAAGTCCGATGCAATAGCTGTTCAACGGGTAACGGAATTCCCTGATCATGACCACACGGCCGTCTTCGGTGATGGGTGCGATGCAGACGGCGTCCGCCTGGGTAGCGCGCTTCTGCCCTTTCGCGTTCGCTTCCAATTCCGCCCGATAATCTTCCAGGTTCTTACGGGATACGCTTTCGTAGCGGTAGCTGCGTCCGTCGGGCATCTCGAAGGTGAGGATGTACTTCTTGATCCATCCTGCGCTTACCTGCTCGATGTCTTTCAGGGTCGGGGTTCTGCGTTCTTCGAAATCCTGCTTCCAGTCCATATCGGCCTTCCTTTCGCCGAAGCGTTTCCGGCGGTGCTTGCTTGAGTCGGTTGCGGGTTGCACCGTTCCATTATCGCCTCTCATGGGCTTTCCGGCTTGGGTTCCCGCGTTTCGGCGAACTCCGGGTGGATCCTCCGTCTTTTTTTGCGATGTGCGGGGCATTGTGCGCCCAAACGAAAAGCACCCGCCGTGCGGGCGGGTGCTGTGAAATCATGCTGCATTCGCTGGATTAGAACTCCAGGAACTTCTCTGCGGGAACGCCGCAGACGGGGCAGCGGCCGTCGGAGCGGCCCTTCTCGATGTAGCCGCAGACGGGGCATACGTAGTACTTCTCGTCGGACTCGCTGTCGATGAGGTTGTATGCGTCCATGTAGCGCTGTGCATGATAGGCCTCTGCCAGCTTTGCGCGGGTGAAGACGCCTACTGCTGCGGTGTTGCCTTCCTGCTCGGCGATCTTGATGAAGGTGGGATACATGTCGCTGGTCTCGTAGATCTCGCCCAGAGCTGCATCGATCAGGTTGCAGTCGGTGGTTACGGGAGCTGCGGGCTCAGCGGTGGGGCGCACGTAATCGGGCTCTTCGGCCTCGACCAGCTTGGCTTCCATTTCGATATGGATCTTCTCAGCTGCTGCGGTTGCGCGGAACAGGCGGGCGATCTGGGGGAAGCCCTGCTCGTCAGCTGCTGCTGCATAGGCGGTGTACTTAGCGGTAGCGCCGGTTTCGCCGCAAACTGCTGCCTTCAGGTTGTCCAGGGTGGTGCCAGCCTGGGTGGTGCTGTTGGGAACGATGTTGAAATTGCTGCGCTCAGCCATGTTTCCTTCTTTCTGTTGTTCGGTAGCGCTGCTGCCTTGAAAAGGCTTGCAGGCGCCATTGACACAAGCTGCATTCTAGCAAAAAACGGCGTTTGGGAAATTGGGACCCGTAAAATGACGTTTTCCTGAAACCTGGTATTCAGCTTTCGCTTGTGCGGTGTTTTCCTTGTCGGAACCGAAAGATATCGTCGTCTCAAAAGAGCCCGTCGAGGGTATATGGATGTGCTGATTCCAGGACAAACCGCATGGCGATGTCTGTTGCCTGCGCCTTCGGGGCTGTCCTCTCCCGATGGCGTGATCCCCGGATCCGCATCCTGCGGTCCGTCCGTGCTCCGTGGCGTCCGCTGCCGACTTGGCGGATAATGCACCCGACACATGATTCCCGTTTCTCGTGAAAGGAATGCCATGGATAGACCCAATGCCTGGAAAGGCTATACCGAACAGGACCTGGAAGAGCTCGAGCGCTTTGCGGACGGCTATATCGACTTCATCTCCCAATGCAAGACCGAGCGCGCATGCTGCGACCGTGCGGTGGAAATGGCCCGGGAGGCAGGCTATATCAGCTTGGAGCAGGCGCGTGAGCAGGGGCGCACGCTGGTTGCCGGCGATCGCATCTACGCGGTGAACCGCGGCAAGAACGTCATCCTGGTCCAGCTTGGAAACGAGCCCCTCGAGCAGGGCTTCAACATCCTGGGAGCGCACATCGACTCGCCCCGCTTGGACCTGAAACAGAATCCCGTATACGAAAGCAACGACTTCGTGCTCCTGGATACCCATTACTACGGCGGCATCAAGAAGTACCAGTGGGTGACCGTGCCCCTGGCCATCTGCGGCGTGGTCGCGCTGAAAGACGGCCGCGTGCTGCAGGTGAATGTGGGCGACGGCGAAGGCGACCCGGTCTTCTGCGTGACCGACCTTTTGATCCATCTTGCCGGCGACCAGATGCAGAAGAAGGCGTCGGCGGTGGTGGAAGGCGAGCAGCTCGATGTTTTGGCGGGTAGCAGGCCGCTTGTCGTATCCGACGAAGATGCCGAAGCCGCTGAAGAGGGAAGCCCCGAAAAGCTTGCCGCGAAAGAACCGGTCAAGGCCAACATGCTCAAGCTGCTGCAGGAAAAGTACGGCTTCGAGGAAGAGGACTTCCTTTCCGCCGAACTGGAAGTGGTTCCTGCGGGCCGTGCCCGCAGCTGCGGTTTCGACGGCAGCATGGTCTTGGGCTACGGCCAGGACGACCGTGTGTGCGCATACCCCAGCCTTGTCGCCCAGTTGGAGGCGAACGACCTGGACCGCAGCGCCGTCTGCGTGCTGGTGGACAAGGAGGAAATCGGCAGCGTGGGCGCCACCGGCATGGATAGCCTGTTCTTCGAGAACACCATCGCCGAGGTGATGGAGCTTGCAGGTGTCGGCGGCATGCTGCCCTTGCGCCGCGCGCTTGCGGCATCGCGCATGCTTTCCAGCGACGTGAGCGCTGGTTTGGATCCCAGCTGGGCTTCGGCCTTCGAGCCGAAGAATTCCGCCTTCCTGGGTCGCGGTTTGGTGTTCAACAAGTACACCGGATCGCGCGGTAAGAGTGGCAGCAACGACGCGAGCGCCGAATTCGTCGCGCGCGTGCGCAAGGTGATGGAACAGGGCGAGGTCGCCTTCCAGACCGCCGAGCTGGGCAAGGTGGACGTGGGCGGCGGCGGGACCATCGCCTACATCCCCGCGAAGTACGGCATGGACGTCATCGATGCCGGCGTTGCGGTGCTTTCAATGCATGCCCCCTGGGAGGTAACCAGCAAGGCCGATATCTACGAGGCGCTCAAGGGATACCGCGCCTTCCTGAAGTTCGCCTAAGCGCTTTCGAGCCGATGCGGGGGACGGCGATTTTTCCTGTATCAAGATGGGAAAATGCCCGGCTTGGGTCCCTCGCGTGACTATAATGATTCGATATACGCAAATCGGGCGCGAACATTGTTCGATGAATCAATTCAGATAGGAGTAAGACGCATGGCCTACTATTACGAAGAGCCTTCCCGTACATTCAACGAGTATCTGCTGGTCCCGGGCCATACGCCTTCTACCTGCATTCCCTCCAAGGTCAGCCTGAAGACCCCGCTGGTCAAGTACCGCCCTGCTGAAGAGGAATGCCCCCTGTCCCTGAACGTCCCCATGGTCTCCGCGATCATGGCGGCGGTTTCCGACGACCGCATGGCGGTTGCCCTGGCAACCGAAGGCGGCATCTCCTTCATCTACGGCAACCAGACCATCGAAGACCAGGCTGCAATGGTGGCACGTGCCAAGGAGCACAAGGCCGGCTTCGTGAAGTCCGACGCCAACCTGCGCCCCGACATGACCCTGAACGAGGTCCTGGAACTGAAGGAAAGGTACGGCCATTCCACCATGCCCGTCACCGATGACGGCACCGCGCACGGCAAGCTGCTGGGCATCGTCACCAGCCGAGACTACCGCGTTTCCCGTATGGACGGCACCGAGCTGGTTTCTTCCTTCATGACTCCCCGTGAGAAGCTGATCGTGGGCACCACCGAAACCACCCTGAAGGAAGCCAATAACATCATCTGGGACGAGAAGCTCAACTCCCTGCCCATCGTCGATGCCGAAGATCGCCTGGCTTACCTGGTCTTCCGCAAGGACTACGACTCCCATAAGTCCAATCCCAACGAGATGCTCGACGCGCAGAAGCGCTACGTGGTCGGTGCGGGTATCAATTCCCGTGACTACGCAGAGCGCGTTCCCGCGTTGGTGGAGGCAGGCGCCGACGTGCTGTGCATCGACAGCTCCGAGGGTTATTCCGACTGGCAGAAGTTCACCATCGAATGGGTGCGCGAGCACTACGGGGACAGCGTGAAGATCGGCGCCGGCAATGTCGTCGACGGCGAGGGCTTCCGCTTCCTGGCGGATGCAGGCGCCGACTTCGTGAAGATCGGCATCGGCGGCGGATCCATCTGCATCACCCGCGAGACCAAGGGCATCGGCCGCGGCCAGGCAACCGCCACCATCGAGGTAGCCAAGGCGCGCGATGAATACTTCAAGGAAACCGGCGTCTACGTGCCCATCTGCTCCGACGGCGGCATCGTGTACGACCACCACATCTCCCTGGCCCTGGCTATGGGCGCCGACTTCGTCATGCTGGGCCGTTACTTCGCCCGTTTCGACGAAAGCCCGTCCGCCAAGGTCATGGTCAACGGCCAGTACATGAAGGAATACTGGGGCGAGGGTTCTGCCCGTGCCCGCAACTGGGGCCGTTACGACCTGGGTGGCAAGAAGTCCCTGTCCTTCGAAGAGGGCGTCGACTCCTACGTTCCCTATGCCGGCAGCCTGAAGGACAACATGGCCATCACCCTCATGAAGGTCAAGTCCACCATGTGCAATTGCGGTGCGCTCACCATCCCCGAATTCCAGGAAAAGGCCAAGCTCACCCTGGTTTCCGCAACCAGCATCGTCGAGGGCGGTGCGCACGATGTCCTGCAGAAGGACAAGTCCAACTACGGCGTGAACTAGCGAGGGGCACGGCGCTTCGGCGGCATCCCGTATCGCCTCCATCGTCGGAGGGGTCTTCCAGAAGAAAGCCAAGGGACCTGCACATCGAGTGCGGGTCCCTTTGTT
>JBJEKU010000006.1:0-5010 GCA_051878795.1 Eggerthellaceae bacterium
AGTGCGAAAACGAACGAAACCGCTGTCCAGGCATCGAATAGCGTCTGAAAAACACTGAAGATCTGTTCCATTGCCCCTCGCTTACTCCACATTGATAAAAAACGGGTTGCTCCAGCGGACGCAATAACCTTTCCTCACCACAAAACACTGCACATAGTGCTTTCCTGTGTACGCTGTCTCCTCGCGTCTTGAAGTCTTACCTTCGTTTGGTATCTCGAATCCGCCTCTACGGCAAACGCGCAGGGCTTCTTCTCCGGTGTTTGTGACCTGCCACTTGACGGAACCGCCTTTAACCGGACCGCAGTTCACCCTGTACACAACCTTTGATCCTTTTGGTATGGCGGGCCCATCATTGACAAGATCGAACGACTCCCCAGAAGGCAGGGTGACGGTTGCCGTAATGGTTGCGTTTGGTTTCGGTGCCTGCATGGGATAAGCGAGTTTCTGCCTGTGGCCCACTTTCAACGCGGCGTCTTGGCTAATGGCTTTCACGAGAGACATGGAGCCGGCGGATGCGTTTCCTGCAGGGAAGTTGTCGCCGAGGATGGTCTTCCACGTATCGTTGGAAGTGCCATTCTCGGCCAAAAGCGTGAGGTGCTGGTTCAGCTTTTCCACGAATTGCGAAAAGTCGGAATGCTGGTATTTCGCCGCAAGGTTATTGTCGCTTATTGCGGGATCCTCGATAAAGGGGACGTCATGAGATTCAAGCTCGTCAACGTATGCAGTTGCGAGGTTTGCCATCGTCTGCATTACGCGCTCTTCGATATTCAGCCCTGCTTCCGGCAGGTTATCGGCAATCATCTTCTCCAGAGTGATGCCTTTGGGATATTTAACCCATGATGGGCAATGCTCCCTTCGCCACCATTTCATGATCTTCACCAGGGGCTTGTAATCGTTGTCGAATCCCTGGTTAACTTCGGTGGACCAGGAGATATGGCCTTTGGGGTCGGTGCGCTTCCAGGTCCCGTCTGTCCGGGAGCCGATGTACAGCAGGCCATCTTCGTCTTTGGCCAAAGGTACAACATCCAAGTGGAAGTTCGCCATGTCAACGCCTACGGAATGGGTTTGTATCCTGGTGATTTGATAGCAGCTGCGCTCCCTGATCGCCTTTTCGAGTTCGTAGAGCACGGTGTATGGAGAGTCGTCGATGGAATGGGTGGTTTCGACGATGATGTCAATATCGCAGCTATCCGAATCCTTCTTTGGGCGAATGAAGGTCTGCTTGGCATAGGATCCCGAGAGGTAAGTGTCGACGTGAGTATTTCTGTAGCTGTCGCATGTTCTAAGATGCTCTCTGAGATTGCGATGAAGCCTGCTTGCTTCGTCGATTGTGGACTTGCTCGGGTTGATGTCCTTCAGGAATGATTCAAAGTCTGCGTTATTGGCCATATAACCTCCTTTACAAACAAATGTTCTATCGTTAGACATTATAACAGTATTGTCACACGAAACAACATATAGACATAATGCAAGACATAAAACACAATATGTTGTATGTATGACAATAATGAAGCCGCAATTATTATAAAGCTCAAACAAAAGGAGCCTGTCCTTTCTAACGGACAAGCTCCTCTGCTCTCCATGTCTTACATGAACCTGAACACGGCCTTGATGAGCCACCTGATGAATCCTGAGATGCACTTACCAATCAGCTTCATCCATATCACCCCAATCCTCGGAGACGACCCTTGCGCCGCCCTTCTCCGGTTGCCTTTCCATCGCTGCTAACGCGTATTCAACCGCGGTCTTCGTCACTCCGGGGATAGCCGGATTCTCCTCTCCGGTCTCGATGACCATGAAGGCATGCAGCTTCCTTATTCTTTCGAACACTCCATCGTTCGAGGCGCCGATACGCATGAGTGCGGCTGACTCGAACTCCCTCATATTGCAGACATCGCCGGCGACCCTCGCGATGACTGTCTCTCCATCGACGGTGACGTCGCATAGCTTCTTTGCCTTCTCCGCGGTGGAAAGGAGGAACCTCCACCCACGAGACCTTCTCGCAACGGGGATTCCCGTGGCACCCTCCCGGAACTCGGGCCTGGTGGATTGGCTACACTTTTGTAGGCATTTTCATCAGAGAGTCAGCCCCGCCAACCTGAACTCAACGGGACTCATGTAACCTAGGGTGGAATGCAGCCTGAAATGGTTGTACCAATGCACGTAATCGCCGAGCCTCGCCTGCAGGTCCCGAAGGGTCGGGAAGCTCTCCCTGTACACGAACTCGGCCTTGAGGATCTTATTGGTGGATTCGTCCACCGAGTTGTCGTATGGACAGCCCCGCGCGGACAGGGACCGCTTGATCCCGAAGGCCTCCAGGAGCTCGTCTATCGCCGCATTATCGAATTCGGATCCCCGATCCGTATGGAACACCTCGATCTCGTCCAGCGGGAAATCCAGCGTCGCGAAAGCCGATTTCACCAGGCGGGCATCCTTCCGCTCCCCGGCCGAATGGCCGACTATCTCGCGGTTGCACGGGTCTACCAGCAGGCAGATGCAGCACCATCGGGCACCGACGCGGACGTATGCGAGGTCGCTGACGATGTGCGTGCGGGGCGGATGGCCGTCGAGCTCCCTGTTGACGATGTTCGGCACGTCGGAGGCGTCCGCTTTCGGGGGATGCGGCTTGAATCTTGCCCTCGCATAGGCGCTGACCAGGCCCTTCTCCCTCATGATCCTGCAGATCCGGCGCCTGCTCAACACGATGCCGCCGCGTGCCAGGGAGGCTTTTATCTTCCTGGCGCCGTAGACTCCGCGGCCCTTCCTGTACGCCTCGGCGACCGCATCTGCGGCGGGGTCCGGCATAGGGTCGCGTTGCGCCCTGCCGCGCATGGCGTAATAGGTCGACCGGGGCACGCCTAGGATCCTGCATTGCGCTGATACCGGGTAGCGGCCGGCGTTCGCCGCTATCACAGTCACTTTCGTGCGAATATCAGCGCCGCTTGTTTTAAAACATCGACCTCCATCCTGAGCTGCCTGTTCTCCCTCTCCAGCTCGAGGATGCGCTGCTGCTCGGGCGTCCTGTTGTCCGCCGCCCTCGGGGAGCCGCTCGAGTTGATGCAGTTGATCCAGCGCCTGACGGTCGACCGGCCCAGGTCGTATTCGGCCAGTATCTCGCGCATCGGCTTTCCGTTGTTGCAGAGCTCGACTATCTGGCGCTTGAATTCATCGCTGAAATGGCGCGGATGCCTGGGGTCTGCCATGGAAGGCCCTTTCTGTCGCAGGGATCGCCTCCCTCATGTAACTGTACAAGAAAGTGTAGCCAATCCAAAGGCGTTCGGCGACAGCGGCGGGACGTATGGGTACAGGCGCCTGCTGCCCGAGGTCAACGGCATGGACGGCATCAAGGCCGGCGAGTGGACCGTGCGCAGGATCATGCGCGAAGAAGGCCTGGCCGCCCGCAATCCGAAGAGGAGGCGAAAGTACAGCTCGTATGCCGGCGAGGTCTCCGAGGCTCCCGGGAACACCTGCCTGGATGATAGGGGAAGGCATCATTTCGACGCCGACGCCCCGAACGAGCTGTGGGTCACCGACATAACCGAGTTCCGCATCCCCGCGGGAAAGTGCTATCTGTCGCCTGTGATCGACTGCTTCGACGGCATGCCGATAGGCTGGTCGATAGGCTCCTCGCCCACCGCGGAGCTGGCCAACTCGTCGCTTCTGCAAGCATGCTCCCAGCTCAGGGAGGGAGAGCATCCCCGCGGGCACACGGACCGAGGAGGGCATTACCGCTGGCCCGGATGGATCGGCATCTGCGACGATTACGGCATCGTGCGGTCGATGTCGCGAAAGGGCCATTCTCCCGACAACTCGCGCATGGAGGGCTTCTTCGGCAGGCTGAAGGTCGAGTTCTTCTACGGAAGGGACTGGCAAGGCGTTACGATGGACGAGTTCATGGGGATGCTCGACGGCTACATGATCTGGTATCGGGACAGGCGCCGGAAGAGCGACCTGGGTTATGTCAGCCCGATGCAGTATCGCAGGAATCTGGGACTGGCAGCATAGAAAAACGGTCCAGCTTTTCCACCGCAGCCCCAACTGGTTAGAAATATATTGGCGGTAACAGGGCATAGACAATCTCGCGCTAACTCCTCGCAGCGCAGAGTACGGGAATGTCAAATAGAGCCATTTTGCCAAATTGGCTAATAGCAATCGGACAGCAAGTCCTGCTTGCAATTTTCGATGGGCGGCAATCTGTCGATTATTTCGTCTAGGAAGAGCGAGTATTGCCCGATGTCCAAGATAAAATCGCCTGGATGTCCAATCTCCTTATAGCTGAATGCATGGATCGCGTTTCGGTAATGTTGGATTTTATACACCCAAAGATATAGCGGATCCTGGAGGCTGTCCCAGAGTATCCCCTTGCTGTATTGGATTAGGTAATCGAAGGTCATCGCCTTGTCGTCGGGCTCAAGCGGCTTGCCCTTCTTTCCAAGCTTCGGGCTTTTCATGTAGTCCTCGTAGTAGACGCAGTAGAAAAAGCGCAGCCAACATTCAACCAAAGCGCCCAGATTGGTCCAGGCGAGAATCAGCTCGCCATCCGTCATATCAAGGCTTTTGGCTATCCAGATATCCAGTGAATCCGTCAGATCGCTCATCCAGTTGAGCATGGCGGCATCAAGCTTGACGGTAACGCCCTCCGGGGCTAGTCCGCAGGTTTCGCTCCAACTTCGAATGGTCGCCTTTGTCTTCGACCTAATCTGCTCCAGGCTTCCGTCGTCCATTATCAACTCCATTCATTGCGCATTCGCTTGAGGCGATAGCAACAAAATAGCGATGAGGCGGCGCCATGTTGCGTGGTGCCGCCTCATCGCTGTAAACGTTCTTTACTCCGCTGAAGCCGTCGCCACTTCAACTATTCCCCGAAGCCGAAGTCGCCGACGCCTAAGGTTGAGCAGTTCTCGCTCACCGCGCGCACCGTCTCTGGCGGGATGCCGTCGTCGACGCGGGCGCGAACTGGAATTGCTACACCAAATTGGGCAAATTCTAGAGGGACAATCCCGCCTCCCG
>JBJEKU010000007.1:0-4916 GCA_051878795.1 Eggerthellaceae bacterium
TTTCGTTTCTTAATTTCTATTACTTCGTCTGTGTGAGACAAGCCAATATAATTTCTTCTAATATATGAATGTTACCGTCTGATTAGCTTTCGTATGGTATTGGTGGCTTCTCGTTTATAATGTATGACTGGTAAACATTTTCTTCGCCCCAATTTGGGGCTTTTTTAGGGGGATTATCGTGGGTAGCGAACTTGCTGAAATTCCTGTCCTGGCCAGGTCTGCTGTAGAACATGAGCACATTTTCAAATTGGTTCTTTCTCATTACGAGGGGACGTCCAGAAAAAATCGCCAACATGCCGCCGGTGTGTTCAATCTTATTTCACAGGAGCACCCCGAATCGCTTATACCTATTATTCCTTCGCTTCTGGATGGGCTGGAAAGACCCGAAGCGCAGACCCGATGGAATACCCTCGAGGCTTTGGAGCATCTTATACCCCTTGCTCCTGATCAGTGCATAGAAGCTTTCGATGGGGCTGAAGATGCTCTTTTCAACGATAAGGACGGCTTCCTGCGCGAAAAGGCTTTTTCCTTCCTTTGCGCGCTTGCTTCTTTGTCCTCAGAAGTCATTTCCCGTGTGTGGCCTTTGCTCGATGAGGCTGTCCAATGCTACCACGGCAATCCTGAGTTCCCTGCAATGCTTGCAAGCTTATTGCGCTTTACCGAGTACGATCTTCCTCAGGACGTCAAGGATGCTCTAAAGGAGCGCCTTGCCTTTGATGCGAAGAATAATAAGGGTACGCTCGGCAAACGTTCACTTCAGATTATCGAGTCTCTCTAGTGATCCCGGCTATTGAAAGAAAAGGAGTTGCAAATGGCAAAGCATACCGTAACCTTGATTCCCGGTGATGGTATCGGTACCGAAACCACCGAGGCAATGCAAAAGGTTCTGGCTGCAGCCGGTGCCGATATCGAATGGGAAATCGCCTTGGCCGGTGCTGGAGTAATGGATGAATATGGGACTCCGCTTCCCGAATCCACCATCGAAGCCGTCAAGCGCAATAAGGTTGCTATCAAGGGCCCTATCACTACTCCTGTAGGCACCGGCTTCCGCAGCGTAAATGTTGCATTGCGTAAGACTCTCGATTTATATGTCTGCCTGCGTCCTGTTTTCAGCATTCCCGGTGCAGGTGGCCGTTACAACGATGTCGATTTGGTCATTGTCCGCGAGAATTCCGAAGATCTGTACGCTGGTGTTGAATTCGCAGAAGGCACTCAGGAGGCTGCCGACTTGATCGAATTCTGCGATAAGGCTGGAGCTGGTGCTATCCGCCCCGATTCCGGTATCTCCATCAAGCCTATCAGCATCACCGGTACCCAGAATATCGTCCGTTATGCATTCGAATATGCGGTTGCCCAGGGTCGCAAGAAGGTTACCGCCGTGCATAAGGCGAACATCATGAAGCATTCAGATGGTTTGTTCCTGCGTGAAGCGCGTAAGGTGGCTGAAGAATATCCCCAGATCGAATTCGATGACAAGATCGTCGATGCCTTCTGCATGAACATGGTTATCGACCCTTCGCAGTTCGACGTCATCGTGTTCCCCAATCTGTATGGCGACATTGCAAGCGACCTTGCGGCCGGTATGGTCGGTGGTCTGGGTATTGCCCCGGGAGCCAACATCGGCAAGGATTACGCGGTATTCGAGGCGGTTCATGGCAGTGCCCCTGACATTGCTGGACAGAACAAGGCCAATCCGACTGCTGAGATTCTCTCTGCGGCAATGATGCTCGATCATCTGGGCGAGCAGGAATGCGCTGCGCGTATTCGCAAGGCAGTCCGAGAGGTTTATGCGGAGGGTAAGTGGCTTACGGGCGATATCCGTTGGGCAACCGGCTCTTCCGAGCCTGCATGCAGCTGCACCGAATTCACTGATGCCCTTATCCGAGCACTTGGCTAATAGATTGCAGAGCGCCTAAGGGCGCTCTGTTCCTTAAGAGCAGCAAAAAGCGAAAAGGCCCCCGATAGGCTTGGTATGCAAGGCATTGTGCTAGGAAAGCAGGTCGATCTGGAGGCCGATTACCATCGATGAAGGAGATGAAAGCGTGGCCAACGAAAAGTACACCGCGAAGCTTCAGGTCGGCGATGCCGAATACACGTATTATCCTGTTGCGTCCATTCCCGGTTCCGAGAAGCTTCCCTATTCGCTGACCGTTCTGCTTGAGAATATCCTGCGTTGCGCTCCCAATGAGGGTGCAGCAGCAGAGCTTGCGGATAGGCTTGTAAAGGCCGGTACCGCCGGAGAGGCAGGCAGCGAAATCGAGTTCAGCCCAGCACGTGTCCTTTTCCAGGACTTCACCGGTGTTCCGGTGTTCGTCGACTTTGCGGTTATGCGCGAAGCCTGTGCGAATTTGGGCGGGGATCCCGCGAAGATCAACCCGCAGGTTCCCTGCGATTTGGTTATCGACCATTCGGTTATCGCCGACGAGGCCGGTTGCCCGGGTTGTATGGATCGAAACATGGAACTGGAGTTCTCCCGCAATCGCGAGCGCTATGATTTCTTGAAGTGGTCTCAGAACTCCTTCCAGAACGTGCGTATCGTTCCTCCCGGACAGGGCATCTGCCATCAGCTCAACATCGAGCGATTCGCCTCCGTAGTGATGACTCGGAAGGAAGACCTGTCTACCTTGGCGTATTTCGATACGCTGGTGGGCACCGACAGCCATACTCCCACCGCGAACGGTATCGGCGTCCTTGGCTGGGGTGTTGGCGGTATCGAGGCGGAAGCTGCTGCATTGGGCCAACCCATCACCACGCTGGTCCCCAGGGTTATCGGCGTGAAGCTGACCGGCAAGCTGCCCGAAGGCGTGTCCGCAATGGATCTGTCCCTGAAGTTTGCAAACATGCTCCGCGAGCGTGGCGTTGTTGGATGTTTCGTCGAGTGCTTCGGTCCTGGCGTTTCCACGCTTTCCGCAACCAAGCGCGCTTGTGTTTCCAATATGACTCCGGAATACGGCAGCACTTGCACCCTGTTCCCCGTTGACGAGCAGACCATCGATTATCTGAAGATGACCGGTCGAAGCGACGAGCAAGTGGCCCTGGTCGAGGCATACGCGAAGCAGCAGGGCCTGTGGAACGACCCAGAGGCGCAGCCCCGTGTATACTCCGAGGTTATCGAGCTCGATTTGTCTACCGTCACCCGCGCAATCGCCGGTCCTTCCCGTCCTCACGACCGCATCGACTGGGATGCTGCAAAGGTAAGGTTCGGTGAAATCTGCGCTGACCGCGGTTTGGATATGGATAAGACTGCGAAGGTGAATCTCATGGGCCAGGAATACGAGCTGACCCATGGTGCAATCGCCATTGCTGCCGTTACCAGCTGCACGACTGCAACCAATGCGACGATGATGCTTGCCTGCGGTGCGCTTGCGCGCAATGCCGCGGCGGCAGGGCTGCGCCCCAAGCCCTGGGTGAAGACCATTCTGGCACCCGGTAGCCGCGCCACCGAGCTTCTGCTGGATCGTGCCGGGTTGATGGATGGCCTGCGCGATCTGGGTTTCTACACCTGCGGCTTCGGTTGCATGAGCTGCATCGGCAATTCCGGTCCCCTGTGCGATGCCATGCATGGCATCGCCGACGAAATCGAACTCGCAAGCGTGCTTTCCGGCAACCGCAATTTCGAGGGCCGTATTTCCCCCGATGTTTCCCAGAACTACCTGTCCGCTCCCGCCGGTGTCATCGCCTATGCGCTTGCAGGCACCATGGACTTCGATTTCGAAACCCAGCCCCTGGGTACCGATGCCGAAGGAAAGGACATCTTCCTGCGCGACCTGTGGCCTTCCGATGCGGAAATCGATGAATTGGAGGCACAGGTAGTCAATGCGGCGCTGTACGTCGAAGGCAGCGAAGGCCTGTACGACGGTGACGAGGCCTGGGCGAAGCTGGGTCGCGAGGCGAGTGATGTCTTCGACTGGGATGATGATTCCACCTATGTGCGTCGCGCCACCTACTTCGATGGCATGACGAAGGAAGCGACTGCCCCTCAGGCGATTTCCGGTGCACGCGTTATCGCCAATCTGGGAGACTTTATCACCACCGACCATATTTCTCCGGCAGGTGCAATCGCGCCCGATTCTGCCGCTGCGCGTTATCTGCGCGAACACGGAGTCAATGACGCCGATTTCAACACCTACGGCAGCCGTCGAGGCAATCATGAGGTTATGGCGCGTGGCACCTTCGCGAACGTGAAGCTGAAGAACATGCTTGCGGATGGCAAGATGGGCGGATGGACCCGCGATATGGAAGACGGTGCAGTCAAGTTGATCTTCGATGCATCCGAAGCTTATCGCGAAAACGGCACTCCGCTGGTAGTGCTTGCAGGAAAGATGTATGGCAGCGGCTCTTCTCGCGACTGGGCGGCTAAGGGCCCCATGCTGTTGGGTGTCCGCGCTGCATTTGCCGAAAGCTTCGAGCGCATTCATCGCAGCAACCTGATCGGAATGGGTATCCTTCCCCTGCAGTTCGAAGAGGGTCAGAATGCAGAAACCCTGGGCCTGGACGGCACCGAGGTCTTCAGCATCGATCCCATCGATTTCAGCGAGGGCCTACCTAAGCCCGCCCACGTGGGCGTGAGGGCCGAACGTGCCGATGGCAGTGCGGTCGAGTTTACTGCGCTGGTTCGCGTCGATACCCCCACCGAAGGCGATTACTACTTCAATGGCGGCATCCTCCAGTACGTGCTGCGCAACTTGGCCGAGTAGGGAAGCTTTCCCTTACCGCATCCGCCGAAATAGAGCAGAGGACAAGGCGTCCGGGTTTCCCGGGCGCCTTTTGCGTTGGGGATATGCGATGGCTTACCGGTTGCAGTTTCGTTCATTTTGCTTTGAACGTAAAACAGCTTCCTATCGGTCTAGCGTATGGGCCCGATCATGTGCCGATTGTTGGTGTAGAAGCTAGCCCCGGTCCGCCCGCTGGGCGAC
>JBJEKU010000008.1:0-4702 GCA_051878795.1 Eggerthellaceae bacterium
CCTGTTGACGTCGGCGGAGATGATCGGCGGCAATACGGGCATGGGTTGCTACGTGAAGTACTACAGCGATTTCGGAGACTACACGCGCATCTTGGCGGGCATCATCGTTATCGGCGTAGTCATCACGGTGATCAGCACATTGTTCGGTGCACTGCAGAAGCGCTTGACGAGATGGAGCTAGGCTTGGGAGACTTGCAAAAAACGATTGCAAAGATGCCGTTCGGGCATTGAAGTACCCGCCTAGTAGTGCAATAGGTTAGAATATGGCAAGTGCCGGGTCGGCAGCCGTGGATGAGGGGCTTCTCCTAGCACGGCTGCTGGCTGGTTTTCGTATTTGCTATGTGAATGAATGGTGGGTATTCGGATGTTCGATGTCTTCAAAAAGGGCGGAAAAGGCGGTTGAGCAGGCGGCAACTGCAAGCCTCGAAGGTTTCGGGGCGCAAGGTTGTAGGCTATGGCCTACTACTCTGGCATCTGCGGTGCGGAATTGCATTTGCGCTGGTAAGACGCTTGCAGGGGATGCGGAAAATGATAGGTTTCGCATCCTTCAACTGGCAGCTTTTCTCTTCCTTTCCCGTTTGGGATGTGTCATAATACATGCTCGCGCCAGCGTGGCTCAATGGTAGAGCAGCTGATTTGTAATCAGCTGGTTGCGGGTTCGATTCCTGTCGCTGGCTCCACGTTATCCCAGGTCACGGGCTTGTTTCTTCCGAAACGGCCCGTGGCCTTCTTCTTGTTTTCCACTCAAAATCACCTGTTTTCACTGGCAGTTGTGAACAATTGTGAACAAGATTTTCAGCATCTTTGCTAGTCGCCGAAGATGCTCGATGCGTCGAATACCTGCTCTGGTCCTGCATCCTTGCAATGCTCGAAGTGGTCGGCGAGGTTGCGGGCGATGCGCTCGAGACCGTCTATCATCGCCTGCTGGTAGTGCTTTCCGCGCGTCGTGCCGTCGGTGTGTCCCATCGCCAAAGAGACGAGGCTATCGGGGCTGAACGCCTCGCCGTGGAGCGTCGCGAAGTTGCTTCGCATGTGGCCGAACGGGACGTAATCGATTCCGTTCTGTCGAGCGTAGTAGCACCGCATGCGCGAAGAGCTTCCAGGCTCTCGGTATCCGACGGGCGTGCTCATATGCTTGTGGCATCGATATGCAAACGACGATGAACCAACCCGCTTCGGCGGGTTTTTTCATGCCCACGTGCGGCTGGCACGGACGAATGACGACCGCCAAAGGCGGGGAAGGGGGCTGTAGATGCCCGAGGCAAACGAGAACACCACGCAGGGCGCACCTGCGGAAGAGAAGACCTTCACCCAGGCGCAGATGGACGCCATCATCGGCGACCGCCTGGCAAGGGAGCGTGAAAACTCTTCAATTTGCGTATCGAAAGCTTTTGCTAACTGATCATTTGTTCGCGAGACTTTCTTCAGATGTGAAACGAGATGAACGATACCGCGAATACGATGATGTAAGTCTTCATGTTAACTCCTTGATATATAATCGTGTTGCGGTCGGGTACCGCCTTCGCGGTGCTTTTTCGTCTAAGACCTCTTCGTGTGCTTGCCTTGCTTACAAGAGGTCTTTTAACTTCAAAATTTCAACTGACTCATCGAGTACTATTGCGAAGAATAAAGTAGTTGGTGGTTTCTTTATTTCTCTTCCGTTTCTCATGTAAATCGATATAAAACTGATTCATGATTCTCATGAGAGGTGGATAAAAACCCCAATAAGGCTAAGTGGAGATTATTCACTGTAAAAAAGACGCTGAATGTGTTGTTTGCTGGATGTATCACTCGAAGGGTTGCGTGATTATACCCAGACCAAGCACCTCTTCACTGCTTATTTTGACAGCCTAGCACAAACAGTGCTACAGTACGCAACCGTCGTTTCCAATTGCAATTTCAGGATGAGACAGCTTTGTTCTTTGTAGCCGACAACAACCAGCTTTTCCTCAACATCACCGTTGAGCATGTTGTCGTGCCCTTCAATGCTGAATCCCTTCTTCTCGATCATCGAGTTACCAACGCGGGCGAGCCGTACCTGGGATAGGCGACGCTCTGCAACCGAGCGTATCCTGCGCGTCCGCGTTATCAGCAGATCCCATCAAGCCTAGACGGGGAAATTGCTATTTCGAAGGGAAACGAATTCCATGATTGAGATTACCGGCCGTTACGACACGGCTATTGCATATGCCAGCATAATCGATGACACAGCGTGTGAGCAGATCGCCCTCATGTGCGACCAGCCTTTCGCTGAAGGCGCGAATATCCGCATCATGCCCGACGTGCATGCCGGCAAGGGCTGCACTATCGGAACCACCATGCGCGTTACCGACAAGATCGTTCCCAACATCGTGGGCGTGGATATCGGTTGCGGTATGTACACCATCAACCTGGGCAATGAACCCATCGATTTGGAGCGGCTCGATGAGGCGTGCCACTCCATTCCCTGCGGATTCGATGTGTGGCCAGGCAGGCGTGAGGCTTTCGATTTGGAGCAGCTGCGAGCCTATCGCCAGCTGAACAAGACGAAGCATATCCAGCGAAGCATCGGTACACTTGGCGGCGGCAACCACTTCATCGAAGTGGATAGGGCATCGGATGGAACGTACTATCTGATCATCCACAGCGGCAGTCGTAATCTGGGAACCCAAATCGCCGCCTATTACCAGCAGTTGGCAGTCGAGCTCCACCAGGGCAAGGAAGAGTATTTCATCCGCAAGGATGTGCTGATCGCGGAATACAAAGCTGCGGGAAGGCGCAAGGAAATCCAAGATGCGCTGAAGGAATTGCATTGGGAAGAACGCGAACCCGATGCACCCGAGGATCTGTGCTGGCTGTACGGCAGCTACATGGAGGACTACCTGCACGATGTCGAAGAGTGCCAAAGGTTCGCAAAGCGCAATCGCGAGGTCATGGCCGAAGTGATCTTGGAAAGCATCGGACGTCAGGGGACGGATGCCTTCCATACCATCCACAACTACATCGACGTCGACGAGATGGTCCTGCGCAAGGGTGCGATAGCCGCCCATAAGGGCGAGATGGTGCTGATCCCCATCAACATGCGCGACGGCTCGATACTGGCACGTGGTAAGGGCAATCCCGACTGGAACGAGAGCGCTCCCCATGGTGCGGGCCGTCTGATGTCGCGAAATGAGGCTCATGAAAAGCTGGACTTGGAGAAGTTCAAGAAGCAGATGGAAGGTGTGTACACCACCTGCGTGGGCGAATCGACTTTGGACGAAGCGCCGATGGCATACAAGTCGATCGACGACATCATCGGGCATTTGGATGGCACCGTCGAGGTGATCGACGTGCTGAAGCCCGTGTACAACTTCAAGGCATCCTAATCGGTCCCAACTATTTCGGCTGCTGTCCTGCGAATCTGCAAAGGCAGCAGCCGGAATTGTCGATGCCATACATTACCTGAAGAAGAGGTTCCGTTCTGCCTTCGGGGCAATCGAGCCGAAGCGAACCCTGACGCTTTACCTGCCAAGATGCTTTGCCGTGAAAAGTTTCATATTCGGCAATCCTGCATATCGGCTGTCCTCGTTCGAAACAAAGCGATGCTACCATGCTTTCTTGATTCAACCAGGACAGGAGGTGCGCGCATGGAAACCGGGCAGCAGTTGAGTGCCGAAAGCGCCCAGTATTTCGAAAAACGCTCTCTCAAGCAAGGTTCGGTTGGTTGGATCCTCCTGGTAGGGCTGGGTGTCTCGTATACTATCAGCGGCGATTTCAGCGGATGGAATTACGGAATCGCACAAGGCGGTTGGCTCGGTTTGGCGACAGCCTGGCTGCTTATGGGCCTTATGTACACGTGCACGGTATTCGGACTTGCCGAATTGTCCAGCGCCCTTCCCACTGCCGGAGGCGGTTACGGCTTTGCCCGGTGCGCCTTGGGTCGAACAGCGGGTTTTGCGACGGGTTTGGCTCTGCTCGTCGAATACGTATGCGCACCGGCTGCCGTGGCGGTGTTCATTTCAAACTGCATCGAAGCGCTCGGCGTTGTGGATTCTATGCCGACGATTCTTATTGCCGCTCTCGTGTATGTCCTCTTCGTGGGAATCCATATCTTCGGAGTGGGGGAGGCGCTGAAGCTGATGTTTGCCATCACGGCGGTTGCCGTTTCCGCCCTGCTGGTTTTCGTATTCGGATCGCTTCCGGTCTTCGATGCGTCGAACCTGTTCGATATCCCTTCCAATGGTTCTGCGGGCTCGAGCGACTTGTTGCCCTTCGGTGTTCCGGGCTTGCTGGCAAGCCTTCCCTTCGGAATCTGGTTCTTCCTGGGAGTTGAAGGAGTGCCCCTTGCGGCCGAGGAATGCAGCAACCCCAAGCGCGACATTCCGCGTGCCCTGATCGTTTCCATAACCATCCTTGCCTGCACCGGTTTCGCTGTGCTGTTGTTGGTGGCGGGTGCGATGGGCGCGCAATCTGCGGGACTGTCAGACGTCCCCTTGGTCGATGCGCTTTCCTTCGCCGGACACCCGCAGCTTTCCAGAGTGTTGAACTTCGCCGGTCTTGCAGGCTTGGTGGCCAGTTTCTTCAGCATCATGTATGCGGGGAGCAGGCAGATGTTCGCGCTCGCGCGTGCCGGATACCTTCCCAGGTTCCTGGCGCTAACAGGAAAGCGCAAAACACCCGTTGCCGCGCTGGTTGCTATGATGCTTATCGGCCTTGCCCTGATTGCGATTCTGCGAGACGG
>JBJEKU010000009.1:0-21880 GCA_051878795.1 Eggerthellaceae bacterium
CCTGAATCACAATGAACGTCGCGAGGATTCCGCAGAGGGCGCGGCTTATACCCAGTGTGCCAATGCCAAGGATTTCAGCGATCCGGTGACCCTGGTTTACGGACATCAGGTTGCGGGCGATGGCATGTTCACCACACTGCATTATTTCGAGGACCCGGATTTCTTCCAAGAGCACGACACCATGTACATATATACGGAAGACCGCATTTTGACCTATCGGATCATCGCGGCCTACCAGTACGACGACCGCCATATCCTCAACTCCAACGACTTCTCAAAGCCCGAGGCGCGGCAGGAGTACTTCGCAACCGTAACCGACCCCGCATCCATGCTGGTGAACGTGCGCGAGGGCGCCAGCCTTTCGGCACAGGACAAGATCGTGCAGCTGAGCACGTGCATGGATGCAATCAACCGCGATAACACGCGGTATCTGGTGACAGGCGTTCTCACGAGCGAACAGGAGACATTCTAAGATGACAGATCACGAAGAGAAGAACGGGGTCAACGCCGACCCTGCGCAGCCAGCAGGCGGGCATGAATGCGACGGAGCAGCAGCAGCGAACGTTTCTGCAGACGGAAGGGCGGTTTCTACCAGTGAGCATGCTGGAGGCGCCTCTGCCTGCGATGATGCATGCGCGTCTGCGGTGGAAAAGCACGCCACCAAGAAGAAGCGCCGCGCGAAAGGAGGCAAGGCTGCGGCGTCCGGCAAGGGCGGTAAGAAGATCGCCCTGATCGTGCTCGGAGTCATCCTTGCTGTCCTATTGCTTTCGGTGGCCGTCGCCTTCGCCTTGGTGAAGTCCGGCGAAAGCTCGTTGAAGGATTTCACGGGCGAGATCCTGGCCGCCGAAGATGCACAGAGCGCCGACGAGGGGCGTATGGTGGAATACAAGGGCAAGAAGTACGCCCTGAACGAGGATATGGTTTCGGTGGTTTTCATCGGTTATGACAGGAACGAGGTTGCAGATCCTGCCTTGAAGGCGGGCCAGGCGGATACTGTGATCGTGCTTGCGCTCGACACGAAAACCGGCAAGGCGACCGCGATCAACGTCCCCCGCGACAGCATGGTCGAGGTTGGGGAATTCGCTGGCGACGCCTATATCGGCCAGGACACGATGCAGCTGTGCCTGGCATTCAGTTATGGCGATGGCGCGGAAACCAGCTGCGAGAATGTGACCACGAGCGTTTCCAGGACGCTGTACAACATGCCCATGTCCTACTATGTGGCGCTCAACGTGGCTGGCATCGCACCGCTCAACGATGCGGTGGGCGGTATCGAGCTGAATGCCTTGCAGACCATCCCCGGCACCGACATCGTAGAAGGCCAGACCACTCTGCTGATGGGGGATAACGCCGAACGCTACGTGCGCTACCGCGATACGTCTGCCCTTTCCTCGTCTTCCGACCGCCAGCAGCGCCAGATGCAGTACATCACGGCTTATGCCGCAAAAGCGCTTTCCGGTTCCGACGGCGAATCGGCTTCCCTGACCGATTTGTATGATTTGGCTTCCGAGTATTCCGTAACCAACCTGGGCGCCAGCCAGTTCGCGTATCTGGCAAGCGTCATGATATCCCATGGCATCACCTCGCTCGATTCGGTCACCTTGTCGGGTGAGACCGTCGAGGGGTCCCAGTACATCGAATACCAGCTGGGCAAGGATGCCGTATACCAGACCGTGCTCGATGTGTATTACACGCCCATCGAGGAAGAGGACAAGTAGGCCTTTCGGCGAAAGGATCGCTGCCGGAACAGCCGGCTGTATTTGCGCAGGGCATCTGGACTCATCCAGGTGCCCTGTTTTTCGTTCCGAAGCGAGGGTGATGTCCTCCGTTTTCCTATCGGGATTCTATAGGGCTAACGTTGCGGATGAGCGAGGGGTCTTCGAACAGCCTCTGGCAGAACAAGTCGCTGCGGGAAAGTTCATTCGATTCGAAGCCCAAGGCGTTTTCGTAGAAGCGGATGAGGAAGCTGTCATCGGGAAAGATCTTTGCGGGCGCGTTCCGGTACATGGCCCGCACGAGGGCGTCTCGGTAGTAACGTGCGTGTGTTTCGAAGGGCTCGTTCGATAAGTCGAATCCCAGCTGGTTCAGGTACAGCTCGGAAAAGACTGCGACTGTGCGGGTGTTGCCCTCGCAGAACGGATGGATCTGCCAGAGGAAGGCGATCGTGTGGCAGAAACCTTTCAGCTCATCGGCGCTGAAAGTGCTGTAGGATTTTGCCGTCTCTGCAGAAAAGGCCCCTTTGAGGGACATTTCGTATGCCAGGGGATCGGCATAGAGAACGCTATCGCCGTTGAGTATTTCTTCCCGTTTGATCATGCGCTCGCTCTTGAACTGCCCTGGTCGGTATATTTCGGGATCCAGGTCCTGAAAGAGGTATTCATGGATACGGACGAGCATTTCCGGGGCAAGGAAGAAGGCGCCTTTTTCCAAGAGCTCTGCGATTCGTTGGCTTACCAGGTCTGCCTCTGCATGTGCGGCATCGTTATTGCGGCGATGGTACTCGCGGATGAGGCTTCCAGTTTCGGAAAGGGTTTTTCTGCCTTCGATATACGCCTGGGCGTTTTCGCGGAGATAGCTCGAGGTTTCCAGCCCATCGACGGCCTGCAGGCCCGTGGCGACGGCCCAGTAATGGTTCTTCTTTGCTTCTGAAAGGAACTGCGTTGCTGGTTCGTATTCGAAGTTGTCAAAGCTATCGGCGGTCACGATTCGATAATCCCTTTCAATTGGATTGCCTGCAGACTGATGCTTATCGGGCGTCTTTCCGCCAGAGAAAAGCGATATGGCCGCTTTCCCATGTTCGGGAAGCTTGTCCGCGTAAGCCGAGTGCCGCAGAAGGTGCCGGCACCCGTGCCAGCTTCCATTGTAACCCGCTTGCGAAGAAGTGCCGTCCGGTTGGTGGGGCGGGTTGCATTCTTTCGGCATCGCGTTATCTCGGGTCTTCCAAGCGAAGAGGTCGCGTTGATGAGGAGGACGTGGGGAAAGCGCGATCTGATCTTCTTCCAAAGGGCATCGAACTTTCGGAGCTATAACCCGAATGCGCCAATTTGTTCATTTAGACAGGATGTGGGATTCTCTCTTTCGGTGGGGCTTCGGGTGGCGATAATAGGGCAAGAAAAATGTGGGGATGTCTCCCTGCGGCGAAGCGATTCGTGCGCGGGGAGGCGTTTCCGGGTGCCATATACCCCAGAATCCCGGCTTTACTTCCGAAGGGACCGCCGGTTTTGCTGGGTATGGTTGCTTTGGAGGAGAAATGGGCGGTGCGCCAATGACAAGAAGAGCCTTTCTGAAGACGGTCGGGGCTGCCGGCGTGAGTGCTGCGATGGCGTCGATGGGTATAGGATGCGTAAAATGCCATGAATACGACGTCGTGGTGGTCGGTGCGGGTGTGATCGGCTGTTGTGTTGCCCGCGAGTTGGCACGATACGATCTGCGTGTGTTGGTGGCGGAGTCCGGCTTGGACCTGGCCTGCGGTGCAAGTCGAGCGAATTCGGGCATCGTCCATGCGGGCTACGACCCTGAACCGGGTACCTTGAAGGCGCGCTACAACGTCGAGGGGGCGGCGATGTTCCCGCAGTGGCAGCGCGAGCTGGGCTTCGCCTACTTCCAGAACGGCGCCTTGGTGCTTGCCTTCGATGAGGAAGACCGTTCGACTTTGGAAGGACTCGTCGAACGTGCCGCGGAAAACGGGGTGCAGGATGTGCGGATCGTGGAATCCGATGAACTCCGCAAGATGGAGCCGAACGTATCCGACGAAGCCGTTTGCGCCCTGAGCGTTCCCTCGAGCGGTTTGGTCGACCCCTACGGCCTGACCTATGCGGCTGCCGAAAACGCTGCCGCGAACGGCGTGGAGTTCGTTTTCGACCACCGTGTGACCGGCATCGAGCGAACTGCGGACGGCTTCAAGGTAGTAATGAACGATGGCGGGGAAAGCTGCATGGCGCGCGCTGTGGTAAACGCCGCGGGTGTATATGCCGACCAGGTCAACAACATGGTGAGCGCCAGGACGCTGGGCATCGCCCCGCGCAAGGGTGAGTACCTGCTCTATAAAAATGCGCTTGCCGGCACCTTTTCGCATACTCTGTTCCAAGCCCCCACTGTGAAGGGCAAGGGGGTGCTGGTTGCCTGCACTGCCTTCTCGAATCCCTTCGTGGGGCCTTCTGCCGACGATGTGGACGGCAAGGACGATGTGGCAACTACCCGTGAAGGCCAGCAATACGTGCTCGACCAGGCCAAGCGCACTTGGCCCGAGGCAAGCGAAGAGGGCGTTATCGCAAGGTACGCGGGCCTGCGTGCCCGCGATGCGAGTGGGAGTGGCGACTTCGTGGTGGGCGAAGCCGAAGATGCTCCCGGTTTCTTCAACGCTGCCTGCATCGATTCCCCGGGCTTGGCGAGTGCACCTGCCATTGCCGTGGATCTGGCGGGTAAGGTGGCAGCGCGCCTTGAGGCTCGGGAACGTGCGGACTTCGATCCCGTGCGCGCGCCCGCTCCCTTGTTGGCTCTGATGCCCCAAGATCAGGTTGACGCGCTCATCGAGCGGGATCCTCTATACGGTGTGTCGGCGTGCTCCTGCTCAAAGGTGAGCGAGGGCGAAATCGTGGATGCCCTTCATCGGGCGCTGCCGGTACTTTCCCTGGATGCGCTGAAGTGGCGCACGGGTGCCACCATGGGCCCCTGCCATGGTGGGCGCTGCAATGCGAAGATTATCGGCATCGTGATGCGGGAATTGGGAATAGATCCTTCCGACCTACGGAAACGAAACCAGGACTCTCCTGTGGTGGCACAAGGGGAGGCACCTGGCACGAATCTAGCCGAACTTGCCGACGAAACCCTTGCGAAGATGCGCCCATACCTTGCGGATTCGGGAAAGCGCGAGGCGGGTTCGGGCGAACTGGGCCTGGTCGGAACCAGGCCGGCGGGGGTCTGTGCGGCGATCGAGGCGGTGGGCGTGATGGGTGTGACCGAATGCCCGCCGGGTACGGAAGCGGTTGTCTGGGGCAGCCATGATGCTGCTTTGTTGGCGGCGTTCGCATTGGCCGAAGCGGGCGTTCGTATCGTTGCCGTGGTGGAGCCAGAAGGTGATATCGCTGCATCCGATATTGCCCTTGGCGAGTTGCAAGACCGCAACATTGCCTTTATGCCGAACTCGAGCGTCGTGCGCGTGTTGGGCGAGGGACGCCTTTCGGGCGTCGAGGTGGAATCGAATGACAAGACCGAGCAATATGCATGCGATCTGCTGATTGCATCGCCCGTGCTCATTTCGGTATAGGCAGGTACCAAGATGCAAAAAGAATTTCATAAGGTCGATGCCGATCAGGCAGCGGAAGCCGCTGGTATTGCGAAGGAACTCAACCAAGCGATTGCGCTCGGCTCCGATTGTGTCGAGGGGATCCGCTTCAAGCTGAGGATTGCGCTTTCCCGTCTGTTTGCGCCGCTTTGCTCTCCCGAGGGCGATTTGGATGTAACTGCGGAAAACGTGTTGGGGGCATACCGGGATTGCAAGTCGCTCATCCTTTCGGATGGCTGTCTGGAAGCAACGGAAGCGGCTCTGGATTTCGAAACCATGGGCGTAGCCGGTGCTGATTTTGGTTTCTTGGGCTCATACGGCTGGGGTCAGGCGCATATCGACCTCTTCGTTCAGGATGTGCTCCGGGAGAACGAGGGGAATTACGGGATCATAGCAAACATGCCCTTGTGCTTGGAAGAAAACCTGGCTGCCTGTAAGAAGTTGGGGATGGAGCTTGACGCCCTTGCCCGGCTCGATGCGTATTGCTGGGGCTTCCTGTTGGTTTTCTGCGATGTAGAAAGGCTCGCCCCGGCTTTCCGGAAGGCGGGTTTTTCCGACGTGGATACTTTGGAAGTGCTTATGGGGGAGGATACAGGCCTGTTCGACAAGCCCGCTTCGTGCGTGGGGCGCATCGAGGCGATCCGCGATCCCGAAGCGGCTGCGAGCTATTTCCGCGGTATGGGCTTCGTCGACGAGGTCTTCTTCGGATGCTAGTGCCTTTTCGGGAAAGACGGTTCCTTCGTGGGCCTTGTCTTTCGATGGCATAACGGTGATACCATGGCGCAAACGTAAGATAATGCGTATCTCGGATAGAAGCCTTTCGGATGCGCTGGCGTGTCGGTTCTGTACTTGGCGAAGTTGGGAGGAGGGGGTTTGGTTCAACTGAGGGAAGAAAGCAAGCGCTCTCTTTCTCCCGATCAGGTGGGAACGTACATCAAGGTTTCCAAACCGAGTGTATGGTTCCTGCTTGCGCTTATCGCCGTGCTGGTTGCAGCGGGTACGGTGTGGTTCTTTGCCGGAAGCATTGCGGAGAACGTGATGGGAACTGCTGTGGCCGACGGCGAATCCGTTGTGGCCTACGTATCGCTCGAAGATTCCTCGAGGCTTTCCCAGGGCGATGCCGTCTTCCTCGAAAGCGAAGATGGGAAGAGCGTGCAGGGAAGCGTCTCTGCGGTTATGGATACCCCTGTTTTGGCCGAGAGCATCGCTTCGGGGGATGATCGGGATTTTCTTGCCCAGTCGTTCGAAGGCCAGCGATGGGTCTGCGCTGTCGAACTAGAAGCTGTCTTGGACCCTGGAATCTATAATGCGAGGATCGAGGTGGCGACCCATCGTCCGATCCGCCT
Source organism: Eggerthellaceae bacterium (assembly GCA_051878795.1). Classification (GTDB taxonomy): domain Bacteria; phylum Actinomycetota; class Coriobacteriia; order Coriobacteriales; family Eggerthellaceae; genus W1P20-047. The sequence goes on from JBJEKU010000009.1 coordinate 6,631, forward strand.
TTTGCTGGGATTGGATTAGCCGTGGGTGCCGATCGTCGGTTCATTTTCCTTCGTGAAGGAGAATCTGGTGAATGCCGGGGGCGCACTCGGCTTCGTCGCCTTCACCACCTTGCTGGCTGCGGTGGCCGATTTGATGAATCCCATCCTTTCCCAGGTGTTCGTCACGCGGCTCCTGGAACAGCAGAACGAGAACTGGCTGCTACCCTTCATGCTGGTGCTTGCCGGCGTGTGTGCGGTTCAGGTAATCTCGTCTGCGTTGGGCGTGTGCTATCTGGTCAAGCTGCAGGGCAAGCTGGATGCTGCCGCATCATCGCGCTTCTTCTGGCATATGATCCGGCTTCCCATCGATTTCTTCTGGCAACGTAGCCTGGGAGACCTTTCGGGAAGGCTTTCGTCATTCGCACTCGTTTCCCAGCGGCTGGTCGACCTGTTGGCTCCCTTGTGTGTGAATGTGCTGATGGTGGCGGTCTATATTGCCATCATGGTGTGCTATTCGCCCTTGCTCGCGTTTATCGGCCTCGTGTCGACTGCGGTGAATGTTGCTGCGGTCCGCATGGTCGCGCGAAAGCGGACCGATTTGATCAGGGCGAAGGCCCGTGATGAGGCTAATCTTTCTGCTGCAACCTTGGCGGGCATCCAGATGATCGAGACGATCAAGGCTTCCGGGGCAGAAAACGGTTTTTTCAGGACATGGGCGAATTATCAGGCCCAGGTGAATGCCCAGAGAACACGTGCGGCAGACTATTCTACCCGCTTCGACGTGGTGCCTGCCCTTGCGTCGGGATTGGCGAATTCGCTCGTTCTGGTGTTGGGGATCTGGTTGATCATGCAAGGGAAGCTGACCGTGGGAATGCTTCTCGCCTTCCAGGGGTATCTTTCCCAATTTGCCCAGCCCGTGCAGCGTTTTTCCGAATCGCTGCAAGTCTTCAATGAGATGAGGGTGGAAATGGAGCGTGGGGATGACGTGCTCAAGGCGCAGATCGATTCCCTTGCGGGTGGTGCTCGCAAATCGTCTGCGGACGAGGGCTGCAAGCCGCAGCCGAGGGGACACCTGGTCTTGGAGGGCGTCCGTTTCGGTTATGTCAGGACGGAAGAGGCTTCGATACGAAGCTTGGATATGGAAGTACAGCCAGGTTCCTCTGTGGCGATCGTCGGCCCTTCGGGTAGCGGTAAGAGCACAATCGGGATGCTTATCACGGGTTTGATACAGCCCTGGGAGGGACGGGTCCTTGTAGACGGGCGGGATATCCTTTCCTATTCCCGCGAAACCCTTTCCAAAACGGTGGCTTTCGTAATGCAGGATACCGAGCTGTTCGAAGGCACCGTGCTGAATAACATCACACTGTGGAATGGTTCCATACCCTTCGATGATGTCGAACGGGCATGCAGGGATGCGTACATCCACGATGAGATATGCGCGCATCGGATGTGCTCCTGGTTTTCCTCCTGCTTTTGGCATCCACGCTTCTGGGTATGCTTCTTCCCCAGGCCAACCAGATGCTGTTCGGGCCGGTTCTTGCTTCCCGTCAGGCCTCGTTTCTGCCGAATGCGCTCGCCCTTCTGTTCGGTGTGGTGGTGGCCCAGGCATTGTTGAATGCGATGAAGACCATGGTCTTGAACGGGGTTGGACGAAGGTTGGCGTTGGATGTCGAGTCGGCTGCGATGATGAGATTGCTTTCGTTGCCGGCGACCTTCTTCAAGGGGAATTCTGCGGGCGAGTTGGCGAATCTGATGACGGTTTTTTCGTCGGTAGCCGTGATGATCCAGACGGCATTGCTGGGGACGGTGATTTCGGCAGTGTTCTCGCTTGTCTATCTTGTGCAGATCTTCGCCATCTCGCCGGCGTTAGGTGTCCCTGCATTGGCGGTTGTGGTGCTCAATTCGGCGGTCTGCCTTTTGTCGATGCTTTTGCAGACCCGTTTGGAAAAGCGGAAAACAGTGCTCAGGGCTAAGCTGGAGGGTTGGCAGGCATCCTTGCTCCAGAATGTGCGGACCATCCGTTTAACTGCTTCGGAAGAACGGGCGTTCGCCACCTGGGCGAAGCGTTACGCAGCGGTGCTCCGTGTGGAGTACAACGGTCCGTTCGTAGTCCGTTTGGTGCCTTGCGTACAGCTTGCCATCGTGCTGATCGGTACCGTTGCCGTGTACACGGGTGCGGTGGGCGCCCAAGTTCCGGCAAGCCGGTTCATGGCATTCAACTGCGCCTTCGGGATGCTGATGGGCGTTCATCTGGGTCTGTCGCAGGCTGCAGGTGCTTTGGCGAAGGCCCGATCCCAGCTTGCCGTCCTTGAACCGCTCACCTGCCAGGTTTCCGAAAAGGGCCCGGGTACGGGGCAGGATCACGAACCTTCGGGGGACATCGAACTGAGGGATCTGCGTTTTTCCTACTCCTGCGATGGTCCCGAAATACTGAGCGGCCTGGATTTGCATATCCATCAAGGGGAATTCCTGGGCGTGGTGGGAGAAAGCGGTTGCGGGAAGAGCACGCTCGCGCGATTGCTATTGGGCTTCGAGCATGCCCCGCGTGGATCCGTCCTGTTCGACGGGAAGGATATCGAAGACCTGGATATTCATGCCCTCAGGCGGCATTTCGGCGTGGTGCTGCAGGATACGCAACTGTTCAAAGGGGATATCCTGTCGAATATCGTCATTTCCGCCCCTTGGCTGTCCGAGGATGATGCCTGGAAGGCGGCCGAAGCTGCTGGCGTCAATGCCGTGCTGATCACCGGCGGGGAACCTTTGCTGCATCGGGATTTCCGGGAAATCGTCTCGGGGATCTACGGACGGGGCATGTTCGTGCACGAGATCAATACGAATGGATCCCTGCTCGACCGCGAGACCCTGGCCTTTCTGAAGGGGTTCGGGGATCCGCCCGATTTGAAGATCTCGTTCGATGGCTTGGGATACCACGACTGGATGCGCGCCTGTCCCGGTGCGGAGAAGGCGGCCTTGCGCGCCCTCGAGCTTTCTGTCGAAGAAGGCTTTCCAGTTTGCGTCCAGATGAACGTGAATCGGAAGAATCGCGGAAGCATCGTTACCAGTCTCTGCTTACTCGACGGAATGGGAGTCGAGCGTACCCGCTTGATCTGCACCACCGAATCGCCGCGCTGGGAGCTGAACGCCCGGGGGCAGACGATGGATTGGCCCGAATACCTGCAGTTCTGCGCGGACACCTTTGCATCGTATGCCGAAGGCGACTACCAGATGAAGTTGAGCGCTTGGAGGGTGGCAAGCCTCGATCCCTCGAGGCGCAGGTACCGCTTGGATCCGGTCCGCTATGATTCCGAAAGATTCAAGGAGAGCCGTCCCTGCTGCCCCACGATCAAAGGGATGCCGGCCATCGGCGCAGATGGGAACGTGTATCCGTGCATGCAATGCTCGGGCTGGTTCGATGGTCACGGCATTCGTTTGGGAAACGTGTTCGAACAGGGGCTTGGACGGGTTCTGCGGGATGGCGACCATGCCCGGATGGTCTGCCATACGGTTGGCGATCGCTTGGAGCACCAAAAGCGCATCTGCAGGAAGGCGGGGGACGGTCCGTGGCCATGCTCCTGCGCGGATTGCCGGTGGCTCACCTGGTGTGCAGGCGGGTGCCCTGCCCTGGCGATGCTTGCAAGCGGCGGGGATTTCCTCGCACCCGATGTATTTACATGCGAGTTCTTCAATGGCGGGTGGCCGGAAAGAATCGCCCGGGCCCTTCCAGGATGGACCTGCCAGAATCCCCTGCGCTAACGGGTGCGCGCTTGATGGAGGACGTAGGCGTCCAGGTCGTCTTTGAAGGCCGGGCAGCGTCGCACGTCCGATTCCATGAAACGATGGGGACAGCCGCCCATGCAGATGGGCAGTATCTTGCAATTCGCGCATTGCGAATCGTCTGCGGGCCAGGCGGAGTCCAGGTAACGGGTCATGTTCCGCATCTTGTATGAAACGGGAAAGCGTTCGGAGCTTTTCACGTTGGCGAACGCCCGCTCGACCTTGCCGCAGTCTTCCCAGCAGCGATACAGGTTACCCAGCTCATCGACTACGTAGGTGTGTGCATTCTGGCTTCCGCAGAAGGTGCCCGTGAAATAGGGTTTCAGCTTCGCTCCTACGATGTCCTGGTCCAGGTATCCTCTTCGGAGCAGCTGCTTTCCTATGGCGTGGTAACTCGATTGCAGGCTTTTGTCGGCAGGCAGTGCCGCCACGTCCATGTCCATGATTCTCGGAACCAGGTACACCTCCGAAGCGCATTGGGCGTCCAGCTTGCCGGCAAGGTCTTCCATGTCCTCGAGCATATGGGCGTTGTGATGGCCTAAGTTGCAGCGGATCTTCACGCGGAACCCTTCAGGGAGCTTGCGTATGTTTTCGGTGATGCGCTCGAAGGAGCCCTGTCCGTTCTTCGGCTGCCTCAGGTTGTCGTTTGCTTGGGGATTGGGCCCATCGAGGGTGATCTGGATGTCTTCTACTCGGCAGCGTTTCAAGAGCTTCGCGTTTTCCCTGCTCAGGAACCAGCCGTTGGTGATGATGGCCGAACCGTAGCCGAGCATGTGCTCTTCGGCGATGCGGATGATCCGTTGCGAGAGCGATTCGATGATGGACGGCTGCAAGAGCGGTTCGCCTCCGAACCAGACGATGAAGATCCGTTTGAAGGAGAAGCGTTCCGCATTCTGCTCGATGAAGCGAATCAGGGCTTCTTGGGTGGCCTCATCTATCGCCCCGGTGCGGGTGCTTTCGAAGCAGTAGGGGCAGGCGAAGTTGCATGCCATAGTGGGGCAGATGGTCAACGTGGGCACCGATGCGTCGTAGCAGTCCAGCATAGTGGCATGATGCAGTGCAGCAAGCTCGTCTTCGCAGGTCAAAAACCCTTCTTTTGCCAGGCTAGCGAGCAAGGGCGTTTGAGGGGGAAGTTGTTCGGCATTCAGGTAGACGCCGTAGGCAAGCGGGCTCAAGCGCGTCAGCTTCCCGGTCATGAAATTGTACAGGACCCATTGCTCTGTGCATGGGTCCTGTACGGCATGGTTGAATCGTGAACGTTTGGGCTGGACGCTTTCCATCGGTTTGCAAAAGCAGGACGGGTGGTCCTAGCACATATAGGTCTTGCAGGGGAAGTCGTCGCAGCCGCCGGCAACATTGTCCAGCTCGTCGATGGGGATTTCCTCGGAGGATGCGGCTTTGGCCTGCGTGATGAGCGCCTGTGCGGCTTCCTCGTCGATCTGCTGTCCTTTTTCCGCGGCGAAGGCGATGACGTTTTCGGTGGATCCTGCGGCAAGGACTGCGGCGGTGTACTCGGCAAGTTCCTGAGGGTTCAAACCGGCGATGAGGGACTTGTTATCGGTTGCCATGATGCATCCTTTCGCTCTTTGTATACGAGGGCTTGGGTTTGCCTTCGATGGCTTTGGATTATTGCGCAGCATGGTGTCGGTTCATGCCGGCTTCGGGGTTTCACCATGATTTCGAAATAAGCCCTGCTTGGGCTGTTTGTGCTTTGAAGTTTTGGAAATACCGTAGCGCTTTCGATTTTACCGAAAAGATGTTGCGCTTGAGTGGCGGTTTGGGCATGTTGATGACGTAGCGAGCAATGTGATTCAGGTCCGGACAGAGGAGCTCCGTTATGAAGCAGTATGATTTCGATACCCCCATCGAACGTCGCGGGACCAATTCCCTCAAGTTCGATTCTGCCGAATCCTCGCATTGCTCGTCAGATCTCATGCCGCTTTGGGTGGCGGACATGGATTTCGCCCTTCCCAGCGAGGTGACCGATGCGCTTTCCGAACGCGTTGCGCATGGCATTTTCGGCTACACCATCGAAGGGGATTCCTACTACGATGCGGTGAATGCCTGGCTTTCCTCTCGCTATGGCTGGAGCGCCCCGAAAGAGCGCTTCGTGCTCACGCCTGGCGTTGTGTTCGCCTTGGCAACTGCCGTGAGGGCGTTTACGGAACCCGGCGATGCGGTGTTGATTCAGCAGCCGGTGTACTACCCGTTCAGCGGCGTGGTGAAGAACAACAGGCGCAAGGTGGTGAATGCCCCGCTTGCGTACGACGATGGCCGCTATTCGATCGACTTCGATGCGTTCGAGCGGGCTATCGTGGAAAACGACGTCAAGCTGTTCTTTCTCTGCAATCCCCATAACCCCGTGGGCAGGGTTTGGACTAAAGATGAGTTGGAGGCTTTGACCGGAATCTGCCTGGCGCATGATGTGATCGTGGTGAGCGACGAGATCCATATGGACTTCGCGCGTCCCGGCTATTCTCATACGTCTGTGGCGACCTTGGGTGACAAGGTGCGCAACCGCTCGATCATCTGCACGAGCGCGGGCAAGACCTTCAACTTGGCGGGCTTGCAGACGAGCAATATCGCCATCTTCAACGAAGAACTGCATGCTGCTTTCAAGTGGGAGGCGTTCTGCGCTGGCTTCAGCCATGCGAATACTATGGGGCTTTTGGCGACCCGGCTCTGTTACGAGCGGGGAGGGGAATGGCTTGCCCAGTTGAAGGACTATCTCGAGGGCAACTGGAGGCTCATGGCGGATCATCTGGCAGAGAAAGCTCCCCAACTGCGGCTCATCGAAGCGCAGAGTACCTACTTGGCTTGGGTGGATTGCCGCGCCCTCGGATTGTTCGGGAAGGAGCTGGAGCGTTTCATCGAAGACGAAGCGGGCTTATGGCTGGACTGCGGTGGCATGTTCGGTCCCGACGGCGATGGGTTCATCCGCATCAATATCGCAACGCAGCGTGCCTATCTGCAGCGGGCGTTGACGCAGTTGACAGATGCGGTTGCGCGTCGGGGGCTCTAGCGAACGGGGAGGCCGGCCTTTATCGTGTGGAGGGGCCGGCTTCAGCGCAAACTGAAGGAGTTCTCGTAGGCTTCCTTTATCGCTTCCGGCATATCTTCGGGCTTTATTGCCCTGACTCGGTCTTCACTGCCATCCGCAAGTGCCTGCTCGTAATACCAGCACTTGAAGGTCAATTTTGCAAGAATCCTATTCAAGCGGTCGATATCCTCTTCGATGACGGCTCTTTGCCTTCGGAACATCTCCAAGCGCTGACTGTATGTCTTCGGTCCTTGCGCGCACCATTCCATGAAGACCTTGATGTCCTTGATTTCCAACCCCGAACTTTTCAAGCATTCGATAACGCTCAGAGCGTCGACCTCGCGTTCGCTGAAGCGACGTATTCCCGATATGCGTTCCAGAGCAGGGAAAAGGCCCTCTTTGTCGTAGTAGCGCAGCGTCGATACAGGCAGCCCCGTCATTTCCGATACCTGTCCGATCGTATAGGTTTTCTTTTTCAAAAAAATCTCCAAACACCCTTGACCTAAAGTTAGCTTCAGGTCCTAGAGTAATCATCGTCAAGTAGACGAAGCCTGTCAATTCACAGGGTTCGAATTCGGGCGAAAGGACGACCATGCTTGGAAGCTTCACGTACCATAATCCCACCCGTATCCATTTCGGAGAGGGCGCCCTCGATTATCTGGCCGGGGAATTGAATACCTATGGACGTAATGTCGTTTTGGTGTACGGTGGCGGATCGATCAAGGAAACCGGTTTGTACGACAAGGTTCGGGGGATTCTTGAGGACGCTGGAAAGAATGTCGTAGAAATTGCGGGCGTGATGCCCAATCCGACTGCTCAGAAGCTGCGCGAAGGCGTGGCGCTTGCACGCGAACATGCTGTGGATCTGTTGCTTGCCGTCGGAGGGGGATCGGTGTGCGACTATTCGAAGGCTGTGGCGGTTTCGGTGAATTGCGGTGACGATCCATGGGAAAAGTACTATCTGCGTTTCGAAGAGCCCGATTGCGAAATCATTCCCGTGGGTTGCGTGCTCACCATGGCGGGGACGGGATCCGAAATGAATGCCGGTGCGGTTATCACGAACGAGGAAACCAAGCAGAAGATCGGCCATGTATTCGCAAGCTCGGGCGTTATGCCGCGGTTTTCGATCATGGACCCCAAACTGACCATGACCTTGCCGCGCTATCAGATGGTTTCGGGAATCTACGACATCTTCAACCATATCTGCGAGCAGTACTTCTCTGGAAGCGATGAGAATGTGAGCGATTACATCAGCGAGGGTTTGATGCGCGCTGTCGTCGATGCGAGCCGCAAGGCGGTCGCCGACCCTCAAGATTACGAGGCCCGCAGCAACATCATGTGGGCTGCGACCTGGGCTTTGAACACCCTTGTCGCTAAGGGGAAGAGCACCGACTGGATGGTGCATATGCTTGGCCAGGCTGCAGGAGGATTGACTGGAGCGGCTCACGGCATGACGCTTTCGGCGGTGTCCCTGCCGTATTACCGCCACATCATGCCATACGGCTTGCCCAAGTTCGTGCGTTTTGCCGTGAACGTTTGGGGTGTGGATTCTTCGGGAAAGAGCGAACGGCAGATTGCCGAGGAAGGTCTTAACGCCCTGGAAGGCTGGATACGCGAATTGGGTGCGGTCATGAGCCTCGGCGAGTTAGGCGTGAATGAGGATATGGTGGACGATTTGGTGAGCCTGACCATCCCCATGACCGGAGGCTACAAGGTTTTGGATAAGGGTGAAATCGAGCAGATCTTCCGCGAAAGCCTATAGGAGCTTATCTGGAAACGTTGCTTGCCCGAAGCTCAATGAAAGGGCTATGGGGAAGGATTTGCGGATTTGGATGAGGAGAGGCAAGATGGAAAAGATAGTGCAAACCACAGGATTCACGGAGTCTGATGCCAAAGAGGCGTGCGCAGACGAAATGGTGTTTTCTATCGGCGAACCCAATGATGCGTTCTCCCGGTATTTTGTCGGACAGAGCTATCTAGCTCCCGTTTCTGCCGAACAGATAGGAATCTTCAATGTCACCTTCGAGCCTGGATGCCGCAATAATTGGCATATCCATAATGCGGAATCAGGTGGTGGACAGATATTGATCTGCGTTGCGGGGCGCGGATATTACCAGGAATGGGGGAAAGATGCTGTTCCGATGAGACCTGGTGATGTGGTGAATATTCCTGCTGGAGTGAAGCATTGGCACGGTGCTGCCCCGGAAAGCTGGTTTTCGCATCTAGCGATCGAGGTGCCTGGCAAGGAAGCTTCCACCGAATGGTGCGAGGCGGTTGATGAAGAAAGCTACAGACGGCTTGACTAAAGCGGTTTTGAAGAAGGAATTCCTTCTTGTGCATATTCATTTCCGAGGGAACCATCGGAGGATCGGGGAATAATCGATAAAGCACGAAGATGTATTCAATGAGGAATCCGGTCGTTCTTGCACCGATGTTTGCAGGGCGTTACCTGGAAACGGGGGAGCTGGGTGTACATTTGATACGTGATATGAGCGATGAAGGAGGTCCGAATGGAGAAGGAATCGTTCGATTTCGTTGCCGAGCGCGTTGAGACTTTGATTGCTTCCGGTGCGAGCACCCAGGTTACCAAGGATGCCGCCCAGGCCTGGAAGGATGCTGTTACAGAAGACCGGGCTGCCGCGTACGATGCGACCGTCAAGCTGCTCGATGTTCTGGAGGGTCGTCCCACCACTATCGATGGTGTCATTGCCTTTGCAGAAGGTCCTGCCAAGCAGATCTTCGGAGAAGAGGCTGCGGCGAAGATGCTCGAAGAGCAGAAGCAGCGCAAGGAAGCGGGTGCGAAGTATTGCAACTGCGATGCCTGCACCGCCGCAAGCGAACTGCTCGCCGAGTTCGGAAGGATCGAGCTGTAAGCTTCGGTATCTGCAACCCGTTTGATCGGTTCAGAACGCGACGTGGAGTGAAAGCTCTGCGTCGCGTTTCGCTTTTGGACGAGGGCTCTACGGAGCGTAGGTTCTGCGGCATTGCCGAAGGGATTATCCTTGGATGCGGTTGATGGATCGGCTTGCGTGTTTGGAGGGTTTCATGTGCACAAGTATCGTGGTGAATAGGGAAAAGACCATCGTCGGCTGGAACCTGGATATCCTCGGCATGGAGCATAGAGTGAAGGCTGCCCCCGAAGGGGTGTTCATCGAAATCCTCGATGAAGAGGAAGGATGGTTGCCGCTTTTCGGTGCGAATTGCCGCGGGGACTTCGTGGGCATGCCTACCTGCTGGCCGTACGATGAGCGAAGCGATCCGTTTGAGGGTTCCCAGAACATCATGATGGTGGATATCGATTTGCTGCTTCAGAAAACAAGCTTCGATCAGGTCAAAGATGCCGCATATGACGGATGTGTCTCGAGCATCCCGGGAGTAACCTTCATGGGTGCCCTGTCCGATCGGGAAGGAAATGTTCTGCATATTGTTCCTGGTCAGGGTGCGAAATACTACGAAAAGCCCGATTATGCCGTCTTGACCAACTTCTCTCCCTTCAAGGGGATGACCGGCGGGCATCCTTGGATGGGTCAAGATCGTTACGGAATCGCAGAACGCATGCTGCAGGGTACATCTGATTCATTCGATGTCGATGATTGCTTCGAGGTATTGAAAGCCGTTTCGCAAGAGGCGTGCCCTACGGTTGTGTCCATGGTCTTCGACGCAACGGAAGGCGTGGTGCATTGGTGCCTGGATAGGCGCTGGGATGAAGTGGAGCAGTATCGCTTCGAGGGATATTGCGAATCAGACAATGAGTAAGCGGGTTTCAGGCTATTCTTCCTCGTCCACCAATCCGAAGCGTTTATACATGATGAGCATGTTCTGATAGCTCATTTTCGTGGCGATAGCCTGCTGGATGGCGGTGCCCCTGGTCTTGCCTTGGGCCTTCAGCTGGTCGATTCGGCTGGCGCTTTCGGCATAAAGGCGTTGGACTTCCTCGAGCATTGCTTCGAACTGGAAAAGTCGATCCATCGGATTTCCTTTCGGGTGCTGTTGCCTTCTGATGGGTTAGAAGTTGTTCAAGCTGTTTTCGTCAAGCAGGAAGTCGAATACGCTCATGGTAAGAATTCCATGCTCGTCATAAAGAGGTTTAACCGTATCTTTGACGAGCACAACCTTCTTGAAGCTATCGGGCACTGCCAGAAGCGAGGCTTTTTCCTGCTGTTCCTTTTCGATACCTGGAAGATGGAGCGCCGATTGGATGTAATATCGACGGCTTCCCAGGTTTGCAACGAAGTCGACTTCCAATTGTTTGCGGACCGTCTTTCCGCTTTCGCCGCTCTTTTTTTTGATAGAACCGACATCAACCGAAAAGCCCCTCATTCTCAGTTCGTTGAAAAGGATGTTTTCCATGATGTGGGTTTCTTCGACCTGCCTGAAGTTCAGTCTCGCATTTCGAAGTCCGATATCCTCGAAGTAGTACTTCTTGGGGCTTCCGATATATTTCCTTCCTTTGATGTCGTAGCGACGGGCCTCTTCGATGAGGAAAGATTCTTCAAGGTAGCCGATGTATGCAGAAATGGTGTTTGTGGAAATCTTTGATTTCAAAACACTGGCGAAAGTCGCTTCGATTTTCGGGGGGTTGGTGAGCGATCCGATTGAAGACGCCAGAACGTCAACCAAATCTTCGAGCTCTTGGGTTTTCGAGATATCGTTTCTTGAAATGACGTCCTTGAGGTACGTCTCAGAGAAAAGTCGCTCGAGATAGCGTGATTTCTGCTCGTCGGTGCGCATGGACAGAATGAGGGGCATTCCTCCGTACACAACGTATTCCGCCCAAGCTTCGTATTTGTCTCCCTCAAAGCCCTGTATGAATTCCGCGAAGGAAAGCGGCCTGACGCGAATCTCGTCGCCTCGTCCGCGGAATTGGGTCATAACATCCGAAGAGAGGAGCTTCGAGTTGCTTCCGGTTACATAAACATCGACGTTGCGCAGATGGAGAAGGCCGTTGAGGACGCCGTAAAGACGCGGCGGTTCGCCGCTCTCTGCTTCTTCTTTGGAAATCGCGTACTGCACCTCATCGAGGAGAATGTAGTACTGGGCGGTTTTGTCTATTATCCTCGACTTGATGAATTCGTTGAGAACGCTTGGATCACGGAGCTTGGCGTTGTCTTCGCTATCGAGGGCGATTTCTATGATGCAATCATCGCTTACCTTCAAGTCTCTTCGCAGGTAGTCACCGAAAAGGTTGAAGAGGAGGTAGGTCTTGCCGCAGCGCCTTATGCCGGTAACGACTTTGACCATTCCGTTGTGCATCCGATCGATGATCCTGTTCAGATAGATATCTCTGCGAATTTCCATAACATCCTCCAAATCATCTTCTATTGAGCGATTATGCCATTTTGGACGGTTTCACTCAATGAGAGAGGTTTCCAACTCGCGTTTGGAAGCTGCGAGGCGAAGTCGACCTGCTTTCGAAAATCCTTCAATGTCGCCAAGAAATGCTTGAAATCGGCTTATCAACGGGTAATATGCTTGGATGTCAAAGTAATTATTAATCGAGGTGATGTTTTGGAACCGACGGAGAATCGGTATGCGGATAATACCCTTTTCATGATGGGTTCCGTGGTTGCGGAAATGAACGCTTTCCTGCTCGAGCGCTTGCGGGATGCGGGCATCACCGACCTTGCCCCCTCGCATGGCGACATCCTCGCCGAGTTGTTCTGCTCCGAGCAAGCGACCATGGGCGAGCTCGCCCAGCGCATCCGCAGGGATCCTTCTACGGTAACCGCCCTGGTGGGCAAGCTGCGCAAGTTGGGGTATGTCGAGGTATCCCGAAGCGACGCAGACAAGCGTGTGAGCATCGTGCGCCTTTCCGAAAAAGGGAGGGGATTCAAGGCCACCTTCGAAAGTATTTCCAAAGAGCTCGCGTTAAGGCAAGCACGTGCCCTTTCCAGCGAAGAGCGCGTGCAACTGAGGGGAATCTTGCAGAAAATGCATGATGAATACAGATCAGAAGGGAATGGAAGATGAGGAAAATCGTGAAAGGCGCTTTTGTCGCCGCAATCACAGCTTGCATGGCCTTGGGCGTTGCGGGGTGCTCTCAGTCGGGTTCGCAGCCCGAAGAGAAGGAGACGCTTACCGTTGCTATGGAGCTGGCGTATCCGCCGTTCGAGACGAAGACCGACTCGGGCGAGCCCGATGGCGTATCGGTCCAGTTCATGAAGGATTTCGGCGAAGCGTACGGCTATGATGTGGTGATCGAGAACACTGCTTGGGACGGTCTTATTCCCAGCCTGCAGAGCGGTAAGGCCGACTGCGTGATGAGTTCCATGACCATCACCGACGAGCGTGCAGAAGTGGTCGACTTCAGCGAGCCGTATGCGAACGCCCAGTTGGCGTTGCTGGTGAATGCCGATTCCGATATGGAAACCGTCGACGACCTGAACCAGCAGGGCAAGTCCATCGCAGTGAAGACCGGTTCAACCGGCGACATCTATGCGACCGAGCATCTGCCCGAGTGCAATATCATCCGACTTGCCGATGAGAGCGCCTGCGTCACGGAGGTGTCCCAGGGCAAGGCGGACGCCTTCATCTACGATCAGCTGACCATCTACCGCAACCAGCAGAAGAACCCCGACACCACCAAGGCCGTCTATATTCCCTTCCAGGATGTTGAGAACTGGGGCATTGCGGTGAAGAAGGGCAATACCGAACTGCTAGACCAGTTGAACGAGTTCATTGAGGAATCGAAGACCGACGGTGAGTTCGATAAGCTGACCGAACAGTATCTCGCCACCGAGAAGGAAGGTTTCGACGAGCTGGGCTTCACCTGGTTCTTCGATCTGAGCGAATAGTGCATGTGAACAACTGAAAGCGGGCATCGAGGCAGAATGAATAATCCGTTCGTAGTGACCAAAGACGCAGCGCCCTCGAAGGGCAGGATAGCGTTCAACTACCTGATCGTGTGCATGTCCGTGCTTGCCGTGTTCTGGATCGCCCTCGGAGCGATCGGATACCGGCTGGACTTTGCCTTTGTCGGCCGTTTCTCCGAGCGGATAATCGATGGTTTCATCCTGACATTGCAGGTGAGTGCCGTATCGCTTGTGTTCAGCCTGCTTTTAGGTGCATTGGTGGCGGCAGGGAAGGGCTCGCGCATCCTGCCGCTGCGTTATCTGTGCGATCTGTACGTGAAGATCATCCGCGGTACGCCTTTGATCATGCAGATCTACCTGTTCTTCTACATCGTGGGCACCGCGGTGGGGGTGGAAGATCGCTTCATTTCTGGAGTGCTGATCCTTTCGGTGTTCGAAGGCGCCTACATTGCCGAGATTATCCGCGGCAGCCTGCTTTCCATCGATGCAACCCAGCGCGATGCGGCGCGTGCGGTGGGTTTCACCCGGTCGCAGACCTTGCGTTTCGTTATCGTGCCGCAGATGGTTGCCCGTACGCTACCGGCGCTGACTGGCCAGTTCGCGAGCATCGTGAAGGATTCTTCCCTGCTCTCGCTCATTTCGGTGATCGAGCTCACCCAGACCATGCGCGAGATCAGCGCAGCGAACTTCCAGCTGTTCGAGTGCTACATCCTGCTGGGTTTGCTCTACCTGATCATCACGCTTCCGCTCGAGGGTATTGGACGGTATTTCGAAAAGAGGTTCGATTTTGCGCATTAGCATTGACGGTCTGTGCATGTCCTTCGATGGGGTGCAGGTCCTGAAAGATCTTTCCTTCGATGACGAAGTGAGTACGCTTGCGGTTATCGGTCCTTCGGGAGGTGGCAAGTCCACCTTGCTCCGTATCCTGGGCGGCTTGCAAAATCCCACGTCGGGAACGGTGCGGATCGACGATAATCCGGTCCGCTATGACGAGCGGAGCCTGCCGGCTTATCGCGCCCGATTAGGTTACGTGTTCCAGCAGGGTGGTTTGTTCGCCCATATGAGCGCGCTCGACAATATCGTCGTCCCCCTGTGCCAGGTCCACGGTTTCTCTAAGGCGGATGCCGAAGGGCGCGCCCTAGAACTTCTCGAGCGTTTCGGGCTTGCGGAATCCGCTGCGAAGCTCCCGGTGCAGCTTTCCGGTGGTCAGCAGCAGCGTGTTGCCATCGCGCGTGCGGTTGCGCCGCGCCCGAAGCTGCTTTTGCTCGATGAACCCACGAGTGCGCTCGATCCCATGTACACCAACGAAGTACTCGATCTTATCGATGACCTGCGGCAAGATGGCATGCGTTTCATCATCGTGACGCATGAAATGGGCTTTGCTCGCAATGCGTGCCAGAAGTGCGCTTTCCTTTCGGGAGGCAAGCTGCTGGAATACGGCGATTCGGCAGAGCTGTTCGGGTGTCCGCGCACGCCTGAGCTGCAATCCTTCCTGGCCCGTCTGCTGGAGTGGAGGTAGGCAATATCGTCGACCGTTTCGATGGCTTGCCGAGCGTGATGCGCTTACCAGACGAACGGAGATGTGCTGGCTATCGCATGAATTGGTGTAAGTGCCTGTGAAACCTGCGATCTGTCATAATCGGTT
>JBJEKU010000009.1:21980-27443 GCA_051878795.1 Eggerthellaceae bacterium
CGTCGGGGCGTGCACGGCAGGATTCTTACGTCCACGTTCAATAACTTCAACGATCCCGATGCCCTGCGCAAGCTGATGGAATTCCCCAATATCGAGACGCGCATCTACCAGGGGGATCTGCATGCGAAGGGCTATCTGTTCGACAAAGGCGATATCTCCACCATCATCGTGGGAAGCTCCAATCTGACCCACCAGGCACTCACCTGCAACAAGGAATGGAACGTGTTGTTCAGGTCGTTTCCAGGCGGCGACATGCTGCACCAGATGAGGGCCGAATACGATGAGGTGTGGAACGACACAAGCACGGTGCCGCTCTCGGGGAAATGGGTGTGCGGTTATGAAGCCTTTCGGAGGGAAGCCCGGCAGAAGGCCATGCTGCGCATAAACGGCCTCGCATTTAGGATGGATGCGCGTTCGGGCGATACGGCAAAGGCCCGGTTTGGTGGCGGGGAAGTGCAGGCCGATGGTGGCTCTGGGCACTTGCCTCGAGGGAACGATAGGGCGGTCGATGCCGAGGACACTGCGGCAGAGGCAACGCGTGGGATGGCCGACGCGCAAAACGGGGGAGGGACGGGTTGTTCTCCCGCAACTCAGTCCCGTGCTCGTGACGAAGCGCTGCCGCAAATCGTTCCTAATAAGATGCAGTCGCTTGCGCTCGATGCCTTGGAAGTGCTGCACGGTAGGCGGGAGAAGCGCGCGCTGTTGGTTTCTGCGACGGGGACAGGCAAGACCTATCTTTCTGCACTTGATGTGCGTGCGCAGCATCCTGGGCGCGTGCTTTTCGTAGCGCATCGCCATCGCATCTTGGAGGCATCGCGGGAAAGCTTCGAGCGCGTCCTGGGCTCCAACTATACCTATGGAATCTATGGCGGCGGCTCGGCTAAGCCTGCGGCGAGCTGCGTTTTCGCCATGGTGAGCACCTTGAGCAAGCATTTGGATGACTTCGAACCGCAGGAATTCGACTACATCATCATCGATGAGGCGCACCGCACCGGTGCGAACAGCTACCAGGCCATTCTCGCGCATTTCCAGCCGTCGTTTTTCCTGGGGATGACGGCAACCCCTACGCGCACCGATGGCTATGACGTATACGGCCTGTTCAATCACGTGATCGCCTTCCGTATCACCTTGCAGGATGCCCTCGAGGAAGACATGCTGGCGCCCTTCCATTACTTCGGCATCACCGATTTGGAAATCGATGACGAAATCGTCGATGATATGGCCCTGTTCTCGAAGCTCACCTCGAACGAACGTGTGCGGCATATCATCTCGAAGATCGAGGAATACACGGTCGAGAAATCCCAGCGCCGCGGGCTTATCTTCTGCAATAGGAACGAAGAGGCCCAGTCGCTTTCGCGGCAGTTCAACGAAGCGGGCTACCGTACGGTTGCGGTAAGCGGTGCGACTTCGGATGAGGAGCGCAACAGGCAGATTGCCCGTCTGGAGCGGGGCGAGGTCGAATACATCTTTTCAGTCGACATCTTCAACGAGGGCGTTGATATTCCCTCGCTCAACCAGATCATCATGCTGCGCCGTACCGATTCGGCGATCGTGTTCGTGCAGCAGCTGGGCCGTGGCCTGCGCAAGTGCGAGGGCAAGGAATATACCTTGGTGCTGGATTTCATCGGCAACTACCAGCAGAACTATCTGGTGCCCATCGCGCTTTCGGGGGATCGAACCTACAACAAGGACACCTTGCGCAAGGTGGTGAAAGAGGGGAGCACCGTCATCCCCGGATGTTCCACCATCAGCTTCGATAAGGTTTCCGAAGCACGGATCTTCAGGGCGCTTGATGCGGGGCGCTTCAGCGACGCGAAGTTGATCAGGCGCGAATACCAGGAACTCAAACAGGTTTTGGGGCGCATACCCACACTGCTCGACTTCGATGCGAACGAATCCATCGACCCCAACATCATCATCGGCAAGTTCGATTCCTATGCGGCGTTCCTGCAGAAATACGAGCCCGATTCCGGGTTGCGCCTGAACAAGGATCAGTTGAAGCTGCTCAAATTCCTTTCTCGCAAGATCGCCAACGGCAAGCGCTGTGAGGATTTGGTGGTGCTGAAGCGCCTGGTCGAAAGCGCCGATGATGCAGTGCCAGATCCGAAACCGGCAGAAGGGCTGCAGCGGCGCAGGCATGATGCGGTTGCGGCGATGCTCTGCGGTTCGTTTTCCACTTCGGGCGAGAATCTGGCAGAGTACCGTGACGGCGAGTGGATATTGAGTGCCAGGTTCAGGGAGGCGCTGGGGAATGCGGGCTTCAAAGACCAGGTGATGCAGGCGATCGAGTTCGGACTGGCTCGAAGCGAGACCCTGTATTCGGAGCGCTACAAGGACACCGACTTCGTGCTGAACGCCAAATACACGCGCGAGGAGATCTGCCGTCTGCTCCGTTGGGAAAAGGAGCCGAACTATCAGAACATCGGCGGGTATTTCCACGACAAGCAGACGAACACCTTCCCGGTCTTCGTCAACTACGACAAGGACCCTTCGATCAGCATCACCACGCAATACGAAGACCGCTTCGTTTCGGAGAACACGCTCATCGCCATTTCCAAGAGCAGGCGTACGCTCCAGTCGCCGGAGATCCAGGCGCTCCGCAATGCGAGGGAAAATGGGATGCGCTGTTTTCTGTTCCTGCGCAAGAACAAGAACGACAAGGACGCTGGCACGGAGTTCTACTTTCTGGGTGAGATGTATCCGACGGGGCAGTTCAAGCCGATTATCATGAGGGATACCCAGGCAGGTGCGGTGGAGATTACCTACCGGTTGGACGTTCCCGTGCGCGCCGACTTGTACGAATACTTCCTCAGCGACCTGGATGCGATGGAATAGGCTGTGCTGGTCTGTCGCTTTCTGCGATGAGGCGTTAAGCCGGTGCTGGTGCGTGCTGTAAGGAAGCGAATTAAACTGTCCCTGTGAACTGGGCGTATCCCTTTGAAAGGGGTCTTGTCGATCGTGCCGATTCGACGGGTTAGCCGTCCTTGCCGGAATTCGCCGATTTCGTCGTGAGGTTGAATTTCAGGCTGATCGCGCGTGTTGCCAGGCATGCTCCGACGCAGATAATCGAGCAGGCGAACTGGTTCAGGCCCGCGAGCGCGCAGCAGCAATACGCGAATGCCCCGATGAAGCCCGCGATGGCGTAGTAGTCGCTCGATTTGAAGATGCGCGGTGTCTCGCCGATAAAGATGGTGGCGAGCGCACCTCCACCCACGGCGGTGATGGTCCCCAGCAGCACTACGTAGACCGGGTTGGCGCCCGCGCTCCAAGCCTTTGCGGCTCCGGCAAGGGCGTACAGGGCTATGGAGAAGGCATCGGCAACGTTCAGCACCGAATCAAGATGGCGGATGTATCCAGCGCTTGAAAAGACCAGGATTGCCGCCGAAATACAAGCGACCACCAAGGCGGGGTGCTCCATGAAGAAGAACCCTTGGTCGTGGAGCAGGATGTCCCTAATGACGCCTCCCCCGAATCCCGTGAGCAGGGCGGTGGTGATGGAGCCGACAACGTCGAGCTTGCGGCTGACCCCGAAGAGCGTGCCTGTGACGACACCCACGATCACCGCGAAGTAATCGATGAGCACAACCGATGCGATATGTCCAAGCGCTTCAAAATCCACGCGGGGCACTATACCTGTTTGCGGGATTGTTTTCGAGGGCCGTTTCCTGCATTCGGTCGGAATTCGCAGCATCGTTACAGCATCGATAAGGGTTGGCAATGCTACCGGGTTTGGTATCGGGGGTATGGATGCCAGCCTATCGCAGGGTTCTTTTTTCTCGGCGGTAATCAGCGGAAATCGCATTCGTCTTGGGTTTGGGTGAGTTCCGCCCATCGCGCTGAAAGCAGTTGGCCTTTTACCCCAGATCTACGTAGCGGGCTTCGTTGCCGTGTTCGCGGATAACGCGCATCAATGCGTCTGCATCAAGCCAGATGGTGGCGGTGTTGTCATTGGGATGTACGCCGATGAGGCCGCCTTCGAAAGCCCTGTCCAAGAAGAAGGTGACCTTTCGCTCTTCATCGTTCAGGATGCCGAGCGGGCTCACCGATCCAGGGGTGAGATCCATAATTGTTGCAAGGTCTTCTGCGGATGCGAACGAGAGTGCACGGAGCCCCTGGGCTTTCCTGAACTCTTTCAAATCGATGCGCTTGTCGTCTTTGACGGAAATCAGGTAGTAGTTGCGTTTCTTGCCATCGCGCACGAACAGGTTCTTCGCATCGCGGTCGGGGTAGGGTAGGTCAACCGCATCCAATTCAGCCATATTGAACACGGCCTGATGTTCGGTCACTTCGACTTCGATGCCTCGTTCGCGCAGGTAATCGATGGTCTGGGTTTTGTTCATGCTCGCTCCTTGAACATGGCTGCCGCTTGCTTGCCGGCCATTATGATTCCTGGAATCGCTATCAGCAGATAGAATTCGATTCAGTGCGGTGACAATGTTGCCATTACTATTCGGTCTACTGGGAAGAAAAGCGCTGTACGGTTGTTCTGCATAGTTGAATTATGGGCTTTTCCATCAATGCTCTCAGCCCTTTTGCGGCGACTTCGGAGGATGTCGAATTGAGATTGTCGAAAACTTTCGATAGTTTCTCCGGGATGATTTCCGCAAAACAGGAGAGCAACTCTATGCAGCCTTCTACTGTAATTCCGAATGCATCCAGGTTGCATTGTGTCACGAACTTGCTGAGATGGTTTGGGGTTAGGTAACCTATCCGGTTTTCTCCACCAATTGACATTGCAAGTTTCGGTGGCTTTTTGCCCCATCGGCGCTCTTCGATGTATGGAGCAATAGATGCGACATCATACATGGGAGCAAGAATATGATTGCCGTCGTTGCTGAGCATGAGGGAATAGTTTTTAGCATGGGCGTCTGTTGCCGCAAGAAGATAGTTAAAGAAAAGCATTTGCACGAATTGGACCACGTTTGCCTGGGCTGATAATCCAGTTGAAGATAGTAGTCGGAGGATATCCGAGCAAGAAGGCCCACCATGCATAGTGTACTTGTTATCTGGAAGGCATCCGAGGGCTTGGCAGAGATCTTCTTGATGGAGTCTAACGACCTTATCATTGAATACTTGACGATCGTAACGTTCGATAATTATTGCGGGCTCGACACCTTTCTCAAACGAAAACTCAGAATATTCGACCGATGCGGTGTTGATGCCGCATTCTTTTGCAAGGCTCATGCAGACATATTCATTCAGTGCCTGGTGGTCAAGTTCTCTTATTCCGCTTTTCAGAATATGAGTTGTTGCTGCTGATCCTTCGCAAGAGAACCATTCGCCGTTCTGTTTTCTTAAGGCAAATTTGCTTTGCTGTCCACCAAGGCTCCAGTGTTCGTTTTCAGAAATCCAGGCAGATCCGTTATTTTGACTTTGTGACAGCCTTCGAGCGATGTCTGCCTCTGTTATTGGAATGAGGCGTTCCTCCTGCATCGCCCTGGATTCAATGTTGCAGAATTGTAC
>JBJEKU010000010.1:0-95300 GCA_051878795.1 Eggerthellaceae bacterium
AGGACGCATTCTGCCAGGCGTGCGATGAGTTCTTCCTTGGTTGCCATTTCGGTTTCCTTTCTAAAAGCCGGTCAGCTTCGCTCTTTTTTCGGTTTCGGGCTTATTCCCAGGTGGAAGGGTCGATGGGCAGCTTGCCGTACTTGCGGGCTGCCGCCATGAAGGCATCCATGTTCTCCAGGGGTACGTTGACGTTCAGGTCGCAGCCGGTTGCCAGGACGTAGCCGTGCTGTGCGTCGTAACCCTTGCGGATGGATTCCTTGACGGAGGCCTCGACCTCTGCGGGGGTGCCCAGAACCATGGCGTCTACGGTGTCGACGTTGCCGACGATGGGCATGAAGGGCTCGACCTTGGCCTTGGCTTCTGCCAGGTCGACGCGGTTGTCGACGCTGATCATGTGGGGCTGGCTTGCGATCATGTTCTCGATGATGGGCATGGAATTGCCGCAGATGTGGTAGCAGCACATACCGCCCTTGTCCTTGATGTTCTGGATGACCTCGGTCATGTAGGGCTCGATGAACTCATGGAAGGTCTTAGCGGGAACGATGGAGCCGGAGCCGATGGGCTCGCAGAGCAGCATCATGGCGCCTTCCTTGATGTATTCGTTGTGTACCTGCTTGATAAGGTCGGTGCACCTGCGCATCATTCCCTTTACGACGTCGGGGTTCTTGCGGCAGGCCTTCAGGAGCTTTTCGGTACCCATGATGCTGGCGATTGCAGTGAAGGGCATGCCAGCAAGCAGGCCGGTGGGAACCTCGTCGCCGGCTTCGGAGATGCAGCGGCGGACGGCGTCCAGGTGCAGCTTGAAGATCTCGCTGTTCTGGGGCTCGATCTTTTCCCAGGGCAGGTTCTCCCAGTCGTTGATGTCCTTCAGAACCCAGTCGGTGATGTGGGGAACCGCATCTTCGGGGTCGGCAACGACGGATCCCAGTTCGATGCCGAAGGTGTGCAGGCCGTATTCAACGATCAGCAGGTCGTTGCCCCAGCGCTTGTAGCTCTCGATCTGGCAGAATGCCTCGTTCTCACCGGAGGAGCGCTTCTGCTTGTGGGTCATGCCCGCTGCCTTGCCGGACATGGACATGACGAAGGGCATGGCGAGCAGGCGGTCCATCTCGCCACCGGTCAGAAAGCCGTTGAGTCGCTCAAGCGGTGTCATCTGGTCGTCTTTGTGCATGGTTCTATCCTTTCTTTTTTCAGCGCATGGGCTGGCTGCCTTTTGCGAGCCCCCGATTCTGCCGATGCGCCGGTAAACGGAAAATGGGATGCGAAAAGCAAAGGGGTGCCGGTTCGCACTCCGTGCCTGGGCGGAGGAATCCCTCGCCCTATGCCTGTCCCGCAGGTGCGATTGCCCCTAGATCAGGACGACTTCCTTGAAGATGGAATTGTTCAGGGTGAAGTTGATGTTCTTATAGCAGGTCATGCCCGCAAGCTTGACCTTGCCGAGAAGCTCGATGCAGGCCTCGCCATAGCGCATGGGCCGGCTGACTGGGACGTTGCACAGCTGGGCTTTATCGGTTCCCAAGAGCGCGAAGGTGGTTTTGGGGCAGAGCATGACCATGCAGGTGTCATCGGAAAGCGTTTGGATCCTCTTCACGAAGTCGTAGGTGAAGAAATCGACGATATCCTCTGCCATGTTGGGGCCGACGATGTTGACCCCGCCCACCACGTCGGCATAGGAAATGAACTGGGCGCCGTGCGCCTTCGCCTGCTCCATGAAGCGGAAGGATTGCTCTCCCAGCTTATCGAAAACGGCCTTGGCGGTTTCCTTGTCGCGATGGAGGGTTTTGAAGATGTACTTCGGGTCGATAAGCGAATTCATAACGGTGATGGGGCCGCAGGCTTCGACCACGACATGCTCGCCCTCATCGGAAAGGATCTTGCAGGCTTCGAGCACCTTGGCGATACGTCCCTTGGTGAAGTCGATGTCGGGAAGGTCCAGGATGTCGGACATGGACTGGGTGATATAGCCGCCGCAGCGCGGGCCGGCGTTCTCGTCGCCCAGGTTCACGATGCCGCCCAATGCTTCCGCTTCGACGGTGTGGCAGAAGGGGAGGGTGCAGAACGGCGCGTTCTCGTATTCTTTGAGCGCCTTGGACAGATTCGCCATCATCCGGGCATCGTTGTGCACTTCTGGGAAGGTGACGTTGGCGGATGCAACGGCTTCGGCATTGATGCCGCTCGCATTATCATATGTGCAATGGAAATCTTTGATTGCCATGGCTTCCCCTTACAACAGAACACAACCCGACAGCCGTTGGTAAGCGGCTGCATCAAAACAAGCATGCGCATATCTGCGATGCCATTGTCGCCCGATTCGCATAAATCACGATCGGGTATGCGGTGTGTCATGTTCTCCGGGGTTCACAGAGAATATGGCGGTTTCAGGCAGGCAAGGCATTCTGACTGAGGACCGTTTCTCTTTCGGCCCATCACAGCGATGTCCCTCGTCCGGGAGTTCAACCCGAGTTTCCCTTGCTCACGCACTTGAGATTTGAAAGCGCGCCTGTCTGGTTTTCAAATCGAAAACGTCCTTCAATCTAAGGGGAAAAGGCGATTAAGGCAAGCGGGGGACCGACGAATGGTTGGTCGAACATAAAATAATCATGACTAGTAAATAATGATGGCTATTAGGAAAACCTATATTGCCCGCTTCTCGCGTTTCCTGTCGGACTTTCTTGATATTATGTAACGACTATTGCCCGTTAGGGTTCAATCCATCTTGTTCTGAAAGGATGATAATCATGGGACGCAAGGCAGAAGAGGCTTTGGAACTCACCTTTGATGATCTTTACACTTACCTGCGCGCAAACCATTCCGTATTCATGCAGGTCGGCGAGGCCACTTATTACATCACCGACGTCAACGACCACGACTGGCGCGCCCAGGATGTGAACCAGCTCAACGAAAAGGGCCATTTCACCGACTGCAGTGAACTGGTATACATCCTGAACGACTTCCTGGCTCTGCCTTTCATCGACGGAAAGAGCATCAAGGACGTTTTCGACGAGGCAACCTTCTACGCTTCCGTAAAGTAGGGCTGTCCTAGAAGCGATTTGAAACGGATTGGTTCGCAAATGAGAGTTGACGAGATTTTCAAAACTTGCGAGCAGCCGATCTCATTCGAGATGTTCCCTCCGAAAGGGGAGCTCAGCCTGGATGTCGCCCGCGAGGTGTGCACCGGCTTCTCCGAGCTTGCCCCTGACTTCGTAAGCGTGACCTGCTCCGCTGGAGGAAGCGGGAACTCCGGAAAGACCACCGAAATCGCCGCGATGATCCGCGGCGATTTCTCTGTTCCCTCGGTTGCTCATCTTACCTGCCAGGGCCTGACTGCCCGGGGTTTAGCGCAGAAGGCCGAGCAGATGCGCGCTGCGGGAATAGAGAATATCCTCGCTTTGCGTGGCGACATCGTGCCGGGCATCGAGCCCGGGGATTACTCTTTCGCGAAGGATATCATCCCTGCGTTGGTGGACGAGGGCTTCTGCGTGGGTGCGGCAGCGTATCCCGAGGGCCATATCGACTGCCTGGACTTCAAAGAGAGCCTGGTCCATCTGAAGCAGAAGCAGGATGCGGGTGCGTCGTTTTTCGTGACCCAGTTGTTCTTCGAGAACGAATGCTTCTACCGCTTCAGGGATGAGGCGGAGAAAGCGGGCATCACCATCCCCATTACCTGCGGTATCATGCCCTTCTTGGGCAAGGCCCAGGTTTCCAGGATGATCTTCATGTGCGGGGCGTCTTTGCCTTCGCCCATCATCAAGCTGCTTGCCAGGTACGAGGACGATCCCGCCTCGCTTCGCCAGGCGGGTATCGAGTATGCCTGCGGCCAGCTGGAAGATCTGAAGGAAAACGGTGCGGATGGCCTGCATGTCTACACCATGAATTCGCAGGATATCGCGTCTGCGGCGATGGACGTCCTGCGCAAGTAGGTCGCCGTGATAGACGATGCCAGAAGGGCGGAGATCCTCCGCTACTTGGGGTTTTCGGGGCATACCCTGCAAGAACCCCTCAAATCCCGCATCGACTGCGTGATCGAATCCTGCATACATGAAAGGAAGCCCTATGGCATCTATGCGGTGTATCCCGTTTCCATCGAGGAGGGTGGCGACGGACCCGCGGTGATAGTCGGCGGCACCACGCTGGTCTTCCATGGGGAAAGCATCGTCGAGTACATGCGCGGAGCCTCGCATTGCGCGCTCATGGCGGTAACCCTGGGCCTTGAAAGCGAACGGCGGTTGCGCAGCCTTGCGGCAACGAGCCTGACCGACGAGGCGGTGTATTCGTGCGTTTGCTCTGACTTGGTGGAATGCGGGGCCGATAGGCTGGAAGCCCAGGTGGTAGCGTACGCTCGCGAGCATGGCCTGTTCGCCAAGGAGCGCTATTGTCCCGGGTTCGGCGACTTCTCCCTGGATGTGCAGGCTGACTTCGTCAGGGTGCTGGGGGCCGACAAGCATCTGGGGATATACGTCACGCCTGCGGGCTTTCTTGTCCCCTCGAAATCGATGACCGCCGTCGTGGGACTGTTCGGGGATGTGCCTGGAAAGGCGCAGCTGGGGTGCGCCCATTGCGCCTGCCGCGATTACTGCCTGATCAGGGAATCCGGGACCGTCTGCTATCGAAGGTCCCTCGGCTTATAAGATCGCGGTCCCTGGGCGGGGGCTTTCCGAGTTGTCCCGGAAGGCGATTGGAAGAGAAAGGTTGCTCCATGCGAGTGAAGGATCGCTATCTTCAGCAGGTGCTTGACGGCCAGGCATATCTGCTGTTCGACGGTGCTATGGGAACGATGATGCAGGCGGCAGGCCTGCTTGCCGGAGAGCTTCCGGAGCTGTTGAATATGACCGCATCCCAGAAGATCACCCAGATCCATAGGGCATACGTCGAAGCCGGCAGCCAGGTGGTCACCACCAACACCTTCGGGGCGAATTCCCTGAAGCTCGGCGATGCTGCGAGCGTCGACGAGGTGTTCGCGGCTGCAGTGAAGTGCGCGCGCGAATCCGGTGCGCGCTATGTTGCCGCAGATGTGGGTCCGACGGGTGCCCTGCTGGCACCGTTGGGAACCATGGATTTCGAGGAAGCCTACGATCTGTTCGCGGAACAGGCCCGTGCCATCCAGGCTTCCGGCGCCGATTTGGTGATCATCGAGACCATGGCCGACCTGCTCGAAGCGAAGGCTGCGGTTCTGGCGATTCGCGAGAACTGCGATCTGCCCGTGTTCGCCACCATGACTTTCGGCGAAGATGGCAGGACCTTTCTGGGAACCACCCCCGAGGTTGCGGCCATCACGCTTTCCGCCTTGGGAGTGCAGGCGCTGGGTATCAACTGCTCGCTCGGTCCCGATGCGCTTGCGGGGCTCGCCCGTCGCATGGCGCCGCTTTCCCGCGTGCCCTTGATGGTCCAGGCGAACGCCGGCCTTCCCCGCGTGGAAGATGGCGTGACCGTGTTCGATGTCTCTCCGGACGACTACGCGCAGGCGGCACGCGCCCTTTTGGACGCGGGAGTCACCGTGATCGGCGGATGCTGCGGTACAGATCCGGAATACATTTCCAGGTTGGCAGAGCTTGTGGACGGGCGCATTCCCGCTCCGTGCGCTTACGAGGCGGCCTTTGCGTTGTCCAGTTCCCAGCGTGCGCTCGTACTGGATGCCGGCAGCGCCCAGATCGCCGTCGTGGGAGAGCGAATCAACCCCACCGGCAAGCCCAAGCTGCAGGAAGCCCTGCGCTCCGGCAATATGGATTACCTGCTGAATGAAGCAATCGAGCAGCAGGAAAACGGAGCCGACCTGCTGGATGTGAATGTGGGCTTGCCCGAAATCGACGAACCTGCCGTGATGGCGCAGGCGGTCGACTTGATCCAGGGCGTGTGCTCCTTGCCCTTGCAGGTTGATTCCGGCGATCCGCAGGCCATCGAGCGCGCCACCCGCCGCTACAGCGGCAAGGCGCTGGTGAACTCCGTGAGCGCCAAGCGCGAGGTCCTCGATGCGATCCTGCCCGTCGTGAAGCGCAATGGCTGCGCGGTGGTGGGCCTTACCCTGGACGAGCAGGGAATCCCGCCCACGGCGGACGAGCGCTTCGAGCTTGCGCGCCGTATCGTGCAGGCCGCCGAAGAATACGGCATACCCCGCGAGGACGTGGTGATCGACTGCCTTGCCATGTCCGCTTCCACTAATCAGTCCCAGGTAACGGAGATCCTCCGCGCTATCAGCCGCGTGAAGCGGGAGTTGGGGGTGCGCACCATGCTGGGCGTGTCGAATATCAGCTTCGGTTTGCCTCAGCGCGACCTTCTGAACTCCACCTTCCTGGCAAGCGCTATCGGAGCCGGTTTGGATTTGCCCATCATCAATCCCAAGTCGGAGCGGTACCGCGATGTGATTGCCGCTTCCCGCGTGCTGAACGGCCAGGACGAGGGGTCGGTGGGATTCATTGCCGGATACGCACAGTGGGAAGATCCCTATAAGGCTCCGGTCTTGGCGGCGGCTGCGCCTGTTTCGCAGGAAGCCGGCGCCGAAGACGATGGGGAAGACGACGACTGCGACCTGCCCGAGAGCGTTTCGCGTGTTCCCGAAGATGGTGCCCAGGTGCGCCATCTGGTGCTGACCGGACGCAAGGCGCAGATGGAGGGGGAAACCAGGCGCCTGCTCGAGTCGCATGAACCGCTCGATTTGATCAACGGGTACTTCATCCCCATCCTCGACGAAGTGGGCGAGTTGTTCGAAAGCGGCGAGTTCTTCCTGCCCCAGCTCATGGCCTCGGCCGAGGCGGTGAAGGTGGGATTCGATATCGTGAAGGAGCTTGCCCCCGCCGCCGAAGGCGAGGGCAAGGGCCGCATCATCGTTGCGACCGTGAAAGGCGACATCCACGACATCGGCAAGAACATCGTGAAGATGCTGCTGGAAAACTACGGTTTCGACGTCATCGACCTGGGGCGCGATGTCGATCCCGAACGCGTTGTCCAGGC
This sequence comes from Eggerthellaceae bacterium, assembly GCA_051878795.1. Lineage (GTDB taxonomy): Bacteria > Actinomycetota > Coriobacteriia > Coriobacteriales > Eggerthellaceae > W1P20-047. Next base: position 6,946 of record JBJEKU010000010.1, read on the forward strand.
GGTTCGCGAGCATGACGTGCGTCTGGTCGGGCTTTCCGCGCTCATGACCACTACGGTGCGCGGCATGGAGGAAACCATCCAGGTCCTGCGCGAGCAGGCTCCCGAATGCTGCGTTATGGTGGGAGGCGCGGTTCTGAACGAGGAATACGCCAAAATGATCGGCTCGGACTTCTACAGCCGCGATGCGGCGGGTGCTGCTACCATCGCACAGCGTTTCTTTGCAGGAGAGATCGGTTAGCTCCGATCGGCGACTTAATGAAGCATTGAGTCGCCGGATTATCGCCATGAAAATGCAAGAGGGGAGGGGTGGTGCCCCTCCCTTTCGCTTGCAGGATGTTTCTGATTTCCTCCGAGCCTTAGGATCCAGACGCCGTGCGGCTGCGCTTCGGGCTGAATGCGTTCTTGCGCCTTTTGCCGATGCACCAAGCCTGATGGCGGCCCTATTCGTCACCTTCCCCGGTGTCTGCGGACTTCTTCCCCTGGAAGACGGGATTGCCGGCGTCGCGCGCCTGTTTGACGGCATCTGCCAGGATGTGGCGCAGGTCTTCCACGCCGTCGCCCTTCAGCGATGAGCAGGACATGACGAAGGCGTCGCCGGCGTTGCTGAGCTGGCGGCACAGGTTGGGAATCTGGCGTTTCTGCTGGGCTCGGCTCAGCTTGTCGGACTTGGTGAAGACGATGATGAAGGGGATTTCGTGCTGCACCAGGTAATCGACCATCTGGATGTCGAGCTTGCTCACGTCGTGGCGGATGTCGATGAGCACCACCGTGAGGGCGAACCAGCGGTTCTGCTCGAAGTAGCCTTCGATGAGCTTGCTCCAGCGCGAACGGTCGTTGCCGCCTACCTTCGCATATCCATAGCCCGGCAAGTCGATGAAATCCACCTGCTTGGATCCATCGGGGACCTTGAAGAAGTTGATGGTGGTGGTTTTGCCGGGGGTGGAGGAGACTTTCACCAGGCCCTTGCGGTTGAAGATCTTGTTCATGATGGAGGACTTGCCCACATTGGACCTGCCGACGAAGGTGATTTCGGGGTTGAGGGATGTGGGGACCTGCTCGATGGTTCCGTAGGCGGCGGTGAAGCTCGCTTTGTTCAGGTTCATAGTGTCCTCCGTTTTCGCGTCGGGCAGCATTGCGTGCATGGACTTATCATGAAAAAGGCCGGCTTGAAAGCCGGCCTTGGAAATTTGGTGGAGCATAGGGGGATCGAACCCCTGACCTCATGACTGCCAGTCATGCGCTCTCCCAGCTGAGCTAATGCCCCGAAAAGTGCAACGACTATATTATCAGCATTTTCACTTGGGTCAAGGGAAAATTTCTGAAAAGAAGGAATTTCTTGCAGCATGGTTCGCGTAGGTTTGCCGGTGTTTGAGGTGGGGCCTTTTGCGCGGGTATCGGGAAAGCCGATTCGGGATTACAGCCGATTCGGGTTTCCTTTCCACCCGAAACCGTTTGGAAAGAATTTCGGGCCTTCCCGATTTTGCCTATTTATCCTTTTCGGTTTCGATGATACAAGGGAGTCAAGAGCTTCGACTTTCTTACGGGGAAACCGAAACGGGTATGCCAGTGTCCGTGACGGAGCCCTTTCCCTGGGTATGCCAGTGTCCAGGCGAACGGGTTTTCTCCAAGGGGGAGCGTGCTTTCGGTGCGTCGGTGCTGCGATAGGCCGCACCCGGGCATGGCTTCCGGTTATGGCGTCTTGTTCCGTTCCCGCGGGGCGGATTTTCGCCATCCGGCTTTCTGCAGCCGCTTTCGCCCGGAATCCGCAGTGCATGTCGGGCGTCTTGCTCCTGGGTCTGCGCCTTCGGCTTTTAGCGGCGCGTTCATCGCGCTTCGGAGGCTTGGTTGCGGGTTCGGGCTCTTGGGGTCCGTTGCCTTCGTCGGCACCTTGCATCTTTTCGATATTGGTTCGAAGGAATGGAATAGGAATCCTTCATTTGGTGCTCGAAGGAGGAATGGATGAAGAAGGCAGCGATCAGCATCGCTTCCGTCGCTTCGCTGTGCGGTGCGTGCATCGCATTTTACATCGGAGCCGGTTTCGCTACGATGCAGGAGGTCATGCAGTACGAGGCTTCGTACGGATCCTTGTTCTGGGTGGTAATCGCGGTTGCGGCGGTAATCTATCTGTATACGAATATTTCTTTTGCCACAAATGGATCGCGCTTGAAGCTGAAGCGCGGTGGCGACATTTACAAGCATTATTGCGGCAAGTACGTCGGGACCTTCTATGACTACTTCTCCGCGTTCTTCTGCTATGTCTGCTTCATCGTCATGTGCGGTGGAGCCAATTCCACGGTAACCCAGCAGTGGGGCCTTCCCAACGGCGTGGGCGCCGTCATCCTGACCGTTGTCGTCGTGGGTACGGCCCTGTTCGGTTTGAAGGGCATAGTGGGCGCACTCAGCAAAGTGGGTCCTATCATCATCGCTTTGGTGTTGCTGGTATCCGTGTGGACCTGCGTCACCCAGGGTTCCGGTTTCGCAGAGGGCGCTGCCGCGCTCGATGCGGGCAAGTATGAGGTGAACCAGGTCGGAGGAGGCAATCCTCTCGCCGCGGGTGCGTCCTATGCGGGCTTCGTCATCCTGTGGTTCGCGACTTTCCTGGCCGAGCTGGGTGCGAAGAACCGTTCCGTCGAAATCAACCTGGGCGTGGTCCTTTCCGCGGTGTGCGTCTTCGCAGTTGCGGCGCTGTCGTGCGTCGCCCTTATCTCCAGCATCGATCAGACCGCTGCGGCGGATATCCCTGCCTTGGTGCTTGCCGGCAATATCTCTCCTGCGCTTGCCCAGGTATTTGCAGTGGTGGTCTTCTTCGGCATCTATACCACCTCGGTGCCGCTTCTGTGGACCGGTATCGGCCGCGTTGCCGAAGAGGGAACTCCCCGTTATAGGATGTTCATCGTGATCGGTGGCGTGGTCGGTTGCATCATCGCCTGCTTCTTGCCTTACACCGCGCTGGTCAACGTGCTCTACGGCATGAACGGCTATCTGGGATTCATCCTGGTCGCATTCATGCTGGTCCATGATGTGCGTTTGAGGATCAGGGGAAGACGTGCGAAGGAGCCTCTTGCCCAGGGTTCCCGAACCGCCGAAGTTCAGGAGGCGTAGGCGCTTTTCGGATAGCCGATTCCCGAATCCGCAAAGGACCCGGCAGGCGGCTGAAGCATTGCGTTCTCCCTTCCTCTCCCCAAAATAAAATCGTGTAAGGCGGCAGGCCCGCTGCGGGCGTCCTTGGCCGGATATGTTTCATTGAGCTGCCCGTCCCTTCAGGGGCGGGCGGTCTTTTCTTTGTCGTATAGTCTTCAGGGAAGAATACTGCGAGGAGGAGGTTTCCATGCTTGAAGAAGGACAGCGCTATTTCCCCGTTCCCACCGCCGAGACCACGTGCCGCCATCCGGAATTCGACCGTTTCGTGCAGATCATCGCCGACCTGCGTTCGCCGAATGGCTGCCCTTGGGATCTGAAGCAAACCCATCAGTCCATCGCCAAGAACATGCTGGAAGAGGCCTTCGAAGCGGTTGCCGCCATCGAAGAGGGCGATGTGGACCATATGCGCGAGGAGTTGGGCGACGTGCTCTTGGAAGTGGTGCTGCAGGCGCAGATCGCGGCCGATGCAGGGGAATTCACCATCGAGGACGTTGCGCATGATGTGAGCGAGAAGATCGTTCGCCGCCACCCCCATATCTACGGCGCCGAGGCCTCGTTCGCGGCGCTGGGTTTGGACGAGGCCCAGGCGAAGGGCGCCGATGAGGTGGAAGACCTCTGGGATTTCATCAAGGGCCATGAAAAGCGCCTGAAGGACGTCCAGCGTGCCGAAAAACGCGCGGCGGCGGGCTTGGATCCCTGCGCCCCCCGAGGCTTGCTGGAGGATGTGTCCCATGCGCAGCCTGCCCTGATGGAGGCCCAGGAGATTTCCCGTAAGGCGGTGTCGAAGGGCTTCGAGTGGGATACCGTCGGCGATGTCTGGGAGAAGGTTGCCGAAGAGGTCGAAGAGTTCAAGGCTGCGCCCCCACGCAGCGAAGAGGCGGAAATGGAGTTCGGCGACATCCTGTTCACCCTGGTGAACGTGGCGCGCAAGGAGCATCTGGATGCGGAAAGCTGCCTGCGCCGCGCGTGCGTCAAGTTCCGTCGCCGTTGGGAGGTCATGGAGCGAGCTGCGTACGAGCAGGGCAAGGACCTGGACGACTACGGAATCGACGGCCTGGAAGAACTCTGGCAGCAGGCGAAACGGGATCTGGGCTAGTTTCGAAGACGGGGGCCGCAAGGACAGCTGCGGCGATTACGTTATCTGATATTAAGGCAATCTTTATACGGCCATTTCTATAATTAGTCCGTTTACGAAGAACGGAGGTGGTTATGGGTTTGTTCCGTATTCGGCGCGCGGTGGTTGTCGGCTGCGGCGATTTCGGGTCCGCGGTTGCCGAAAAGCTTTCGGCGGTGGGCTACTCCGTCACCGCCATCGACAAGGATGCTTCGGCCTTCAACGGTTTCGCTTCCCGCTTCGGCGGGGAGATGGTCTTAGGCGACGGTTCGGACGTGACAGTGCTCGAAGAACACGGAGTGCGCGAAGCGTGCCTTCTCGTCGCGTGTACGGGCGAGGATTCGATCAACTACTTCGTTGGACGCATCGCCCGCGAGGTGTACGGAACGGAAAGGGTCTTTGCCCGCATAGAAGACGAGGATCTGATCGGCCTCCTCGACGAGAGCACGGTCGAGCCCATCTGCCCCCATGCCATCTGCCTTGCGGAATTCTGCCGCGCAGCAAGGATCTCCTAGGGGGTTTGTATGCGTGTCGCAATTGCGGGAGGGCGCTCCCGAACCGACTTCCTGGTCGAATCGCTGTTGGAGGCGGGTAACGAAGTGGTCGTTATCAATGCCGACCGCAGGTGGTGCGAGCGTTTCGCTTCCCGTCATGACGTGCCCGTTATCTGCGGAGACGCGACGAAGCGTTTCGTGCTCGACGACGCGGATATCGAGGGCTTCGACATCATCATCGCCCTGAGCGACGTCGACGCCGACAATCTGGTCATCTGCCAGATGGCGCGTTACTACTTCAACGTGCGGCGTCAGATCTGCACGGCGTACAACCCGCGCAATGTTCCCATCTTCAAGAAGCTGGGCGTATCGACCGTCATCAGTGCCACCTATATCATGTCGAAGCTGATCGAGGATGGACCGGATCTCGAAGGGAACGCGGTCTTCCATGTCTGATTCCCTGCGCAGCAGCTTTCTGTCGGTCGTCTGGTATATCGGCGTGGCCCTGATTTTCGTGGGTTTCGTCCTGCTCGTGCCCCTTGCGATGCTGTTCTTCTATCCAGGGGAGATGAGCTTATGCCCCAGCTATGCGCTTCCCAGTGTGACGGTGACGCTTGCGGGCTATCTGGTGTACTTCCACAGCAATCGCGATGGGGCGCCCTCCCTGAACCGTAAGGAGTCGGGGAGCGTCATCGTGTTGGTGTGGGTGCTGGCTATCCTGGTCAACGCGCTTCCCCTGATGACGTCCGGGCTGCTGAGCCCCGTCCATGCCCTGTTCGAGGCGACGAGCGGCCTGACCACGACGGGGTTCACCGTGATGGATGCGGATAGCTGTCCCAAGGTGGTGCTGCTGCATCGCAGCCTGATGCATTACCTGGGCGGCGTGGGCTTGATCCTGGTCATGACCAGCGTGATCAGCGACTCCTGCGGTTTGGGTCTGTACAACGCCGAAGGCCATGCCGACCGACTGCTTGCGGGTTCCGCCCGCTCGGCGCGTGCGATCCTGATCCTGTACACGGGCTTGATCGCCGTTGGTGCGGCGGCCTACGTCGTCGAGGGCATGCCCGTTTTCGATGCGGTGAACATCGCGGTCTCGGCGGTTTCGACCGGCGGTTTCGCGGTGAGGTCGGATAGCCTTGCCTCATACGACAACCTTGCGGTGGAGCTGACCACCGTGGTGCTGATGGTCGCGGGCGCGACCAACTTCCTTCTGAACTTCATGTTGGCCCAGGGCAGGTTCCGGTCCTTCTTCAAGCACGCGGAAACGCCTGCGCTCTTCGGCATCATCGTAGTCTCGTCGCTGCTCGCGGCGATATCCCTGCTTGCAGAGGGCGAATGCGCTGCCTTTCCCCAGGCGTTGCGCGTAGGCTTGTTCCACGTCGTTGCGGTGATGACTTCGACGGGCCTGCAGACCGTCGATGCATCGGTGCTGCTCTGCCCGCCCATCCAGTTCATCTTCATCGTGCTGATGTTCATCGGCGGCGAAGCGGGGTCCACCGCAGGCGGAATCAAGGTGTTCCGTATCGTGGTGTTCGTGAAGAGCGCCTTGTGGCATGTGCGCAGTAAGCTCGACCATAGCCGCCGTGTCCACAGCAACGAGCTCTACCGTTTCGGCAGGAGGACGGAATGCGATGCAAGCGAGCGGCTGGCGATCGACTCCTTCGTGGGGCTCTACTTCACCTTGTTCGCCATCTGCGCCTTCCTGTTCACCTTGTTCGGCGCTTCTGTGGGGGATGCGATCTTCGATGCCGCCTCGTGTTTGGGCAATACCGGTTTCGGAACGGGCTTCGTGGGGGCGGATTCGCCTTCTGCGGTCCTGCTGATCGCATGCGTGACCATGCTGTTCGGCCGTTTGGAAATCCTTCCTATCCTCTTGGGCTTCATCTGGATGCTCAGGCTTGCGAAAAGGGGTGTGAATAACCATGTCTTCGTACGAAAAGCCCATTAGGAACCTGGGCGTGACCCTTTTGCTGCTCCTTGCGGGGTCGGCGGCGTCTCTGAGCTTCACTGTGCTGGGTCTGGAATCGGAAGTGAGCTTCCTGTTCTTCATCATGGGCATCATGATCGCGTCGGTGGAGACCGATTCGTCCTGGTGGGGCTTTGCCTTGGGCGTGATGTACCTGTTGGCTTACGACCTTCTGTTCACGGCGCCGCACTTCAACCTCTCCATTTTCGATCAAAGCGACCTTGCCGCCCTGATTATCTTCACGGTTGTCGCGATGATTTCCGGCGGCATGACGAACAAGCTGCGCAGGCAGGTGAGCATCGTGGAGAGGAATGCGCGCAACCTCAAGCGCCTGAACACCATCAGCTCCGGATTGATCGACAGCATTTCCGCGGAAGGTGCCTGCGAGTTCGTTTCCGTTGCCTTGGGGCGCGCGCTCGGTCGTGTGGTGGAGATCGATTTAGGGAAGCCCGACCCGGAAAGCAGGGAAGGCAAGGAGGCCCTTGCTGCAAGTGATTGCTTCGAGCAGGGTTGCCGGACCGGTGTCGGCGTGTCAGGGTATGCGGGCTGCAAATGCCTTTACATCCCTCTCTCCGCGAAGACCCGGGTGTACGGCGTGGTTTCGGTGGATATGTCGGAAGGCGAGCTCGACGAAGAGGCTCTGACGCTGGTGGATTCGGTTATCACCCAGACCGTCATCGCCGTCGAGCGCAACGAGCTCGAGGAACATGCTCGCGAGGATGCCCTGCGAATCGAGCGCGAACGATTCAAGACCACCTTGTTCCAAGGCGTTTCCCACGATCTGCGCACCCCGTTGGTGAGCATCCAGGGCAACGCGGAGCTGCTCGAGCGCAGCTACGACAACATCAGCCCCGAAGAGCGCAAAGTGCTGCTTTCCGCGATTTCGGGCGACGCACGCTGGCTTGCGGGCATGATCGACAATCTGCTGGGGATGACCCGCGTGCAGGACGACGAGGTCCCCCTGCATTTCCAGCCCGAAGTGGTCGACGACGTGATCAGCGATGCGGTGACGCGCGTGATCTCGCATATCGGCAACCACAGCATCGAGGTATCCCAGCCGGACGACGTGGTGCTGGTGGAAATGGACGGGCGCTTGATCCGCCAGGTGCTGGTGAACCTGATCGAAAACGCCATCAGGCATTCGGAGCCTTCGTCCCTCATTACCGTCGAGGCGGAGCGCGAGGGAACCAGTATGGCCTTCAGGGTTTCCGACAACGGGGGCGGCATCGCGCCCGATATGCTGGACAGCGTTTTCGACCGCTTTGTTTCCGGGAAGCCCCTCGATAGGCGAAATAAGGGAATCGGCCTTGGTTTGAGCGTTTGCAAGGCCATTGTGGAAGCGCATGATGGTACTATTCGGGCATTCAACAATGATTCGGGAGGGGCCACTTTCGAGTTCTTCCTTCCCGAGGCGCATGTTGCGTCCAGCGTTGACGTGCAGACCGGGGGACAGGAAGGGGTGTCCGAATGGCACACGAAATCCTGATCGTCGAAGATGACGACGGAATCAGGCGCTTCCTGAGGATTTCGCTGCGCTCGGAAGGCTATAAGGTTTCCGAGGCGCGCACGGGCGCGGTCGCTCTGTCGCTCTTCGAGGCGAATTCGCCTTCCCTTGTGCTGTTGGACCTTGGCCTGCCTGACGAGGATGGCATGGACGTGCTTGCAGCGATCAGGAAGCAGAGTAAGGTCCCCATCATCGTGGTGACCGCCCGGTCGACGGATTTCCAGAAGGTGCGTGCCCTCGATGCTGGGGCGGATGACTATGTGGTAAAGCCTTTCAGCATCGTCGAGCTGCTCGCGCGTATCCGCGTGGCCCTGCGGCATAATGCCCCCGAACTTGCCGATGCCGGGGTACGGCAGCATTACGAAGTGGGCGGCTTGGAGGTGGACTGCGATGCCCATTCCGTCTTGCTGGATGGAAGGCCCGTTCATCTGACACCCTACGAATTCCGCTTGCTCGAAGTGATGATGCAGAATCCCGGCAAGGCGCTCACGCACCGTTTCATCCAGGAAAAGGTCTGGAACCATCCTGCATGCGATGGCTACCGCACGCTGCGGGTGATCATGGCATCGCTGCGAAGGAAGCTCGCGGACAGCCCGGCGGCGCCCCGCTTCATCGCGACCGAAGTGGGTGTGGGTTATCGTTTCATAGGGCGCGATCGCGAGGGCGCGAAGGACGCGGGCGCCCGGTAGCGGGGCCTGCTTGCAGATGGGGTGCGCATCCGGTTTGGTGGAAAGCCCCAGCCGATCCCGCTTGCCGGAATGCTTCCTCCGAAGCCGTTGCGTAGCTTTCCGAAAATATCGTCTGGAATGAAAACGTCCCGAGCCTGCCAGGTTCGGGACGTTTCCTACATCCAGGGGTCCTTTTGGAAGAAGGGCTCTTCCACGCGTTTGTCGTGGAAATCCGAATACGGGTCATAGCCGTCGTCGTCTTCGTTGATGGAGCGGACGGGCTGCGCTTTGCCTGCCGCGTGCTTGGCCCGCAATGCGGCGGCTCGTTTGGCGGCTTGGCCCCAGCGCTCTTCCTGCCCGGCATTGGCGCCGGGTGCATCCCCTTCTTCCCAAGCGTCCATGGCTAGGCTTCCAGTATCTGTGCGATAACGGGTTCGAGTGCTTCGGAGACCAGGTATTCCTCGACGCGTCCCGCGTCGCACAGGGCTGCGAAGGAGGGGTCCATGGGCAGCGTGGCATAGGCGGGGATTCCGTAGCGCCTCGCTACCTCGGCACCCTGGGGCTCGCCGAAGATGAAATGCTTCTTATTGCAATCGGGGCAGGTGAAGTAAGCCATATTCTCAACCAGGGCCATGACCTTCACGTCCATGCGGTTGGCCAGGTTCACTGCCTTGCCCACGATCATCGCGACCAGTTCCTGGGGTGCGGAGACCGTGACGATACCGTCGATGGGCAGGCTCTGGAATACGGTCAGGGCCACGTCGGACGTTCCCGGGGGCATGTCGACGAACATGTAGTCGATGTCGCCCCAGTGCACTTCGTTGAAGAACTGCTTGACCGCGTTGGAGACCACGGGTCCGCGCCAGGCGACGGGAGCGTCGTCTTCGGGCAGCATCAGGTTGGTGCTCATGATCTTGATACCGCTTTCGGTCTGCGCGGGGAAGATGCCCAAGCCGTCACTTTCGACGCCTGCGGCGATGCCGAATGCGCGGGGGATGGACGGTCCGGTGACGTCGGCGTCCAGGATGGCGACCTTGTAGCCGCGTCGCTGCATTTCTGCGGCAAGCAGGGAAGTGACAAGGGATTTGCCTACGCCGCCCTTGCCGGAGACCACGCCGATGACGTGTTTGACGGAAGATCCCTCGTTGGGTGTCAGGCGGGGAGGCAGTGCGCCGGCGCCATGGCATCCTCCCTGGAGCATCTGCTTTTCCTCTTCGGTGAGTTCTTGGGGTTGTGCCATCTCGTCCCTCTCTTTCGCGTTCCGCAAGGCATGCGGTATGCGTTTCTCGTTTCTTAACCGCGGAAATGGTAGCACACGGGCCCGCGGGCTTCCTTACATGGTCCTTTCAGGCGGGCAACGGAACGTCTGCTTCGGTGCGTCTTGCCCCCGTTTCCCGGTGCTGCGCTATACTTGCACGTTGGAATAGTTGAAGCCACGGGCGAACCCGCCCTGATAGAAAGGGAACGCATATGAAGGTAGAAGCCGCCGAGCAGAGCGCGGGCAAGGTCCGCGTCAATGTCCAGATCAGCTCCGAGGAGTTCGAAGAGGCGCTCAAGAAGGGGCTTCCGCCTTTCCTCGCCGCCATGGGCCTGCGCATTTCCGAGAAGACCGATTACGACGTGGCATTGAAGACGCTGGCGGACGACGATTCCGACGAAGAGCTCAACCGCGTGAAGCTGGATTGCGCCGTCAGCTACCTGATGCCGCGCGCCGTGGAGCAGTCCGGTTTCTCCCCTGTGTGCAACCCCGCGATCGTGGGTTCCGAGCGCAATGAGGACGGTTCCGTGAGCTTCGGCATCGAAATCCATCCCAAGCCCGAAATCGAGCTGAGCGATTACACCCCCGTCACCGTCACGGTTTCCCATCCCACCGTCACCGAAGAGGAAATCGACCAGCGCATCGATGCGATGGCGGCATTGGGGGCGGTAACCCAGCCCGACATCATCACCGGCAAGCCCAAGAAGGTGCCCGCCATCATCGATGACAGGTGGGTCCAGAAGAACGTGAACGGCTGCAACAGCGTGGCCCAGCTGAGGGAATCCCTGCGCGAGGCGGGCATGAAGCACAAGCAGCAGGAGCTGGAAAGGCTCGTCGTCGCCAAGGCGACCGTGCAGTTCGCCGAGCGCCTGACCGAGCCCATCTTGGACGAAACCATCGAGGCGGTCACCGACAACATGGTCGGCGAGCTTGTGAACCAGCTTGCCCAGCAGGGCCTGACCCTGCAGGATTACGTGGTCCAGCGCAAGATCACCATCGATGCCATGCGCGAAGACGCCCGCAAGCAGGCGGTGGCCAACCTGCGCCAGGGTGCGGTGCTCGATGCCATCTTCCGCCACGAGGGCATGGAGCTTGCCGACGAGGACATCGAGCAGGCGATGGGGGTCATCGCCCCCGGCATCGAGAAGCAGGCAACCGAGTCCTTCAAGAACAACGGCTTCATGTTCACCGTCAACGAGACCGCCCAGCGCATGCGTGCAACCCAGTGGCTGCTGGATAACACCAAGGTGGAATACGACGACTAGCCCGATGGGCGATGCGCACGGTTTCAGGCGGAACCGTGGCGCAGGAACGATCCGAACGGCTTGCCGGGGCCGGGGGCATCCTTTGCCTCCGGCCCTTTTCCATGTGGGAGCTTTTTCGGGAAAAAGGCGAAAGCGCAGCTCTAGGGCAGGATCGCGTCATCGTTTTGTGTTTTATCGGTTGAGATGGAGTAAAATACAGAAATCTTTAGCCACAGCCCCCGTCCAGCCAACGGGGGCCTTAACTCGAAAGTTGGTGGATACTATGGCGGCTCCTGCAACCCTGCAAGTGAGGAACGTGGTCCTGGTAGGCCAAGACGGAGCGGGCAAGACCTCGCTCGCTGAAGCAATGCTTCACGTTTCCGGCAAGACCCCCCGTATGGGCACCACTCATGATGGAAAGTCCTATCTGGATTACGATGCAGAGGAAATCCGACGCAAGTTCACGCTCAGCACCTCCATCGCACCCATTCCCTATAAGGATTTCAAGATCAACCTGCTGGACACTTCCGGCCAGGCGGACTTTTTGGGCGACACCATGGCGACCATGCAGGCCGCCGAAATGGCCATGTTCGTGGTCGACGCGGTGACCGGCCCCCAGGTCATGACCACCAAGCTCTGGCGTGAAGCGGAGACCATGCGTCTTTCCCGCTCCGTTTTCGTCAACCACATCGACCGCGAGAACGCCGACTGGAACGTCGCGCTTGCGACCCTGCACGCACGCTTCGGCAGCCGCCTGGGCGCGGTGACCATCCCCATCGGCGAGGCCGAGGAATTCAAGGGCGTCATCGATGTCCTGCGCATGAAGGCGCGCTATTTCGGCGAGGACGGCGAGCGTATCGAGGAAATCCCCGCAAAGTATGCCGAAGAAGCCCAGATCGCCCGCGATAAGCTGTGCGACCTGGTCGCCGAAGCCGATGACGAGCTGATGATGAAGTACCTGGACGGCGAAGAGCAGCTGACCCAGGAAGAGCTGGAGGGCCTGCTCTGGAAGGCGATCGCCCAGGAGCTGTTCATTCCCGTATACGTGGGTTCCACCTTGGTCGAGCAGGGTATCCAGGGCTTGATGGAAGACATCTGCACCTACTTCCCGTCTCCCCAGGCACATGGCGAATTCCGCCTCACCAATGGCGAGACCACCCTGGTCCACGAAGATGGCGAGCCCTCCGCGTTCGTGTTCAAGACCCTGTCCGACCCCTATGTGGGCCGTCTGAGCTTCTTGAAGGTCATCACCGGCGTGCTCGAGCCCGGCATGGAAGTGATCAACGCCCGCACCGGCGAGAAGGACCGCCTGGCACACCTGTACCTGATGATGGGCAAGGAAACCGAGGATGTGAAGAGTGCCCGCGCCGGCGACATCATCGTCGTTCCCAAGCTTTCCGATGCACGCACTGGCGACACTCTGTCCCTGAAGGGCGAGATCGCCATCGATCCGCTGCCTATGCCCCCCTCGCAGTATCCCGTTGCCATCGAGGCATGCAATCGCAATGAGGAAGACAAGCTGGGCACCTTCCTGGCGCGTGCTGCAGAAGCAGACCCCACCATCCAGGTCCGCCGCGATGAGGAAACCCATCAGACCGTGGTCAGCACCTTGGGCGAAGGTGCGGTAGACACCTTGCTCCAGCGTCTGAAGGCCCAGGTGGGCATCGACGTGAAGCTTGTTCCGCTGCGCATCCCCTATCGCGAGACCATCCGCAAGACCGCCCAGGCACAGGGCCGTCATAAGAAGCAGACTGGCGGTTCCGGCCAGTTCGGCGATTGCTGGCTGCGCCTGGAGCCCAATCCCTATGCCGGTTACGAGTTCTTGGACGAGGTCGTCGGCGGCAAGATCCCCCGCAACCTCATCCCCGCAGTCGACAAGGGCGTTCAGGAAACCATGAAGGAAGGCTTCCTGGCGGGCTATCCCATGATGGACATGAAGGTTGCTGTCTATGACGGTTCCTATCATCCCGTCGACTCCAATGAGATGGCATTCCGTACCGCAGCCCGCATCGGCTTCCGAGCAGCATGCGAGAAGGCCGGAGCCGTGTTGCTGGAGCCTATGGCCAACATGGCGATTGCGGTTCCCGAAGAGTACGCAGGTGCCGTCATGAGCGACATCGCAACCCGTCGCGGCCGTATCGTGGGTACCGACTCCGACGATGCAGGCTTCACCGTCATCCTGGTCCGCGTCCCCTACGCCGAAGTGGTTACCTACACCAAGGATCTGCGCTCCATCAGCCGCGGTGCTGGTTCCTACAGCATCTCCGTCGATGGTTATGAGGAAGTACCTGCCCAGGTCGCCCAGAAGATCATCGCCGAATACCAGGCTTCGAAGGAAAACGCCTAATCATCTGTAGTGGCGAGATCCCGGATGCAGTATCGGGTGAACGTTTCGGTTTTAGCAGGCTGGTCCCCCAATGCGGGGGCTGGCCTGCTTTTTTTGTTGCTTACGTGCCCTGCTTCAGCGACGGTGGGCTATCCTTTAGAATACCGAAAGCGGGTTTCGACCCGACAATGTGTAGTTTCACGCCGATTGGCGTTCAACTGAAAGGTTTTCCCTATGTGCGGAATCGTAGGCTATACCGGCGCAAATCCTGTCAAGCCCCGCTTGATCGAGGGTTTGAAGCGCCTGGAATACCGCGGCTATGACTCGGCGGGCGTTGCGATGCAGCAGGATGGCGGCCTGACCCTGGTCCATCGGGTGGGCAAGGTGGCAGAGCTGGAAGAGGCGCTTTCTTCCCTGGACGATCGCAGCACCTGCGGCATCGGCCATACCCGCTGGGCCACCCATGGCGTCCCCAGCGAGGCGAATGCGCATCCCCACAGCTCCTGCCAGGGGGATATCGCCATCGTGCATAACGGCATCATCGAGAATTTCGCCGAACTGCGCGAAGAGCTCGTTTCCCGCGGCCATGTATTCACCAGCCAGACCGACACCGAAGTGGTCGCCCATCTTATCGAGGAGGCCTATGACGGCCGCGAGGGCGATGCTTGCAAGGGAGACCTGATGAAGGCCCTGCGCCATGCGGTGGGCAAGATCGTGGGCGCTTACGGTATCGCTGCGGTTTGCGCGCAGGAGCCCGGGCGCATCGTGGTCACCCGCAAGGATTCCCCTATCGTCCTTGCCTATGGCGAAGAGGGTGCCTATGTGGCATCCGACATCATCGCGGTCATCGAGGCATCGCGCAATGTCGCCGTTCTGGAAGACGGCCAGTTCGCCGATATGACGCCTGAAGGCATCAGCTACTTCGATGCTGCGGGCAATGCCATCGAGCCTCCTATCATGCATGTGGATTGGGATATCGACGTTGCCGAAAAGGGCGGTTACCCCGACTTCATGCTGAAGGAAATCCACGAGCAGCCCCGCGTTGTCAGGGATACCTTGGCGGGCCGCCTTTCCGGCGGGTCGCTGGTCATCGACGAGCTGGGCCTTTCCCTGGAAGAACTGAATCTGATCGACCGCGTGTACGTGATCGCATGCGGCACCAGCTATCATGCCGGCCTTATCGCCAAGCATCTGATCGAGATGTGGGTGCGCATTCCCACCGAAGTCGAGGTTGCGAGCGAATTCCGTTACCGCAACCCCATCGTCACTCCTTCAACCTTGGTGGTTGCGGTGTCCCAGTCCGGCGAGACGGCCGATACCCTGGCAGCCATCCGCGACGCGCGCATCAAGGGCGCCAAGGTCTTCGGCATCACCAACGTGGTGGGCAGTCCCGTTGCCCGCGAAAGCGACGGCGTCATCTACACCAAGGCGAATAAGGAGATCGCCGTTGCTTCCACCAAGTCCTTCCTGGGGCAGGTGGTAAGCCTCACGCTTCTGGCGATGCTGCTGGCGCAGAGCAAGGGCAAGTTGACCTTGGGCCAGATCCGTCTGCTCTACAGCGAGCTTGCGGATACCGCCGAGCAGATCGAGGAGATTCTTTCCGATACCACTGCCGTGGAAGAAGCAGCGCGTGCCTGCAAGGATGCGGCGAGTGCATTGTTCATCGGCCGCGGCGTGGGAAGCGCCATCTGCTACGAAGGCGCCCTCAAGCTGAAGGAGATCAGCTACCTGCATGCCGAAGCCTATGCGGCGGGCGAGATGAAGCATGGTCCCATCGCGCTTCTGGACGAGGGCTTCCCCGTCATCGTGGTCGCAACCCAGTCCCCTGTGTACGACAAGGTGATCTCCAACATCCAGGAAAGCAAGGCGCGCGGTGCCATGGTGGTGGCAATCGCTACCGAAGGCGATCAGGAAATCGCCAAGCATGCCGACCATGTCATCTATATCCCCAAGGTCCGCGATGCCTTCAGCCCCATTACCGCGAGTGTGCCGCTGCAGCTGTTCGCCCGCGAGATCGCGGTGTTGCGCGGCTGCGATGTCGACCAGCCCCGCAACCTGGCTAAGTCGGTGACTGTTGAATAGCGCATCTTCCGAAAAGCGCTTCTTGCAGGCCCGCCCCTCTTCTGCGGATTCCGAGTCCGTCGAAGACGGGGCGGGTCTTGGGCTTGATATAGTGCAGATAAGCCGGATGGAGCGGGCGTTGGGGCGCACCCCGCGTCTTGCGCAGCGGGTCTTTACCGAAGGCGAGCGCGAATACTGTACGAGGACGGCCAATCCAGCGGTTCATTTTGCCACCCGTTTTGCGGCGAAGCAGGCCGTGCTCAAGGCGATGGGGGCGCATGCCTTTGCCGGCATCCCCTTGTCCGAAGTGGAGATCGTCCGCGTACCCGGCAGCCGTCCGAGCGTGCGCCTGCATGGCAAAGCGCGGCGATTGGCGAAAAGCCTTGGTATCCTGGAAGTGGCGGTTTCGCTTTCGTTCACCCATACGGAAGCGGTGGCATGCGCCATGGCGATAACGGCGGATTCCGTCCCCCAGGTGGAGAAGCCGAAAAGCCCCGCCCAGGAATTGTCTCGGAGCTTCAAGGAGATACGGGGTATCCTCGACGACCTTCCCACGGCGGAGGCGTCCGGTCCCCGGGATGAGGAAGCGAGCAGGAAATGAAGAGATATACCGACGAATACATCGCAGGCCTTCTGCCGTTCCCGGCCGAAGATGCGAACAAGTACACCCGCGGAAAGCTGACGTTGATCGTGGGCAGCAGTGCCTATCCTGGTGCCGCCGCGCTCTCGTCCCTTGCGAGCCAGCGTGCCGGGGCAGGTTATACCGAGGTCTTCACAGAAGATTCCATCGTGTCGCAGCTGCAGATGTACCACCCGTCATTGGTGGTGCGTCCGTGGACTTCCTTCAACGAGCATGACCTGAAGGTATCTTCCGAGCATCATCCCTGTGCATTCGTGGTGGGTTGCGGCTTCGATCCCGGCAATCCTTACGCATCGAACATCACGCGTGCGCTGTTGCGTCACGCCCAGGCGCCGGTCCTGGTGGACGGAACCGCCTTGCGATTGCTTTCGGGCCGTAGGTTCCGAAGCCTGTGCGAGGACCGCTACCATGCGGGTTATTCCACCATCATCACCCCGCACGGTGGCGAAGCCGCTGCGCTTGCCCGTGTGTTCAATATTCCCACCGACGACCCGGAAGATCTGGCCCTCATGCTTTCGCAGGCCTATGGGGCCATCACCGTGCTGAAGGGACCGAAGACCTACATCACCGATGGCGATGGCCTGTATTGCATGGACAAGGGAACGCCGGCGCTTGCGAAGGCGGGTACCGGGGACGTCCTGGCGGGTATAATCGGCGCGCTTCTGGCACAGGGCCTGGGTCCTGTGGAGTCCTGCGCGCTGGGAACCACCATGCATGCATATTCCGGCATCTTCGCCGCACAGGACTATTCCACCATCTCGGTCTGCGCGGAAGAGATAATCCGCTATCTGCCGGATGCAGTCTTCCATCTGAAGGAAGTGGCCGAACGTGCTGCCGCCCGCGAAGCGGCTGCGTTGAATGGAAAGCGATAAGGGGGATCCATGGCATCGATGGGAATGGAAGAAGGGCAGATGGGCCTGTTCGATGAGGCGCAGATGGCCCAGACGGCAAGCGACCCGAAAGCGGTCATCGAGTCCTTGCGCAGGGAAATCGAGCATCACAGCTACCTGTATTACGCGCAGGATAATCCCAGCATATCCGACGCTGCCTTCGACTCGCTCATGCGCCAACTGCGCGAGCTGGAAGCGGCGCACCCTGAATTCTACGACCCCTCTTCACCTACCCAACGCGTGGGCGGTTATGTCGGCGAGCAGTTCGCTCCCGTCAGGCACGCAGCGCGCATGTACTCGCTGGACGACGCCATGGACCTGGAAGAGCTGGATGCCTGGATGCAGCGGACTTTCGAGGCGACGGGCGGTGTGGTGCCTTTGTGCTGCGAGCTTAAGATCGATGGCAGCGGAATCGCGCTTTCCTACAGCCAGGGTAGGCTGGACCATGCGGCCACCCGCGGCGACGGTACCACGGGCGAGGATGTGACGGCGAATATCCGCACCATCATGGATATCCCCTTGCGTTTGCGCGAGGATGCGCAGGCTGGCATCGAGGATCCGGACCAGGTGCTCGAGCTGCGCGGCGAAGTGTATATGCCCAAAGCCAGCTTCGAAAAGCTCAACGAAGAGGCCGAAGCAAACGGCAAGGCCGCTTTCGCGAACCCGCGCAATGCGGCGGCGGGCAGCTTGCGCCAGAAGGATGCCGCAATCACGGCCCAACGCAAGCTCTCGTCGTTCATTTATGCGATTGCAGATAATGCAGCCCTGAAGGCGACGGGACAGTACCAGCTGTTGGAGTGGCTGCGGCAGGCGGGTTTCCATGTGAACCCCGACGTGCGTCTGTGCAACAGCGCCGAAGAAGTGCGTGCTTTCTGCGAGGAAGCGCTGGAAAGGCGCGATAGCCTTCCCTACGAGATCGACGGCGTGGTGGTGAAGGTGAACGACTTCGCCATCCAGGACCGGATGGGGTTCACCGCCCGCGCCCCCCGATGGGCGATCGCCTACAAGTTCCCGCCCGAAGAGCGCACCACGCTTCTGCGCGATATCACCGTGCAGGTGGGGCGTACCGGGGTGCTCACTCCTGTGGCGGAGTTGGATCCCGTGCGCGTTGCCGGATCCACCGTTGCTCGTGCGACCCTGCATAACGAGGACGAGGTGCGCCGCAAGGATGTGCGCGTGGGCGATACCGTGATCGTGCGCAAGGCAGGCGATGTCATCCCCGAGATCCTGGGCCATGTCCCGGCGCTTCGTCCCGAGGGTGCTGCCGAATGGTCTATGCCCGCAACCTGCCCCAGCTGCGGAAGCCCCGTCGTGCGCGAGGCAGGGGAGGCGGCAGTGCGCTGCGTTTCCATCGACTGTCCTGCCCAGGCGAAGGAAAGGCTTATCCATTGGGCGAGCCGCGGGGCCATGGATATCGAGGGTATGGGCGAAGAACTGGTTTCCCGCCTGGTCGAGTCCGGCCGCCTGACCGATGTCGCAGACTATTACAGCTTGGATGAAGACGAGCTTGCGCTGACCGAACTCAACCGCCGTATGAAGGACGGACAGCGCGTGCGCCTGGGCCATGTGGTGGCCAAGAAGGTGGTTGCGGAAATCCAGGCGAGCAAGGACCGCGGCTTCGCGCGCGTCATCTTCGGCCTGGGTATCCGCCACGTGGGTAAGACCACGGGCGAGGCCCTGGCGGCCGCCTTCCCTTCCATGGAGGCCCTGCGCCAGGCGAGCGAGGAAGACCTGGCGGCTGTGGACGGCATCGGTGCGATCGTCGCCCGCAGCATCCATACCTTCCTGCGCGTGCCCGACAACATCGCAGTCATCGAGCGCCTTGAACGGCATGGCGTGGTGATGGAGGCAGAAGCACCTGCGGAAACCGCCGAGCAGACCCTTGCAGGCCTGACTTTCGTGCTTACCGGTACCCTGGAGCAATCCGGCATGAGCCGAGACGAGGCGGGTGCCCGCCTGAAGGCCATGGGGGCGAAGGTGTCCGGGAGCGTATCGAAGAAGACCAGCTTCGTTATCGCGGGCGTGAAGGCGGGTTCCAAACGTACGAAGGCGGAATCTCTGGGCGTTCCCGTCTTGGAGGAAGAGGATTTCCTGCGCATCCTGGAAACCGGACAGGCTCCCGTGGTCGAAGGGTAGGCGGACTGCGATGGCGAAGAAGAAGCAACGCTTGGACCAGCTGCTGGTCGAGCGCGGCATCTATCCTGACGTGCAAGCCGCCTTGCGTGCGGTTCTGGCCCACGAGGTGAAGGTGGGCGATGCGTATGCCGCGAGCGCTGCCATGAAGGTTGATCCCGATGCGCAGATCCAGGCAAAGGGCAGGCGCCAGTACGTTTCCCGCGGCGGGTTCAAGCTCGCAGGAGCCCTGGATGCCTTCGGCCAATGCGTGGAGGGGAAGAGCTGTATCGACATCGGTTCTTCCACGGGCGGATTTTCGGACTGCCTGTTGCAGCGCGGCGCGGCAAGCGTTGCCTGCGTGGATGTGAACTACGGACAGCTTGCCTGGGAGGTGCGCACCGACCCGCGGGTCAGCGTGTTCGAGCGAACCAACATCAAGGCCGCCAGCCCCGAAAGCCTGGGAGCTCCTTTCGACATCCTGGTCGCCGACCTGAGCTTCATAGGCCTGGCCCAGCTTGCAGGCGTGTTCGCACGCCTATGCGCGCCAGGCAGCGTGTTCATAGGATTGGTTAAACCCCAGTTCGAAAGCAACCATGACGAGACCGAAGGTGGTTTGGTGGTTGACCCCGAGGTTCGTGCGCGCACCGTGCGCGAGGTGCAAGACGCCCTGACTCAAGCGGGTTTCTGCGTGACCGACACCGTGGAGTCGTCGATCGTGGGAAAGCGCAGCGGGAATATCGAATACCTGGTGCGTGCGGAATACCGCGGTTAGGTTCGAGGGAGTGCCCGGTCTTCCGGTAGGGCCGAGTGGTGACGTCCGAACCGCTGGGACGGGACGCGGATGAAACCATCGGTATCGCTTGTGCGGAATGCCGGAAAAACCACCTTTGGTAGCGTTTCTGTACGTCGATAAGGTATCGTGTCTTCTGCAAGCTTACAGAAAGCTGACACCGGAGATGATTCACATGAAAAACGAGGAAAAGCGCCCAAGGTTTTCCGTGCCTGCGAGGGTTGCCGCCGTTGTAACGGCCGCCATCTGCGCCTGCGCGTTGACCTTTGCGGTTTCTCCCGAAAGCAGCCTTGCGGATCTGTTCCAGGAAACGGCGTACGCGGCGGGCGGCTCGTCGGGTTCGGGCAGTGCGAAAGCGGCAGACGAGAAGCCTTCGAGCACGGATAAGACCGGTTCCGAAACCGGCAAGGCGGCAACGGAGGGCGGTTCGAAGGATGCCGGCTCTTCTACGCAGCAGGCAAAAGGGGAGGCGGATGCTGCAGCAGCATCGTCGGACGGATTCGTCACGCTCGACCAGATCCCCGAGTATTCCGGCTCGCCCTATGTCGAGCTCAATGGGAACCAGCCGTATTTCGACCCGGATGATTATCCGTACGAATCCTTCGAGAGCTATGCGCCTTTGGATAGCCTGGGCCGTTGCGGCGAGTGTGCGGCGCTGGTGGGCGAGGAAACCATGCCTACCGAAAAGCGCGGCTCCATCGGTTCGGTGAAGCCTTCCGGTTGGTGCATGCATAAGTACGATTGGGTTGATGGCAAGTACGTATACAACCGCTGCCACCTGCTGGGATATCAGCTGACTGCGGAAAACGCCAACGTGCGCAACCTGATCACGGGCACCCGTTCCATGAATGTCGATGGCATGGAGCCCTTCGAATCGAAGGTCGCCCAGTATGTAAAGAGCACCGGCAACCATGTGCTCTACCGTGTGACACCCTTGTTCGAAGGCAACGAGCTGGTTGCCCGCGGCGTGGTGATGGAAGTACGCTCCATGGAAGATGATGGCAAGGGCCTGTCGTTCTGCATCTACTGCTATAACGTGGAGCCCGGCGTGACCATCGACTATGCTTCGGGTGAGAATTGGGCCGATGGAACCATGGGTTCCGGAGAGTCTTCGGATGATTCCGACGGCAGCGCTGCAGCGGCGGGCGCGGTTGCGGCATCTGCAGCGGACTCGGCGGAGCCTGCAGCTTCGGGGGATTCGGTTGCAGCATCGTATGTGCTCAACACCAATTCCAAGAAATTCCATGTTCCCGAATGCGGATCGGTCGATCAGATGAGCGAGGCGAATAAGGAGTATTTCAACGGAACCAGGGATGAGGCTATCGCCAGGGGCTATACCCCCTGCAAGCGGTGCAATCCGTAAGCGATTGCCAAAGTTTCCAACCGAAGACCGGATTCATGCGCGAACCCGCCGGAAGGCGGGTTCGCTGCATTCGGATCTATTATTCCTCTTCTTCCAGGGAAACCTGGTTGATGCGGTCGGCAAGGTCGCTGCCGCGTTCGTAGAACAGCAGATCCTGGTTGTGCTCGAAGTACTTATCGCAGCCATGGCTATTGATGAAGTCCATTCCGAAGCGGTTTGCGGAAAGCGCGGTCACCAGCAGCAGCATCTCCTGATCGGATCCGAAGGCGGCTTCAGTGAAGGTGAAGGCGTTGTCCAGTGCCGCGGATGCATCTTCCACCATGGTGTCCAAGCGCTCCACGGCGGCACCGAATGCGGCCTTCAGGGTGGCGAAGGGCATGGTTGCCTCGCTGCCGTTCTCGTTCAGGGCGTCGCTCACCAAGGCGATGAAGCGCTGGTAAGCCAGGCGCTTGCCTTCGGTGATCAGGCCGTTCGCGCGCTCGGTTGCCAGGGTCTGGGTCACTTCCAGCTGAGCCTTGCGTGCAGCTTCCAGGCAGTCGGCTTCGTCGGAGTCGGCTTCCAGGCCTTCCTTGATCCGGCTCAGCTGCTCGAATGCGAATTCCACGGCCTTTTCTTCCAGCATGGTGGAACGCAGGGTGTTGCCCAGTGCATCGGTGATCAGGCCCATCAGGGAAACGCGTTCGTCGAAGGGCGCCTCTGCGGCGCGGGAGATGATGCCCTCGTCCGCCTCGCCGGCAAGGATCTTGTCGATCTGGTAGTCGGAGCGGTACTTGGTGAACAGCTCGTAGTACACCGCGAAGGACTTGGAGATCTCGGGGTCCTGGACGTATTGGCCGATCAGCAGCTCGTCGACGGGCAGGTTCTGCTCTTCGTACAGGCGGATCATCGCGGAAAGGTCGTCCCAGCCACGGGCGGTGACGAAGCTCTTGCCGTCGACGGTGGTCTCAACGCTGTAGAAGTGGTTGCGCTTGATGTCCAGATAGGTGATGACCGCGGGATGGGTACCGTGGTCGATGGCGTAGTCGCGCCATACGTTGAAGTCGGGTTCGACGTCGATGCGCTTCAAACGGTCCCAGGTTGCGATGTCGAAGTCATGGACGGTGCGGTTGTACTCGGGCGGGTTGCCTGCGGTGACTACGATCCAGCCGTCGGGTACGCGATGACGGCCGAAGGTCTTGTACTGCAGGAACTGCAGCATGGCAGGGGTGAGGGTTTCGGAGACGCAGTTGATCTCGTCCAGGAACAGGATGCCCTCGGTGCGTCCGGTTGCCTCGATGGCATCGTAGACGCTCGAGATGATCTCGCTCATGGTGTATTCGGAAACCTCGAATTCTTCACCGCCGTAGTTCTTCTTGGCGATGAAGGGCAGGCCCAGTGCGCTCTGGCGGGTGTGATGGGTCATGGAATAGGAAACCAGGGCCACGTCCAGTTCGTGGGCGATCTGCTCCATGATGGCGGTCTTGCCGATGCCGGGTGCGCCGATCAGGAACACGGGGCGCTGGCGCTGGGGGGTCAGGCGGTAGTTGCCGAACTCGTCCTTGGAGAAGTATGCCTGCATGGCATACTTGATCTGGTCCTTTGCCTGGCGGATATCCATATATGTCCTTTCTCTTACGAGTCGTTTCTCTTTCGCGCTTCGATTGCGCTATGCGGGGCGGCTGCCCTGGATCGTGCCGGGCAGCCGAGGTTTCGCGATCAGTAGTCGGTTTCTTCCAGGAATTCGGTTTCTTCCAACTGGATCTTCATCGCCCAGGTGGGAACCGGCGGGTCGGTGGGAATCTCGTCCACGAAAGCGAAGCAGACGTTGTAGTCGGGTGCCTTCGTGGGGTAGGTGCCCTGTCCGTCGGTGAAGTAGATGACGCCGCCGAAGTTGGTGATCTCGCCCATCTCGATCTGGTCGTTCACGTAGCTGAACACCGGGCGGAAGTCGGTGCCGCCCAGGCCCTTCACTTCCAGGTTTTCCAGATAGCGGTCGAAGTCCTTGCGCTCCTTCACATGGTAGATATCCGTGATTTCGGCATCGCACTGGATGATGGTGACGTCCATCTTCGTGGAGAAGCTGGATTCGTTGGTGAGGATGGAATAGGTCTGCTCCAGGAACTTGCGGACCAGGCCGTTCTTCGTGGAGGAAGAGGTGTCGATTGCGATGACGAATTCCTTGATGCGTTTCTGCTCGGTGTATTCCAAGGGCTCGATCAGGGGCAGGTTGCCGTAGCGCTGCAGGCCGAAGCAATAGTACACGTAGTCGAATTCATCGTCGTTGATGAGCAGATGCTCGCCCATGACCGCGAACTTGCGCAGGAACACACGGTAGTCGGTGCGCTTGCGGGTGACGCGGGTCAGGTTCATCTTCATGTTGGCACCCTCGGTGCCCCACAGGGTGGCGTAGGAATCCATCTGGATGCCCAGTTCCAGGGCTGCGTCTTCCCAGGTTTCCTTCGTGCGGTCCAGGTTGATGGTGTTCGCCATGCGCTGGCCGATCGCGATGCTGGAATTCTTGGGTGCTTCCTTCTGCGTGATGTCTTCCGGCGCCAAGCCCGAAGAGGACTTGTGGGATTTCTCGATCTGGTCTGCTTCCGGGGGCAGTTCCATGTCGGTTCCGTTAGGAGCGGCCTTGGTGGCGTGGCCGCCCCTGCTGCCGCCTTCTTCCTCTTCGCCGTCCTTGCCTGCGTCCTTGCCGTCTTCCTTCACGTAGGGTGCGTGCCAAGGTTCGTGATCGTCGGCATAGAAGGGCTCGCGCAGGGCTTCCAGCTCTTCCAGGGTCAGCTTGCGGTCGAGCAGGTAGCGGTAAACCGCCTCTGCGGTGAAGTGCTTGACGTTTCCGGCGATTTCCGCGCAGGTCGCCGCCTGCCGTGCCTCGCGCGCACAGCGGACCACTCCCAGATTCAGGCCGGTGATGGAGTGCTCCACCACGATGTCGCAGGCCGCATCCCAGAAGGGGGCGTTCACCGTTGCTCCGGCAAAGGGGTGCAGGAAGACGCAGTGCATCACCGCGTGCAGGTAGTTACGCGCTAATGCCGCAGGCTCTTCCGCGTAGGTGCGGGCAGCCCAAGCGGGGCTGTAACGCAGGTAGTTGCCGTCGGTTGCGAAGGTGGCTCCTGCGATGGGCAGTCCCTTCAGGCGGGCGCAGGCGCTTGCCATGAAGCGCATGTTCACCACGATGGAGTTTTTGGAAAGCTCAAGCGCCTGGGCTCCTAATTGGGCTATTGACTCTTGCGCCATCAAACCTCCTTCCCGTTCGAAGGCCGCAGTGTTACAAGGCTGCGGCACAGTTGAATTAGCTTGATTATCCTAACCCTGAGAGTGTAGCATTTTCGGGGCGCGGACCTGTTTTTCCCGCGCCCAGCTTAACCTATCGGAGATGATTTCGCGTAAGGTTTCGATACTGCCGTATCGCCAGGTCATCGTGGGCTGGAGCCAGTGCGTCCAGCCGTTTGAAAGGATGCCGATGAGCACGTATTCACCTATCTTCGAAGACACCGAGACACCTATCGGGCAGCTTCTCGATCAGGTTGGCACCGCGGGGTGGCGCGCCAAGTCCAATGAAGTGGGCGTCATCCAGGCGGCGCACGCCATCGATGGCGAGATGTGGGCGCCCCAGCTTACCCCATACAACGAATGGAAGCCCCGCGGTAACGGCCGTGTGAGCGACGGTCACGATGGCGATCTGTACAAGGTGGGTGCCTTGAACATGGGCATTTCCGTGGAGCTGCGCGAGGAAGTGCTCAAGCGCAGTGCGGAAGCCGCCCGTAAGGCCAAGGCGAGCCAGCTTGCCGAAGAGCAGGATGATTTTCTTGATCGCGACATCATCGACTTGCCGCTGGTCTTCGGCGTGAAGGAGTGCGAGGGCGGCTATGTTCTTGCGAAGGTTGACCTGCGCCAGTATGCGAAGCGCAGCCGTCGCGAGCGCGATCTTGTCCTGGTACTGCCGTCCCACGTGGATGGGGTTCCCATCATCAGGATCGATGCCGACGCTTTCTCGCGCTTCAACGTGCGCGGCATCGGCGTGCGATTGGTAGTGGTTCCCGACACCGTGCGCACCATCGACCCTGGTTGCTTTTCGTACCTGGCAGCGGAATACGTCTACGTCGGCGCCCAGGCGACGGTGCTGGGCGGCCAGCCGCTCGAACGTTGGGCCCTGAAACCCCAGGTCGACCAGCGCTACTACTATGTCTCTCCCGACAATCCCGCATGGAAGAGCGTGGATGGCAGCCTGGTTTCCAAAGACGGGACCTCGCTTCTGTTCCTGGCCCCGCCGTATGGCAAGCGCGTGCGCATTCCCCAGGGCGTCGTGCGCGTGGAAACCGATGCCCTTGCCAAGTGGGACAGCGTGCCCGAGGTAGTCGAATGCGGCCACGAACTCACGCGTATGGCTTCGAAGGAATGGGACGGGGCCTTGTGGCTATGCCCGCAGGATGCGCCCATGTTCGACATCCTGCTGCGCCGCGGTGTGCGCCTGGCAGGCCCCGGTGTTGTGACCGACCAGGACTGCTGGTACGACTTCGACGAGCGCGGTGCCCTGTTGGTTGCAGGCCCTCCGGCTCCTCCGAGTGTTTCGCAGACCTTCGCGCGTGCGGCGGCAAGCATGGCAGACGGCACGGGCGACGCATCCCCTGCAGCCTTGGCGAAGAAGGTTGCCAAGACCCGTCCGCCCGCAACCTCGTTGCGCCTGCCTGCGGAAGTGGGGGGCACGCCATTGGTGCGTATCGCTTCCCGCGGCCTTATCACCTGCCCCGATACGCTGATCGTGCCCGAAGGCGTAGTTTCCGTGGGGGAGGACAATGCCTGCAAGGGCCTGAAGAACCTGTCGTTGCCGGCAAGCCTGCGCCGTATCGAGGCGCACAGCTTCACCTCCCGCTGCCTGAAGGGCGTTACGTCCATTCCCGCTGGGGTGGCGAGCGTGGGCGAAGGTTGCTTCGAGTATAGCGTCGTGCGTCTGGAGCACACCGGAACCATCGTCCACGTTTCTGCGAACCAGCTGCTCAACTGCTTCATCGAGCGCACCGACGAGGAAATCGCCGCACTGCAGGGCGCCGACCCGTCAAGCTATGTGCCTTTCGATTATGCCGCTTACGATGAACTGTTGGTGCAGGGCAAGAACCTGCCCGACCGTATCGGTGCATTGGTGCATCGCATTGCGAACCCCTTCGGCCTTGCCGATGACGCACGTGCGAGCATCGTATCGCAGATGCTGGCGAACAGCCGCGAGGTGATGGAATACGTGGCACGTGAAGGCGACTCGGAAACCGTGGCGAAGCTGATGGATGCCGGGTTCATCAACGACCAGAACTTCGACGAGCAGATAGAGATGCTGCGCCGTTGCAACCGCACCGACTGCGTCATGCTGCTGATGGAGCGGCATCGTGCGAAGAACGCAGGCAAGCAGAAATCGGTGAAGTTGCGTTTCGCTTTATAGGATCTGCGGGGCGCCGGAGAGCTGCCCGCTGTCCAAGAAAAGACAAAAGAGCCTGCAGTTGCGGGCTCTTTTTATAATTGCGATTAGCATTGATGATACTATGATCCTGTGAGGTTTCGGATGCGAGGGAAGGGACCTGATGGGTAAAAACGGCGGTGCTGCCGGTTCGGTTGGCTGGAAGGCGTTTTCAGGCATTTGCGTGATGTCCCTGCTCTGGAGCGGTATCGAGTGGTACTGCATGAGTCTGTATGCCGATCCGGTGGTGACCGATTTGGGGATATCCAGGACCGCCTTCATGTTCGCGCTCTCCCTGATGGCAGGCATCAGCGCTACGGTCAGTCTGACCTGCTTCGGTTCCGTCGAGCAGCGTTTCGGAGTCCGTCGCCTGCTCATTGCAGGCGGCATTTTGGACACCCTGGCGTTTCTGGTGCTGGGATTGGCGAATTCCCTTCCCGTTTTGTACTTGGGTGCCATCCTGTACGGCTTCGGCACGAGCGTGACCGGGTACAACATGGCGGCAACTGCGGTGAACCATTGGTTTGCCAGCAGGAGGGGGTCCATGGTGGGCGTTGCGAACACCGTCGGCTGCGTTTCGGGGATAGTGTTTTCCCCGGTAATCGCGGCGCTCATCGCGGTAGTGGGCTGGAGGATGTCGTTTTTCGTCTGCTTCGTTCTTTCGGTGGCGGGCGTGCTGCTGGTCGCCTTCCTGTACAGGGGCAACCCTGAAGACCTGGGCGTCGAACCCTTGTATTCCAGCGGGCAGGAAGGAGCAGATCCTCGGGAAACGCCTGCTTTTGCCGAAGAGGGCGAAGAAGACCAGGGTGGAGTGCCCTATTCCCAGGCAATCAGGACCAGCCGTTTCTGGATCCTTGCGCTTGCGTATTTCGTCATCGGCATGGCGAGTTACGGGATCATGAGCACCATGGCCTTGTTCGCCATCGATTTCGGATATTCCAGCCTGCAGGGAGTTGTTGTGAGCGTTTCGCTCATCGCCTCGGCCGTCCTGTTGGTGCCCTTGGGTGCGGTGTGCGACCGCTTCGGGAGCCGTTGGGCCCTTACCATCTGCTGTGCGACAGCTATCATCGCCGCCCTTCTGCTTTGCGCCGGATCCCTTCCCGCAGCGGCGGTTTTCATTGCCTCTGCCTGCTCGGGCGCAGCGTACAACAGCACGATTGTTCCCGTGAGCGTTTCCGTGCGCGAGGCCTTCGGGGCGCGCGAGTATTCCAAGAAGCTGGGTTTCTGCGCGGGGTGCGCGACGGTGGGCATTTCTGCCGGCCCCACTGTGACCAGCATGTTCTTCGATTTGACGGGTAGCTACCATATGGCGTTGGTCGCCTTCGCCATCCTGTGCGCAGCCGCCCTGTTCGCCTTTCATGCTGTTGCCCGCCCGGCGGTACGCTAGGTCCATCTCCGGTCCTCGCCTCGCCACAGTGTCTGGCGCGGGAGGACGGGCCGGGGTTGCCAGGGTACGCGGGTGAATGTGCCGGGGGTTTCCGGAGCGCGCGGTTCTTCCCGATATGCATGGGAACCCTGCCGCGCCAATGCATGCGCTCCGACCCGATACAACCGGTCCGATCGGTTTTCCGTCTTCTTGCGAAGCAGGTGGTTTTCCCTGGTCTGGTATGCTTGGTGTGAATACTAAGCACCCGGCTGCCTTGAATATGGGTTCGCGGCGGGCGGGCTGTGCGCCGTTCAGGCGCGGAAGGAGGGCGAATGGAAGCAATCGAAACGGCGGCGGTGGGCGATACCGTGTCCTTCGGCCCCTATGAGTGGCTTGTCATCGCAAAGGAAGAATCCAGGGCGATGCTCATCACCCGCGATTCCATCGATCAGGGAACCAGGTATAACGAAACCATGGGGCGCACCTATTGGGAAAACTGCACCCTGCGTACTTGGTTGAACGGCGAATTCCTCGACCGTTTCCCCGAAGCGGACCGGGAGCGCATCCTGCAGGTGGAAGTGGGCGATTCCGGCAATCCCAAGTTCGAGCTGGACGGCGGCAACGCGACCATGGACAAGGTCTTCTGCCTTTCCGCCAAGGAAGCCAAGGAGCTGATGGACGACGAACAGCGCAAGGCTTCCGCTAACTGGTGGATCCGCACCCCGGGCTATGTGTCCATGCATGCGGTGTGCGTGTTCAGCGATTCGGGCGGGATCTATCTCGATGGTTATTCCGTCAATACGGGTAATTTCGCAGTCCGTCCCGCGCTGTGGGTTTCGTGCTAGGGGGTGCCGGCATGGGTGATACCTTTGATCGGAAGCTTGCCAAGTACGCCCGTCTGGCGGTGGAGACGGGCTGCAATCTGCAGCCCGGACAGGAGCTGTACGTTTCTGCGGATGTGACGCAGGTACAGCTGGTGCGCCATGTGGTGCGCTGCGCATACGAGGCGGGCGCTTCTAATGTGCATGTGCAGTGGGCGGACGAAGTGATCGGCCGCATGCATTACGATTACAAGCCTGCTGAATCGTTCAGCGAATTCCCCGAATGGCGGGCGATGCTGCTCAACGGTACCGCCAAGCGCGGAGCGGCAGCGTTGTTCATCAGCAGCGAGGACCCGCAGATCATGGCCGGTGTCGACCAGCAGAAGCTCACCAATTGGGTGATTGCCAGCAATAAGGCCTGCCGCGATTGGCGTGATGGCATGGACTTCGGCAAGAACGTCTGGTGCATCATCGGGGCAGCAAGCCCTGCGTGGGCGCGCCAGGTCTTCCCCGGCATTCCCGAAGAAGAGGCGGTTGACAGGTTGTGGGATGCGATCTTGCACACGGCGCGCTGTGATGGCGAAGATCCTGCGGCAGCATGGAGCGACCACGAGAAGAGTTTCTATGAGCGCAAGGAATGGCTGAACGGGCAGCGCTTCGACGCACTGCATTACTCCAACAGCCTGGGGACCGATATCACCATCGGCTTGACCGAAAAGCACGTGTGGGAAGGCGGCGGCGAGGTGACCGTGGACGGGCGCTTCTTCTTCCCGAACATGCCCACCGAAGAGATCTTCACCACCCCCGACCGCAGGCGCGTGGAAGGTACCGTGGTGTCCAGCATGCCGCTGAACCACGACGGTGCGCTTGTGGAGGGTATCCGCATTACCTTCAGGGAGGGCCGTGCGGTGGAGTATTCCGCCGAAAGAGGCGGCGAGGTGCTGGCGCAGATCATCGAGACCGACGAGGGCTCGCATTACTTGGGCGAGATGGCGCTGGTTCCCAAGACCAGCCCCATCAAGCAGACGGGGATCCTGTTCCTGAACACGCTCTTCGATGAGAATGCGAGCTGCCATTTCGCTTTGGGCATGGGCTTTCCCGAATGCTACGAAGGCGGGCGCAAGATGAGCAAGGAAGAGCTGCTGCAGGTAGGCGTGAACGATTCGGCAACCCATGTGGACTTCATGCTGGGTACCGAAGACCTCTCCATCGACGGCATCAAGGCGGACGGCACCCGCGTGCCCGTGTTCCGCAACGGGGACTGGGCCTTTTAACCGAATGGGCATCGATCTGGCGGAGTCCTGGAAACGGGACTCCGCTTTTCGTTTCGATGCGCAATATCAACAAAGCGGTGATGAAAAGGCATTCTGCCTGCTTGCGTGGGGTACAATCTGCCAATGGATTGCATGGTGGGGCGCAAGACCGGCCCTGCCGTTCGGAAGGAGTGGCTCATGGGCCTCATTAAAGCGATTACCGGTGCCACAGGCGGCGTTCTTGCCGACCAGTGGAAGGAAATGATCTACTGCGACGCTATCCCCGCAGATACTCTGATGGTGAAGGGCCAGAAGCGCGTTTCCGGCCGCAGCAGCAATACCAAGGCGTCCGATAATATCATCACAAATGGATCCGCGATCGTGGTCAACGACGGTCAGGCGATGATCATCGTCGACCAGGGCAAGGTCGTCGAGTTCTGCGCGGAGCCCGGCCAGTTCACCTACAACAGCTCTTCCGAGCCCTCTATCTTCACCGGTGACCTGGAACAGGGCATCAGGGATTCCATCGCGCGTGTGGGCGAGCGATTCGGCTTCGGCGGCGATACCGGCCACGACCAGCGCGTGTATTACTTCAACATCAAGGAAATCGTCGACAACAAGTACGGCACCCCCACTCCCGTGCCCTTCCGTGTCATCGACAGGAACATCGGTCTGGATGTGGATATTTCGGTGCGCTGCAACGGCGTGTACTCCTACAAGATCGTCGACCCCGTGCTGTTCTACACCGAGCTGTGCGGAAACGTATCCGATCGCTATATGCGCAGCGAAATCGAAGGCCAGATGAAGTCCGAGCTGCTCACGGCGCTGCAGCCCGCTTTCGCCGTGGTATCCGCGGCTGGCGTGCGCTATAGCGAGATTCCCGCTCACACCATCGAGCTGTGCGATGCGCTCAACGATGTCCTTTCCGAGAAGTGGACCCGCCTGCGCGGCATCAAGATTGTCAGCTTCGGCGTGAATTCCATCGCGGCGAGCGAAGAAGATCAGCAGATGATCAAGGACCTGCAGAAGAGCGCTACCATGCGCGACCCCAGGATGGCGGCAGCGGTGCTGACCGGCGCCCAGGCAGACGCGATGCGCACTGCGGCAGCCAACGAAGGTGGCGCCATGACCGGTTTCATGGGCATGGGTATGGCGGCCGGAGCTGTTGGTAACCAGGCTGCGAACCTGTATGCCATGGGCGAACAGTCCGTTCCCGCCCCGGTTGCGGCTTCTGCTCCCGCGCCTGCGCCTGCTGCGGGTGGTTGGACTTGCGAGTGCGGAAGGGTTTGCACCGGCAAGTTCTGCCAGGAATGCGGCAAGCCCAAGCCCGAGCCTGCCGGCTGGACCTGTGCATGCGGTACTGCGTGCACCGGCAAGTTCTGCCCGGAATGCGGTTCTCCCAAGCCCGTTGCGGCGCGTCGGTACAAGTGCAGCAACTGCGGATGGATTCCCGAGGATCCTGCGAACCCGCCTAAGTTCT
Organism: Eggerthellaceae bacterium; assembly: GCA_051878795.1. Classification (GTDB taxonomy): domain Bacteria; phylum Actinomycetota; class Coriobacteriia; order Coriobacteriales; family Eggerthellaceae; genus W1P20-047. The sequence goes on from JBJEKU010000010.1 coordinate 38,871, forward strand.
GCCCCCAGTGCGGCGACCGTTTCGACGAAGGGGATGCGGTAAGCTAGGCGCTTGCGCGTGCGCTTCCGATATCTGCATCAAGCCAACGACCCGGGATTGTTCCCGGGCCGTTTTGTTGTTTGGGACGATGATGATGGGCTGAAAGCTTCGATGTGGATTGGAATCAGTAATTCAGTCCAAAAGCCCAAAGGGGTATCACGTTTTCGCATCCGTATTCGATGCCGTCTCTGATCACATAGCCGTTTTCGATATCCCTAATCTGCGCTTGCCCCTTTCCAGGGCCGCCAACCTCGAATGTGCATTTTCCGATTGTGAAGTCCGATGCTTTCGATGCGGTGACTAGATGGTTCACTCTCATTTGGTTGAAGAAGAAGGTTTCCCTGACGGTGCCTGCGCTGCAGTTCTCGCATAGATTGAACAGAATGTTGGGATTGTCAAGGAACACCTTCTCGGGTTTCCCCAATGCGCCTAGTCCGCTGGCTCCTGTTCGCAAAAGGGCGATCATCCCAGCCTTCTCCATGTATACAAGGTAGTCTTCGACGCTATTCCTACTGATTTGGATTTGCTTTGCCAGATTGCTGATGTTCGGTTTGAAGGGCACGAGTTCGCTGATCACAACCATTAGTTTGAGCAATTTGCGTCCAGTAGACATGTTCATTTGGGCGTATGATGGGATGTCCTGTTCGAGGGTTCGGGTGATAACCTGCCTCAGTTTCATTGCGAAATCCGGATCTGCTCCAAATGGGTAATAACCCGATTGAAGGTATTCCTCGAAAAGAGGGAGCGGGTGGTCGACTTCCGGGATGGAAACTTTGTTTTCGAGAATCTGATCAAGCGTCAGGATCGGTGCGTCGATGTCGTAACGAATCTTGAGAAACTCACGGAAGGAGAGGCCTTGCATGAGGTATCGGGGGGCGCGACGGGATAGGTCTGCTTCGCCTTTTTCGATATCGAGAACCGACGAGCCGGTGAAGTAGACGTGCATGTTGGGATATGCGTCATAGATATTCTTCAGTTCACGGGACCATTGCGGGTATTTATGCACCTCATCGATGAAAAGATATCTTCCGCCATGCTTATAGAATGCATCGGCTGCATCCACAAGCGTATGCGTAGTGAAGAACAGGTGGTCTGCTGTTACATAGAGCGCTTCGCCTTTGCTGTGGGTGTCGCGGATCCGTTGCAGGAAGAGCGTCGTTTTTCCGACACCGCGCGGACCGACTAATGCGAGCATTCGGTTGTTCCAGTCGATACGATTGTATTGGTACCGCTTGAAATCGAATCTCATATGTGCGAGTTGGTTTTCCATGTATTCGTAAAGTGATTCCATAGCTACCTGTTTCTTCGGGGTATCGAGTGAAATGCTGTCGACACGAGCTGATAGATCCATTATTGCACTATAATAGTGCAATAATTCTATAAAATTGCTCACAAATAGAGCAATAAATGGCAAAAAATGCACAATAATAGTGCAAAACAGTAACGATGAACTCTCTTTTGGAAGATCACCGAGTAAGTCTGAAGGTCGGGGATGCTTCTCCAGTAAGCCCTCTTTTGCCTATCGGTCATCTTTCTCAAAGTGTTTGATTTACGTTAGGGAAGCGCAATCGATGGGCTTCCCAAGGGAATTTCTCCTTGTATGAGGGTGGTTTTTCTTGGTGATTCCTTTATCGATCATACTGTTTGACGGGGCGAGTTCTGCTGTCCTTGCTTGAAGTCTGATTACCATGAGATGGGAGCCAAAGTGTCGAACAGTGTGGATTCTGGATATCAATTCGTTGACCTCTCATCTGCAGAGGCTATTGAAAAACATGCGGAGAAGCTTCAGGGGATGACCTTTCGCGAGGTAATTGATTTGGGAATCGTTCCTGAAGGAGTGTCTCGCGAATACAACAGTAAGCGCTATAAGGGCGGGATGGGAACCTTGATTGAGGAGCGCTTCTTTGGTTACAAGGCGAATAGCGTTCAAGGGCCTGACTTCGAGGAAGCTGGCGTGGAACTGAAAGTGAGCTGCTTCGACGTCAAGAAAGATGGTGGCATTGCGGCAGGCGAACGTTTGGTTCTGACCATGATTCCGTTCGATAGCCCTATTGAGGATGACTTCTATGAGTCTCACGTATGGGAGAAGAGTGCGAATATCATGCTCGTGTATTACGAACGTAATCGAGACATCGACTCTTACGACCAGGTTATCAGGTATACATCGTTATTCACTCCGCCTGCGGAAGACTTGAAGATCATTGAAGACGATTACAAGAAAATCGTTCGGCTCATTCAAGAAGGTCACGCTGAAGAACTCTCTGAGAGTATGACCACGTATCTTGGTGCGTGTACGAAGGGGTCAACTGCTGCGACCATGTGGGTCGATCAATTCTATCCTCCTCATTCCAAAGCAAAGAAGCGAGCCTTCTGTTTTAAGCGGCAGTATATGGATTTCGTCCTCCATCACTACATCATGAAGGAAGCCAGCGACTCGGAAGCGATTCTGTCAAGTGCCGAAGAGCTATCCGAGATGTCCTTTGAAGAATTGGTTCTTTCGAAGATCGACTCTTACGTGGGAAAGAGCGACCGAGAGCTTTCCCATGAACTTGGAATAACTTATTCGGGTAACAAGGCGCAGTGGACGAGGATTACTTTTGCCATGCTTGGCTTGAAAGGGAATAAGGCGGAAGAGTTCGAGAAGGCGAACATCTCTGTTCGTACGGTTCGCGAAGAGGAATCCGGAAGGATACGTGAGTCGCTTTCCCTGAACACGATAAGCTTTTTGGATTTGGTGGATGAAGAATGGGAAGAGGCTCCACTTCACGAATACTTTGAGGAAACAAGATTCTTGTTCGTCGTTTTCAGAAAGCAAGGAGGTGAGTATGTCCTTTCTGGCGCACGATTCTGGTCGATGCCTCAAGAGCATATCGATGGGCCTCTGCGCGATTGCTGGCAGAGAACCCAGAACATTGTAAGGACCGGGGTCGAACTTGCCGTGGTTCCTTTCGGTGATTCCGACCGCGTTGAGAACAATCTTCCAAAGAAGAGCGACAATCCCGTTGCTCACGTGCGACCGCATACGTCGAAGGCTTGGTATCGCTTCGAGGACGGCTCAACGAGGGGCCACTCTCCCCAATTCGGGGATGAGCTTCCTGATGGACGTGAAATGACCAAGCAGAGCTTCTGGCTGAACAACGACTACATTCACTCGATTATCAGCTCGTAGTGAAGAGTCCCTCCATTGGGACGATGGATATCGATCTTTCGGACTTCGATCGGATACAATGCACAGAGGAAAAGTGGAGCACACAGCAGCGATTGGAGAAACGTGAGCTCAAAAATCAAGGTTGCCGAGCTTTTTGCCGGCGTTGGCGGTTTTCGCCTTGGATTAGAAGGATATTCGAACCCTGGTCATCCCGAATTCGAAATGGAGCCCGCTGGGCCGTTCCAGACGGTCTGGGCGAATCAGTGGGAGCCTCCTGGAACAGAAAGACGCCAGTTTGCGGCGCGTTGCTATAAGGAGCGCTTTGGCGAGAAAGAGCTCGTGGTCGAGGATATCAACAAGGTGCTTGACCAGTACGAAGCGGGGGAAATCGACATTCCCGATGTTGACATGGTTGTCGGTGGCTTTCCCTGTCAGGATTATTCGGTAGCGAAATCCCTCTCAAACGCTCGCGGCATCGAAGGCAAGAAGGGTGTTCTTTGGTGGGATATCGAACGCTTCCTTGCCTTGAAGCAGCCTCGTTTTGTTCTTCTGGAAAATGTGGACCGATTACTGAAGAGTCCTGCTTCGCAAAGAGGTCGTGATTTTGCGATTATGCTTTCTTGCCTGTGCAATCTTGGATATGCGGTTGAGTGGCATGTGGTGAACAGTGCTGAGTATGGCTTCAGTCAGCGCCGAAAGCGTGTATATATCTATGCGGAGCGTACTGAGGAGAAATGGAATCTGAAGGAGAGGATAGATTACGGGGTGCTTGCAAGAGCGCTTCCCATCGAATCTCCTTCGCAGACAACGCTCTTCGGTATTTCGAAAGACCCCTATGAGGTTTCACAGCATTTTGGCGAAGGCTTGAAGAAATCGCCTTTCGAAACCGGGGGAGTATGCCAGAACCATGAGGTTGTCACCTATCAGGTTGTGGAGAGGTACGGCGGTAAGCGAATGACCCTAGGTGATGTCCTTGTCAGCGAGATGGAAGTACCGGGTTCATTCTATATTTCAGAAGATCAGCTTGAGAAATGGGAATACCTAAAAGGCGGTAAGCGAGAAAAAAGGGTCAACAAGAAGACAGGTTATGAGTATTACTACTCAGAGGGGTCTATGGCTTTTCCCGATGCAACCGATAAGCCGTCCCGAACTATATTAACAGGGGAGGGGGGTTCTGGTCCTTCGCGCTTCAAACATGTGATCAAAACGGAAAACGGCAGATATCGCAGGCTTGTGCCTGATGAGTTGGACCAGTTGCAAGGTTTCCCCAAGGGTTGGACGAATACCGGCATGACTGATGGGAATCGTGCTTTCTGCATGGGCAATGCGCTGGTAGTGGGAGTGCCCCATTTAATCGGATGCGAGATTGCAAAGCAGCTGCGGGGGTAGCACCATCAATCAGCAATGCAGTTTAGCCTCCATACATGGTGAAAAACGTATATGGTCTATTGAAGCCGGTAATGCAGGTTCTATTCAATAAGTTCAGGAGGTCTACGGAATCAGGGAAAGGAATAGGAGGGTGAGATGGATGCTTTTGAAAAAGGAAGTAACCCAAGAGCGGAAGATGAGAATGGGCTTCCTCAGCCTCAAGAATACGATAAGCCTCTTGTTACGGCCTTTGATTATTATTCCGATGAGTACTCTGAGGCTGCAACGCTTGATGAAGCAATAGAAATGAGGGGCTTCAAGGCGATGCTCGAAGATGTAGTCCCGGGAGATTTCGATAATCCTTCGACTGATATGGAGAAGCGTGGGGTTGTTGAACTCTGGGCGGATTATCTCTGGAAGGTATCCGATACTCGCGATGTCGATGGAGAGCGGCTTGCGGATAGCGTTAATGAGGGAGACTGGCTGAAGGTTGATATTGATGACACCGAAGAGTATGGACCAGATTTCCTGTTTTCCACTTTGGACGATAAGCGCCTTCCGTTTTCTGCCTACCGTGATTACGACGACAGATTCCTATGCAAGGAGTTCGAAAAGCTTGAGGGTGGGCAGAGGCTGATACTTCGAGTTCGGGAGAAGATATGCTTTGGTGGGACTTGCGCGCCTCATGATCCGGATACGAATTGGCATATTTACACATGCAAAGCCGACGTATACAGAATCTCAGAGAAATCTGAAGGGTAATTTGAATTTTCCCTGACGTTTCGAGCGCTGGAAAATGACAGCTTTTGTTAATGAATCAAAAGCAGGGGCCCGGAATGACCGGACCCCTGCTGTGCTGTTTGCGGTATGGGAATATTGCTAGTTCTTCAGCGAGTTCAGCGGTGCGGGGAAGCGGCCGCCGCGATGGGCGAACACGTCGCCCGCATGGGTGTTCACGGGCATGATGGGGGCGTAACCCAGAAGGCCGCCGAAGTTCAGGGTCTCGCCCGCCTGCTTGCCGATTGCGGGGATGACGCGCACGGCGGTGGTCTTGTTGTTGATCACGCCGATGGCGGCTTCGTCGGCGATGATGCCGAAGATGGTTTCGGGGGTGGTGTCGCCGGGGATGACGATCATGTCCAGGCCGACGCTGCAGACGCAGGTCATGGCTTCCAGCTTCTCCAGGGTCAGCACGCCTGCCTCGGCAGCGCGGATCATGCCAGCGTCCTCCGAAACGGGGATGAATGCGCCGGAAAGACCGCCGACGCTGCTCGATGCCATGACGCCGCCCTTCTTGACTGCGTCATTGAGCATGGCGAGCGCCGCGGTGGTGCCGGGGCCGCCGCACTGGCCCACGCCGATTGCCTCCAGGATCTCGGCTACGCTGTCGCCCTCTGCGGGGGTGGGGGCCAAGGAAAGGTCCAGGATACCCTGCATCACGCCCAGGCGCTTGCTTGCCTCGCGCGCCATCAGCTCGCCGGCGCGGGTGATTTTGAAGGCGGTGGACTTGATCGCTTCGGCGATGGAGGTGAGGTCCGCATCCTTGGGCATGTTGGCCAGAACATTGCGTACTACACCGGGGCCGGAAACGCCGACGTTGATCACAGCGTCTGCTTCGCCGCTACCATGGAATGCGCCTGCCATGAAGGGGTTGTCTTCGACGGCGTTGGCGAAGACGACCAGCTTGGCTGCGCCGATGCACTCGCGGTCGGCGGTTGCCTTCGCGGTCTCGATCACGGTGTTGGCCATCTGCCAAACCGCGTCCATGTTGATGCCTGCGCGGGTTGAGCCCACGTTCACCGAACTGCACACGCGGTCGGTTACCGCCAGGGCGTGGGGGATGGACTGCATCAGCTTGCGGTCTGCGTCCGTTGCGCCCTTCTGCACCAGAGCGGAGAAGCCGCCTACGAAGTCGACACCCACTTCCTTGCCCGCACGATCCATCGCCTCTGCAATGGGGGTGAGGTCGGTCGCGTCGGTTGCGCAGCAGATCTCTGCGATGGGGGTGACCGAAATGCGCTTGTTCACGATGGGGATGCCGAATTCGCGTTCCATCTGCTCGGCAGTGGGAACCAGCTTTTCGGCGGCGGTAGTCATGCGGTCGTAGACCTTGTTCGCCATGGTCTTGATGTCGCTGTGGGTGCAGCTGCGCAGGTTCAAGCCCAGGGTGATGGTACGGATGTCCAGGTTCTGCTTGCTCACCATCGCAAGCGTTTCGGCGACTTCGGCCGGCGTGATCTGCATGGCATATCCCTTTCAAGAGAACGGGAGGGCGTACCCTCCGCAGTTGCGTTTGTAAAGACTGACGTTTCATTATAGCCGCCATTTGCGCGAACGCGGTGTTCGCTTGCGTGCCTTGGGGAACAAGGGGCCCGCATCCGCAGCGTGCGGACCCTACGGTTCTTTCCCGCTCTTTTCCAGGATCCCCTTCCTTCCTACGGAGATGGTTTGTTCGAAATGCCCTCCAAGGCAGGTTTTCCCCAAGAAACGGGCTCATTCGCTCATTTTCCGACAGGAAAAAGCTCTTGTATGGCGCCCGATATGCCCATGATTCGAGGTTCCGATTGCCGAATTAATCGTACAAAGCCCCGAAACTGTTGGGTTTCACGGTAGTTTTTTCTTCAAAACGCTTTCAAAGGCGGAGGTCTTTTGTGAATGAAACCTTAAAAATCCCTGAAATAGCCTAAAATGTAAGGGTTGCTTTTTCGTCTTCCGTGCGAGGAAGGCCTAAAAACGAGAGAAAGATTGATATGGAGCAAAGCCTGCATATTGGCATCGACGTGGGATCGACCACCGTCAAGCTCGCGATCCTCGACGATGCCTGCGAAATCAAGTACTCCATCTACCAGCGCCACCATGCGGACGTCCGTGCGACTATCGTGGAAGTCCTGAAGAAGTGCGCCGCCGAATTCGGCGAAGAGCGCATGACCGTGGCGATTACCGGATCGGGCGGCCTGCTTCTGGCCCAGTGGCTTGATATCGCGTTCATCCAGGAAGTCATCGCCAGCAAGACCGCTGTCGAGACCTTCATTCCCCAGACCGACGTCGCCATCGAATTGGGCGGCGAGGATGCGAAGATCATCTACTTCGACAACAGCATCGAACAGCGCATGAACGGAACCTGCGCGGGCGGTACCGGCGCCTTCATCGACCAGATGGCGGCCCTGCTGGATACCGACGCTGCCGGCTTGAACGACTTGGCAGCGAAGCACACCATCCTGTATCCCATTGCAAGCCGTTGCGGCGTCTTCGCGAAAACCGATGTCCAGCCGCTTCTGAACGAGGGCGCGAAAAGGGAAGATGTCGCCGCTTCCATCTTCCAGGCGGTCGTGACCCAGACCATTTCCGGCCTGGCATGCGGCAGGCCCATCCGTGGCCATGTCGCCTTCTTGGGCGGCCCCTTGCAATACCTGCCCGAACTGCGCAGACGCTTCTACGAGACGCTCAACCTCGATGACGATCACATCATCGTCCCCGAGAACGCCCACCTGTTCGTTGCCGCTGGCTGCGCGGTCGCGGGCGCAAAGGAGGCCAAGGTCGAGCGGCTGAACGATATCGTCGACCGTTTGGAAGGCATCGGGAATATCCAGGGCAGCGAAGTCGTGCGCCTTCCCCCTCTGTTCGCCGATCAGGCCGAATACGACGAATTCAAGCAGCGCCATGCGGCAGAATGCGTGAAGCGCACTCCTCTGGAAACCTATGAGGGCAAGGCGTTTCTGGGTATCGATGCCGGTTCCACTACCTTCAAGACCGCGCTTGTTGCCGAAGACGGCAGCCTGCTGTGGTCCTTCTATACCAATAACAAGGGCGATGTATTGGGAACCGCGAAGGCCGGTATCGCCAAGCTCTACGATGAGCTTCCCAAGAACGCCGATGGCACTCCCAAGGTGCAGCTGGGCCATGCGACCGTGACCGGTTACGGAGAAGGCCTGCTGTTGGAGGCCTTGCGCGTCGACTCGGGCGAAATCGAGACCGTCGCGCATCTGCGCGGCGCCCAGGAAATGCTCCCCGGTGTGGAGTTCATCCTGGACATCGGCGGCCAGGACATGAAATGCCTGCGTGTGAAGGACGGCGTGATCGACAGCATCATGCTCAACGAGGCATGCTCTTCGGGTTGCGGTTCCTTTATCGAGAGCTTCGCTTCCGGCCTGAATCTGGAAATCGGCGAGTTCGCCGAAACTGCCAATTCTGCAGAAAACCCTGTTGACCTGGGAAGCCGTTGCACGGTGTTCATGAACAGCCGTGTGAAGCAGGCGCAGAAGGAAGGCGCCACCGTGGGCGATATCGCTGCGGGCCTGGCGATTTCCGTCATCAAGAACGCCCTGTTCAAGGTCATCAAGATCCGCGACCCGCATGACGTGGGCGAAAAGGTCATCGTGCAGGGCGGCACCTTCTTGAACGATGCCGTGCTGCGTTCCTTCGAGCAGCTTTCCGAAGTGAATGCCGTGCGTCCCGATATCGCGGGCAACATGGGCGCCTACGGCGCAGCGCTCCTGGCGCGCGACCGTTACGAATCCTGCGTGCGCCGCAGCGGCCACGATGCGGTTTCCACCCTGCTCACCCCTGACCAGCTGGATGCGCTGCATCCCACCCATCGCACTACCCGTTGCAAGGCATGCGAGAACCACTGCCTGCTCACCATCAACGACTTCGGCATCGACGAGGCCACGGGCAAGCACCGCCGCTTCATCACCGGCAACCGCTGCGAGCGTGGCGCCGGCGTGTCGAAGGGCCAGAGCGAGGTTCCCAATCTGTTCGATTACAAGAGCCATCGCCTCTTCGATTACCAGCCGCTTTCCGCCGAGCAGGCGACCCGCGGCGTAGTGGGCATCCCACGTGCGCTCAACATGTACGAGAACTATCCCTTCTGGTTCACCTTCTTCACCAGGCTGGGCTTCCGCGTGCTCATTTCCGATCCCACCACGAAGAAGACCTACGAAGAGGGTATCGAGTCCATCCCGTCCGAAAACGCCTGCTATCCTGCGAAGATCAGCCACGGCCATGTGATGAACCTGATTGCCAAGCGCCCCGATTTCATCTGGATGCCCTGCGCCAAGTGGGAGCGCCAGGAAGACGAAGGTGCCGGCAACCACTATAACTGCCCCATCGTCATGAGCTACTCCGAGTCGCTTCGCCTGAATATCGATGAGCTGCAGGAAGAGAACATCCCCTTCCTGAATCCGTACCTGCCTTACGACAAGAAGGAGAAGCTGAAGAAGCGCCTGTTCGTGGAGCTGGTGCAGGAGCATCCCGAGATCATGGGCAAGCACGCCGCCGCACCCACCCAGCAGGAAATCAACGCTGCGGTGGATGCTGCCTGGGAAGAAGACGTCCGCTTCCATGATGACATGCGCGCGAAGGGCGAGGAAACCCTGCGTTGGATGGAGCAGACCCACACCCACGGCATCGTGCTTGCGGGCCGTCCCTACCATATCGACCCCGAAATCAACCACGCCATCCCCGAACTGCTCACCAGCTTCGGTTTGGCCGTGCTCACCGAAGACAGCATCGCGCATTTGGGAACGCTCGAGCGCCCCATCCGCGTGGTCGACCAGTGGATGTACCATACGCGCCTGTATGCAGCCGCCAAGGTTGCCACCCAGCGCGACGATTTGGACCTGATCCAGCTCAACAGCTTCGGCTGCGGTCTAGACGCCCTGACCACCGACCAGGTGCAGGAGATCCTGGAAGCTGCCGGCAAGGTGTATACCGTGCTCAAGATCGACGAGGTTTCCAACCTGGGTGCCGCGCGCATCCGCGTACGCAGCCTGCTTGCCGCGTTGAAGGACAAGGCCGATGAGGCGGCGGAAGCGGAAAGCCTGGCCAAGGGCTGTCCTGTGGGCGACCTGAAGGTGGAGGCCCTGGTCGAGCGCTTAGAGGAATCCATCGCCAACAGCGACGGCTCCCGTGAGGCGCGCGCTGCCGTGGAGGTTGCCGACACCATTCAGAAGAGTAAGAGGGAAAACGTCTCCACCGAATTCCCTCGTGTCGAGTTCACCCAGCAGATGAAAGACGACGGTTGGACCATCCTGGTGCCCCAGATGGCCCCCATCCACTTCGAGATCCTGCTGGAAGTGTTCAAGGCGAACGGCTACAACATGGAGCTTCTGCCTTCGGTCGACCGCGGCGCGGTCGATGCCGGCTTGAAGTATGTCAACAATGACATCTGCTATCCGTCCATCCTGGTCACCGGTCAGATTATGGAAGCGGTCATGAGCGGTCGCTATGATACCGATCGCTTGGCGGTCATCATCACCCAGACCGGCGGCGGCTGCCGTGCGACCAACTACATCTCGCTTATCCGCAAGGCCCTGAAGGCCGCGGGTATGGGCCATATCCCGGTTATCTCCTTGGCTCTGCAGGGCAACATGGACGAAGTGAACTCCGGCTTCAAGCTGTCCTTCGATATGCTGAAGCAGGCCTTCTACTCGCTCATGTACGGTGACCTGCTTATGCAGTGCCTGTACCGTACCCGGCCCTACGAGGTGGAACCCAACAGCGCCTTCTACCTGTTCCGCTATTGGATGGAGAAGACCAAGGACCAGATCCGCGAGGGCGAAACCCAGAAGCGCTTCGCAAAGACCGTGCGCGAGATCGTGGATGACTTCGACCATCTGCCCTTGATGGGCGAGGGGACCAAGCCCCGTGTCGGCGTGGTCGGCGAGATCCTGGTTAAGTTCCACCCCACCGCGAACAACCAGGTGGTCGAGCAGATCGAGGCGGAAGGCTGCGAAGCCGTCGTGCCCGGTCTGCTGGAGTTCTTCCTGTTCGGCATCGTGGGCCGTATCTATCAGAAGGACCCCTTGGGCCGCTCCTCCACGGGTGCGCTGGGCGCGAAGGCCATCCTGAAGGTGATCGACATGGTGCGCAAGCCCGTCATCGCCGCCCTGGAGAAGTCCAACCGCTTCGAGCCGCCCACTGACATCTTCACCTTGGGCGACTACGCTGCGGACATCCTGAGCCTGTGCAATTCCATGGGCGAGGGTTGGCTGCTCACCGCGGAAATGGTCGAGCTGATCCATCATGGCGCACCCAATATCGTGTGCGCCCAGCCATTCGCCTGCCTGCCCAACCATGTTGTGGGCAAGGCGGTCATCAAGGAACTGCGCCGCCGCTACCCCGAAAGCAACATCGTTGCCGTCGACTACGACCCCGGTGCCTCCGAGGTCAACCAGCTCAACCGCATCAAGCTGATGATCGCTGTTGCGAAGGCGAATATGGAAGACAAGGAAGCTGCTGCGCGCCAGGCGCGTACCGCCAGCTATCAGGCTTCCGATAAGACCCAGAAGAAGGCCTGCGCAATCGAGATTGCCGAAGAGCTGCTGAAGGAAGATTAACAGGATGGCCGGAATGCAGGGAACGCTCGCCTCGCTCGTCTCTCCGGAATCCGAAGAACGGGCGGGTGCGTGGGAGCAGGGTGCCTCGCTTGCCAGCCTGGTCGCGCGTACCAGGCAGGGCAAGCTGGTCATTTGCCCTACTCCCATCGGCAACTTGGGCGACATGACACCGCGCGCCAAGGAAGCGCTTGCCGCAGCGGATACGGTCTGCGCGGAAGATACCCGTGTGACCGGCAAGCTGCTTGCCAGCTTCGGGATCAGCTGCCGCATGGAGCGCCTCGACGAGAACACCGTCGGGCAGCGCGCTGCAGCGATCGTCGAGCGCGTGCTTTCCGGCGAAGTGATTGCATACTGCACCGACGCGGGCATGCCCGGGGTCTCCGATCCCGGGCAGCGCCTCGTCGCTGCGGCGCGTGCTGCGGGCGCCCCTGTGGAAGTGCTTCCCGGGCCCACTGCGACTGCAACCGCGTACGTTGCGAGCGGTTTTACCTGCCCGCGTTTCTATTTCGGCGGGTTCTTCCCCCGCAAGGAAGGCCAGCGGGCGGAAACCTTGGCTGCGCTGCATTCTCTCGATGCGGTGCTGCTTTTCTACGAAAGCCCCCATCGGATCGTGGCAGCTTTGCGTGCCGTTGCCGAATCGATGCCCTATCGGCAGGTGGCGGTATGCCGCGAGCTTACGAAGCTTCATGAGGAAGTGGTTATCGGCACCGCGCAAGAACTTGCCGAAACCTTTGCCGAGCGTGAGGCCGCAGGTGGTGTGAAGGGCGAGATCGTGCTGGTCATCGATGCTCCCAGCGAGCAGGAGCGTGCCTGCGAAGTCCAGGACGCGCGCGACGGGGCGGCGGACCGTGCCGCACAGTTGGCGGCGGAGGGCGTGCGCGCCAAGCAGATATCAAAGCAGTTGGCGGCGGAGTTCGGCCTTGCCCGTAATGAGGCTTACGACATGGCGCTTGCCGCTTCGAAACAGGCCCGCGGGGAATAGATGCCCGCGGTGCATTCCGAAGAGTTGCTGTTCGTGGAAGACCTGGAGGTTTGGGTCTCCTACAAGAATGTGAAGAATCTGAGCGTGCGCGTGCTCCCTCCGGATGGGCGTATCCAGGTAAGTGCTCCTGCATCCCTTGGCAGGGAGCATATCTCGCAGTTCATAGCCTCGAAGCACGACTGGCTCGTCAGGAGCCGAGAGCGGGTCATGGATTCTCCCATGAGTCGTGCCGAGCGTGCCAGCAAGCAGGAAGTCGAGCAGTGGCGCGCCTTGGTGAAGGCTTTCGTCCCGCCTTTGGTTGCCAAGTGGGAGCCGATCATGGGTGTGAAGGCGGGCGAGCTGGCGTATCGCAACATGAAGAGCCGTTGGGGAAGCTGCCAGCCTTCCACGGGGCGCATTTGCATCAACATCCGTTTGGCTCTGTTCCCGCCCGAATGCCTGGAATACGTGGTGGTCCATGAGCTGTGCCATCTGTTGGAGTTCGGCCACGGTCCCCGTTTCAAGGCGCTCATGGACGCCTTTCTTCCCAACTGGCGCGAAGCGAAGAAGAAGCTGTCGTAGGGCGAGTGGGTTTTTCTCGCGCGGTTTCGGGCTTTCGGTGGTTCCTTGTTCTTACGCCGTTTCGCTATCCGATCTTTCGGTTGAGAAATGAAGAAGCCGGGTTGACCGGCTTCTTCGCTATCCAGGCAAGCTGACCCTGTTGTCGTGCGTTAAATCGGCGGTCTATTGCTAGTTCACGCCTTTTGGGTTGGGGCCGTAGTCGTTCTCGCCAGGTTGGCTGTCCTTTGCTGCAAGGATGGCCAGGGGGATCCAGCCGATGACGGGGATGATTGCAAGGAAGACCCACAGGCTCGATTTACCCAGGTCATGCATGCGGCGCATCATACAGGTGATCATGGGGCAGACCACGGCGATGTATACGATGCGGCAGATGGTGACTACGATGTCGTTGTAGAACCACCGGGAGACCATGTTCGCAACCAGGATCACGGCGACGGCGAAGAGCACATACCACCAGAATTCGCTTCGGCGTGCGCGGCCGACAGGATCGATGAACTTCTTGAAGCAGGTCTTCAGGGATTCGAACAGGTTCATATGCGCTCCTTGCAATGCGATTGTGCAACTTCACAATGGTACCGCAAGACAAACGGTGCTTGGGCAACGGAATGGATACGCGCTCGTCGGTGCGGCTATAATCGTGGCGGGTTCGGGAAAGGAACGGAGGCTGCATGGAAACCATCGTGAAGCGATTCGAAGAGCTGACGGTCGACGAGTTGTACGACATCCTGAAACTGCGCGTCGATGTGTTCGTCGTGGAGCAGGACTGCCCCTATCCGGAAATCGACGGCAAGGATCGCTTCGGCTTCCACGTCATCATGTGCGACGAGCAGGGGATTGCCGCATACCTGCGTGCGCTGGAACCCGGTGTTTCTTTTCCCGAAGCAGCCCTGGGACGCGTTATCACGGCTCCCGACCGTCGCCGTTGCGGCTTGGGAAGCAGGCTTCTTGCAGAAGGCATCCGCGTCGTACGGGAGAACATGGACACCCCCGGCATCAGGATCGAGGCGCAGGTGTATGCGCGGAAGTTCTATGAGGCGCAGGGTTTCGTACAGACTTCCGAGGAGTTCCTGGAAGACGGCATTCCCCATATCGAAATGTACCTGGAATTCTAGATAAGAGCCATTTCCTCGACGCAGCGGTTGTACCAGAAGCTTGCATTCGGTGGGCAGTAGATGCTTGCCGCTTCGGGTGTGACCGTCGATCCGTACATGTCCGCAAGGTATGCCACGTGTCCGCGGATGGCTTCCTCCCAGGATCCGAAGCTGTAGCTTCCCCAGCCCCAGGCGTTGCAGGGTAGGAAGCAGTATGCCCCCTTCGTACTCTCCACGCAGGATATGGCGGGGGACCAGCGCGGGTCCACGCCGTTATCCCAAGCGGAAGCTGCGAAGACGGCGCCTTGTCCTGCAAGCGGCGATCCTGCCAGGTAGGCGTCGATGCGGGCGGTCCACTCCTCGACGAAGGCCTGCTTGTCGGCGGACCAGTCCACATCGCCTTGCGACACGCCCGCGGAAAGCCCTTCGATTCCGTCGCCTTGCGCTTGGGGGCGCTGCGCGTTACCGGAATCGACACCGCCCGAAGCAAGCCGTCTCGCCTTCCTTTCCGCCTCCGCAAATGCCGCTTTTTGTTCGGCTTGCTTTCGGGCCTGTTCTAGCGCTTCTTCCTCCGCTTTCCGCCGGGCTGCTTGGGCGTCTTTCAGGGCGGCATCGGCAGCTTCCTGCTCTTTTTGCGCGCTTTCCAAATCGACTTGCAGCTGTTCTTGGCGCTGGCGCAGTTTCTCTTGCGCGTTGGAAAGCCTCTCTATTGCCGCAAGGTTATGGGAGTTGATGGCATCCAGGTAGTCGCATGTGACGATAAGGTCGTTCGCATTCCCGCCGGAAAGCAGGAGCTCCAAGGGGAAGCTGCCATCCCGGTTGAGCTTGTAGAGGGCGCGGGCGGATTCGCCTGCGGTTTCCCTGAGGGCTGGCAGCTGCTCTTCTATCAGGGCGATCTCGCGCTCGTTTTCTCGTATCCGCTTCTCGGTTTTTTCCACGCGGGCTTCCGCTTCGTCGTATTCCGCCGCGGTCTGCTCGACCAGCTCCTGCAGCCTGGATGCTTCGTCGGCGTAGGCTGCGGTGTCTGCGAAGGCGTAGGAGGCAAAAAGTGCCAGGCATGCTGCGGCAAGTGCCGTTACGGTGATTCCGATCGGTTGCAGAAGGGCGTGAGCGGGTTTGCGGTTTCGGGCCATGCTGCTCCTTTCAGGCGGGCGCCGTCGGGCGCTTGAGATTGGCTGTTTCGGAAGGCCGCCCAGTATAGCCAAGCGGCCTTACAGAAACCCAACGGGCATTCGTGGTTTATCCGGATGGGGTCCAGACGTCGGGCGCGTCTGCGGAATTTCCCTGCGTACTTGATGCGTGTGGATGATGGGGGTTGCAATGGCTGGGCGAGTGCGTGAAGTCTGGTATCCTAGCGGGGCGGAAGCGCATTGCCTTAGACTTCCGTAGAATCGCCCGCGAAACCCTAGGATGTCCCGCCCATGAAGACCGAACGACTCACCGAGGACCTGTTGAAGCGCCTTCTGGCGTCGTCCTCGATGGAAGACTATTTCGACGAAGAGGATTCCACAGTTGAAACGACGTTGGTCGACTTCCTTTCGGGATTGCTGAGGGAAAAGGGCCTGAAGCGTGCCGACGTGGTGCGCGGCAGCAGCCTGAATGCCACGGTGGTCTACGATATCTTTTCCGGGAAGAGCCGTCCCGGCCGCGATCACGCCATCATGCTCGCCTTAGGCCTAGGATGCGATTTGGCGCAGACCCAGAGGCTGATGCGCTTGGCGGGTGTTTCGGTGCTTTGGTGCAAGAACCGCAGGGATGCCATCATCATCTGGGGCATCGAAAAGGGATTCGATCGCGCCAGGATCGACGACGAGCTATGGCGCTTGGGTGAAAAGACCCTGTTCGCAACGGGTCCCCTGAAGAAGTAATCCCTCAGGGCGTCGCTTAGGGCAAAGCTTCCCTTTGGTTTGCTCGGCCTCTTCTCTTTTACAGATGAGGATTTTTCAGTTGTCAACTGAGGAAGCTCATTCTTCTTGCGATTATCATAGGTCGTTGCTGCTGCGCTGCGTTTGCTTGGCTTGCGCATCGGCGTTCGGGCCGATTGTTTGGATTGGAATGTGGACGGGAACCGGAATTGGATGACAAAAGGGTAATGCACAGTATGAGCATCGACGATGCCTACACTGTGGAACGCGTGCTGGCCCAGGGGAAATCGGGCATGACCGAAATCGTCACCATCGACGGCACCGGTCCCTTCATCCGCAAGCGCATCTTCCACGCGTCCGCCCATCGTAGCGTTTGGGCAGCGCTTTCCGAGTGTTCCTGCCCGCGTCTGCCCCACGTGGAGGCGACATACGAAACGCCCGACACCTTCGTGGTGATATGCAGCTATGTTCCCGGTTGCACCCTCGCCGAGCATATGGCGGAAGGGAAGGGGCAGGCTCCCAAGCAGGCGCTCGCCATCATAGAGGGCATCTGCGAAGCGGTTGCGGAACTGCATCGCCACAGCATCATCCATTGCGATATCACGCCCGAGAACATCATCATCGCAGCCGATGGGGCCCATTTGATCGATCTGGGTATCGCCCGCATGGAATACGAGGGCTCTTCCAGCCAGTCCGCCCATCTGGGAACCTGGGGCTTTGCGGCCCCTGAACAGTACGGCTTCGCCAATGTGGACAGGCGGTCCGACATCTATTCGCTCGGCAGGCTTTCGGGTTACCTTCTCACGGGAATAAGGCCTGATTCCGACCGCTTCGAGCCTGCGCTTGCCGATTTGGCCCGGCAGCAGCCTGGATTGCTTCGCGTTATCAAGCGGGCATGCACCTTCGAGCCGAGCGGCAGATACCAATCGGTCGCATCGTTCTTGGAGGATTTCCGCGCTGCGGTATCGGGTGGGGTGAATCTGCCTGCATCGAATGCCGCCGACAGAGGAGAGGGCGCAGGTGCTCCTTTCGGAGATGCTGAATGCGGGAATGCCCATGCAACGCCTGCGGCCCCCTTCGGGGCGCAGGGTTCGTCCGCTCCTCCTTCCGCTGCCTCGAATGCATATTGGGATACTCCGTCCCAGCAGGGTCTCGGCGCGGATGCCGAGGCTTCGGGTGCCCGACCTGCGGAAAAGAAGCCCCGCAGGAAGGCAATCGTGCTCGTCGTGCTCGCCGTGTGCGTGGTTCTGGCGGCCCTTGCGGGTGGTGGATATGCCCTCTTTTCGATAGCCTCTTCGCATTCGGATGAGTCGAGGTCCGTTAGGGAGACTCCTTCCGCCTCGGAAATCCAGGCGGATTCTTCTCTCGGCTCGGAAGCCTCGTCTTCTTCGATCGGGGATGACGCTCGGTCAAGCGCGGTTACCGCCGACGAAGTGCCTTTCAGCATCGTGGAGAGCGGCTACTCGGTTTCCAGCAGCGGATACGTCCATTATGCCGTCACCATCCGAAACGATTCGGAAGACCGGGCGTTGCTTTGCCCGGAGATCATCATCACGGGACGCGGCAAGGACGGCAGCGTGGTGTTCTCCGATACCCAGACCTACAACGTGATATCCCCTGGGACGGAGATGACCTTCACCGGACAGGCGGGTAATGGGAATGCGCCTGCGGAGGTGGGGTTCTCGACGGGTTCGTCGATGGGGTCCACGTGGACTTCGTCCCTTTCCAGCGGGGAATGCTATACGGTCGAGAACGCTTCCTATGTGGAAGGCTCGCTCGGAGGGTCGTTTGTCGGCGAGGTTACGACCAATCCGGGCACGACCGAGGCGCTGGGCGGGCAACCCCTGCATGACAATGTGCGAATCGATTTGGTGTTGAAAGATGGGTCCGGAAAGCTCGCGGGTGGATTCGAAACCTACATCACCCCTGCGAAGGAAGGCGAATCCACGACATTCGAAGTCCGAATGTACGACGATATCCCCTTCGACTCCTACGAAATCTACGCTTCGGCATGGTAAGGGCATCCTTACCGTCCTGGCAGGCGAAGGGCGGGCGGCTTCTTTCGAGGCCGTCCGCCCTTTTCCGTGTCCGGTTCATGAATGCTGTCGCAGGGCTTGGCGCCGCATCGCGGAGGGTGCGGGCGCCCGCTAATCCGCCCTTCCGATGTGCGGCGAATCGGAGTTGATGCCGTGTTGTGGGAGCGCGGGCTCCCGGTCGCCGTTATTCCTGCAGTTCTCCGATTATGCGCTGCACGCTCGCGCCGGTCTCGTAGATGGCGCGCTCGATGTCGATGCCGGCCCATTCCCCGTCGCGGTAGCGCACGCTGCCGTCGACCATGGTCAGCACCACGTCGCTGCCATGCCCGGCGTATACCACGTTGGCAGGTCCGTTGGTCATGGGCGCCCAGCTGGGTCCGCTTGTGTCGAGCACGCACAGGTCGGCCTTCATGCCCTCTGCGATCAGGCCGCAGTCATCGCGTCCCTGGCTCAAGGCGCCAGTGCGGGTCGCCGCGCGAAGTACCTGCTGCGGAGTGATGGCGGCGGGGTCCAGGGTGGATCCGCAGGCGCACAGGGCCATGACGTACATATCCTGCATCATGTCATGGTTGTTGTTGGAGGAGCAGCCGTCGGTGCCCAGCGCCACGTTGATGCCCTCGTCGAGCATGCGCTTGATCGGTGCGAATCCGCTACCCAGCTTCATGTTGGAGACGGGGTTGGTTGCGACGAAGACGCCACGGTCCCGCAGGATCTGGAAATCGGGTTCTTCCAGCCAGACGCAGTGCGCCGCGGTGGTGGGGTTCTCGAATACGCCCAAACTGTCGAAGTACTGGATGGGTGTCATGCCATCGTGGCGCTGTTTGCATTCCTCGGTTTCCAACTTGGTCTCGCTTGCATGCAGATGGATGCGCAGGCCGCGCTCCTTCGCCAGCTGCGCGATGTCGCGCACGACTTGGGGGTTGCTGGTGTATTCGGCGTGGATGTTGTAGTCCACCAGCAGGCGTCCGTTCTCTGCTCCATGGAAACGCTCGATCAGCTGGTCGTTCAGCTGGCAGATGGGGTATTCGGAATAGGGCTTGGGCTCGAATGCCAGCAGGCCTTCGCAAGAGTTCATCTTCATACCCGCTTCGGCGACTGCGCGGAAGCGGTCTTCGGAGCAGTAGTACATGTCGCTGAAGCTTACGGTGCCATAGCGCAGCATCTCAGCGCACGCCAGCACGGTGCCCCAGTAGTTGTCTTCAGGTGTCATCTTCGCTTCGAATGGCCAGATGCGGTCGTTGAGCCATTCTTGCAGGGGCAGTGCCTCGCCGTAGCCGCGCAGGATGGTCATGGGCGAATGTGCATGGGCGTTGAAGAAGCCGGGCATGAGCAAGCGGTTCGCTCCCGCATACTTCTCGCCGTAGGCTTCGGGGTTTTCGGGTGCCTGGGTTCCTACGTAGGCGATGCGGTCGTCTACGGTGCCGACCCAGCAGTGTTCGACCATGTTGAAATCCTGATCGAGGATGCGGATGTCTTCGAAGAGCACGGTTCCTCCTTAGGCTTGGGTTTCTGGGGGCATTCTATCGCAACGAGGCGCCTTCCTCCGTTGCATTTCCCGGCTATCCCTCTGCCGTGAAGGCAGGGGAGCTGCAGGCTTCCTGCGAGGGCTTGCTTCCATTGCGCTATAATAAGCAGGTTTGATTTATCCGCATTGCCGAAGCGCGTTGCGCGAACAGGCACCAGAGCACCCAGGCGGCATCATCAGCTGTCGGGGCAGAGGAGAAACGCAACATGTCAAAGGGAACCTATTCCTTCACCACACCGATCTACTACGTGAACGCAGCACCGCACCTGGGCACCGCGTACACCACCATCGCGGCAGATACCGTGGCCCGTTACCAGCGTATGAACGACTACGACGTCGCCTTCATCACCGGCCTTGACGAGCATGGCCAGAAGGTTGCCGAAACCGCAGAGCGCAACGGCATGCAGCCCCAGGAATGGTGCGACAGCATGGTCCCTGCCTTCAAGGATGCCTGGGACATGCTCGATATCACCTACGATCGTTTCGTGCGCACCACCGAGCCCGCGCAGACCCGTACTGTCCAGAAGTTCTGGAACGACCTGTACGAAAAGGGCTATCTGTACAAGAGCGCCTATGAGGGTTGGTACTGCGTGCATGAGGAAACCTACTACGCGGAAAGCGACCTGGAGAAGAACGAGGAGGGCGAATTCGTCTGCCCCGATTGCAAGCGCCCCGTCCGCCGTGCATCCGGCGAAGAGAACTGGTTCTTCAAGCTTTCCGAATTCCAGGAGCCCTTGCTCAAGTTCTATGAGGAGAACCCCGACTTCATCCGTCCCGAGACCCGTAGAAACGAAGTGGTCACCTTCGTCAAGGGCGGTCTGCAGGACCTGTCCATCAGCCGTTCCACTTTCGATTGGGGCATCCCCCTGCCCTTCGATGAGGGCCATGTCTGCTACGTTTGGGCGGACGCGCTGCTGGCGTATATCACCGGCATCGGCTATGCGGATCCCGAAAAGCCCGGCGAGTTCGAGCGCCGCTGGCCCATGCAGTACCACTTCGTGGGCAAGGACATCACCCGTTTCCATTGCGTGATCTGGCCCGCCATGCTGATGGCGGCAGGCCTGCCCATCACCGGCACCGTGTTCGGCCATGGCTTCCTCATGGTGGGCGGCGAGAAGATGTCCAAGTCCAAGGGCAACGGCATCAAGCCCGCCGACCTGGTGCGTATCTTCGGCGTCGACGCGTACCGCTATTATTTCATGAGCGACGTGCAGTTCGGCCATGACGGAAACATCAGCATCGAGCGCATGGTCCAGGTGTACAACGCCGATTTGGCCAATACCTGGGGCAACCTGTGCAGCCGCGTGTTCAATATGACCGGCAAGTACTTCGATGGCGTGGTTCCCCAGGCCCCCGAAGGCGCCCAGGACAATCCCCTGCATGAAATCGCCAAGGACCTGTATGCCGAATACGACGCCTGCATGGCGCGCGTCGACTTCACCGGCGCCGCCGCCGCAGTCCAGAAGCTTGCAGGCCGCGTGAACCTCTATGTCGAGGAATCCGCACCCTGGAACCTGGCCAAGAGCGAGGAAACCCGCGAGCAGCTGGCGGCCGTTATCTACAACTCCCTGGAAGCCATCCGCATCATCGCCCTGTTCATGGCCCCCTTCATGCCCAACACCTCCAACGAGGTCTTCCGCCGCATGAGCCTGGGCTGCGTGACCGACATCACCGACATCGAGGCGGCTTCCCGTTGGGGCGGCCTGCCCGCCGGCAACGCGGTGGAAAAGGGCGACCCGCTGTTCCCGCGTCTGGACGTCGATTCCATCGACCTTTCCCTGTAGGAGGAACCTTCCATGGCAATGACTACCGCCCTGCATATGTTTGCAGACAACTCCGATAAGCTGGAAGAGCAGTGGAAGCAGCGCGATGCCGAAGCGGGCATCGAGCGCGAAGAGGCTTTCTACGACCTGAAGTTCCGAGTGAAGAAGAAGGATGGGGAATACAAGGAAATCCCTGCTCCCGAACCCGAGCTGGAAGGTCCCGTCGCCGACGTGCACTGCCATCTTTCCATGCTCGATAACCGCGACCTGTCCCTTGCGCGCTCTGCCGCATACAACATCAACCTGATGGTGTGCGTCACCGACATCGTCGAAGATGCCGGTAGCGTATACAGCAGCATGGGCGGGTGGATCATGTCCGCGGGTGCCTGGCAGCATGTAATCGACAAGGATTCCTTCGTCTTCGACCCCATCATCCGCCTTACCTGCGGCTGCCACCCCCATAATGCCAAGGACTACAACTCCAGCGTGGAGTCCGGCCTGCTCGAGCGCTTGGCCGACAAGCGCACCTGCGCCCTGGGCGAAATCGGTCTGGACTACCATTACGATTTCTCCCCGCGCGATAGGCAGCAGAAGGTCTTCCGCCGCCAGCTCCAGCTTGCGCATCGTACCGGCCTTCCCGTGCAGCTGCACATCCGCGAGGCGCATGAGGACGCCCTGCGCATCCTGGACGAAGAAGGCATGCCCGAAGGCGGTTGCGTGCTGCATTGCTGCACCCTGGGTCCGAAGGAGCTGGAGCCCTGGTTGGAGCGCGACTGCTATATCAGCGTAGGAGGCTCCGTTACCTTTGCAAGCTGCGATGACCTGCGCGAATCCGTGAAGATCATCCCTGCGAACCGCCTGCTCACCGAAACCGACAGCCCCTATATGGCGCCCGTGCCCCTGCGCGGACGCAAGTGCAGCCCCGAGTTCGCCGTGTTCACCGCGGCCAAGATCGCCGAAATCCGAGGCTGCGAGCCCGGGGATGCCCGTCGCGAGCTTCTGGCGACCATGTTCAAGAATGCCCGCGACCTGTTCGACCGCGGAGCTACCACGTGGCAGATGTCCGCACGATAATCTGCGGGTCGCCCCAACGAAACGGCAAGTGCGCCTGTGCTGCAGGGTATCTTCGCGATGCCCTGCAGGGGCGCTTCCCCGAAGACCAAGTGAACCTGCTTTCCGTGGCGGATTTGGATATCGATCCGTGTGTCGGCTGCAATGCCTGCCTGGATAGCGGCGGTTGCGTCTTCGATGACGGAATGTCCCAGGTTCTGGACCTTTTGGGCGGCACGGATTACCTGTATGTGATCTGCCCCGTGTATTTTGCAGGTCCTCCTTCCCAGATGAAGGCCCTGCTCGATCGCCTTCAACCTTTGTTTGCCGCCTATGACCCGAAGGTGCCCAAGCGGCCTGCAAAGCTCATGGCGGTGGGGCAGGGAGGGGACCCCCATGGCTATGCGCCCTTGGAAACCATCATGCGCTCTGCTTTGGCGGTTGCGGGGTTTCGCCTGGAAGGGGTGCTGCCCTGTATCGGTGAAAGCTGCGATCGGGCTTGCGATCGAGCCTTGGAGATGATCGGCTGAGGACGCGCTGAGCGCGACTCGCCTGGATAGGACGACGCGTCCGCTCATTACGGGCGCAGCATGAAGGGAGTTCTTCCGATGACCGACCGGCTTTCCCCGCTTGCAAGCGTGCCGGCAACACGCGAGGTGCTCGAGGCGCATGGGTTGGCAACCAAGAAGGCCTTGGGCCAGCATTTCCTCATCAACGACGGTATCGTCCGCCATATCTGCGATCTGGCGGAATTGGTTGAATCCGACCGCGTGCTTGAAATCGGCCCGGGTATCGGCACGCTTACCGTTGCGCTCCTGCAGTGTTCGGGGGCGGTGACGGCAATCGAGCGCGATAGCGATCTGCCGCCCGTGCTCGCCCGCACCTGCGCGCGGTGGCAGGACCGTTTCACCTTGATCAACCGAGACGCTTTGGAAGTGATGCCTTCCGATCTTACCTACGAGCCGAATAAGCTGGTCTCGAACCTTCCCTATGCCGTTGCGGCAACCTTGGTGCTCGATTATTTCGAACGCTTCGAGTCTCTGGAATCGGCTACCGTGATGGTGCAGGCCGAAGTTGCCGACCGTATGGCGGCGAAGCCGGGGACGAAGAACTACGGCGCCTTCACGGTCAAGCTTTCCCTGTTCGCCCAGCCTGCAGGAAGGTTTCAGGTGAGCCCCGGCAATTTCTTCCCGCCTCCGCGCGTGAACAGCGCTGTGCTGCGCCTGGACAGGGTTCCCTGCAGGGATATGTCTCCCCAGCAGCGCAAGGCGACCATGGTTATGGCGGATGCGGCCTTCGCCAACCGCCGCAAGACCATTTCGAATTCCTGCCGTACCTACTTTTCGGGAGTGGAGGGCGCCCCGGACCTGCTTTCCCAGGTTTTCGGGGAGGCGGGGATCGATCCGCGCCGACGTGGCGAGTCCCTCGAACTCGCCGAGTTCAAGGCGCTCGGGGCGGCTGCCCTGGACCTTGGACTCGTTTCCCTGAGATAGTTCCGTACTCTCTGCCGAAAAGACAAATCGGCAACGGAATGGTTTCGATTTGTCGTGAAAAGTGGCATTTCCCAAACGATACCTGCTTTTTGTTGCGCTAATTGACAATGGTGGTATAATCAATAGTTGCGTTTTCTGTATTAATTTGGCAACTAGAAAGCAGTGGCAAGAATTGGATCTCGAAAAGCAGGCAAACATCGTCGGCAACATTCGCGAAACGCTGAATGGGCTTGTCGGCCAGCGTCTGTCCATTCGCGCCAACATGGGTCGTTCCAAGGTAATCGAATCCGAAGGAATCCTCATGCAGGTTCATCCTCAGCTCTTCATCGTCGAGGTTGAACGCAGGCGTGGCAGGAAGACGCGTCAATCGTACCAGTATGTCGATATTCTCACCGGAACCGTGGAGCTGAGCAGGCATGGCGAGCCGGTATTCGGAGATTTCATCGAGGATGATTCTTCCGAAGATTCCCAGACCCCCCAAGCTTCCTTGGACTTCTAAAGCGAATCGCTGGAAAATATAAGCCGTCTCCGAGCAGCTTTTATTTTTCGCTCGGGCGCGGTTGACATTTTACGTTTGTGGGAGCACAATATCTTCTGCTTCTTGGGGCATTAGCTCAGCTGGGAGAGCGCGGCGTTCGCAATGCCGAGGCCAGGGGTTCGATCCCCCTATGCTCCACCAAGAACTCTCAGCGGCAAGTTATTCTTGCCGCTTTTTGTTGTACCCAGGGAAAGGATCTAGACATGAGCGAGCAATTGGTTCTGACCTTCGGCGTTGGAGGCTATTGCAAGGGCAATCAGACCGTGAAGACCTATCAGCTGGAAGATGGCAGCTATCGCAGCGTCTGCACGCGCATCTACAGCAGCTTCCTCGGTTCCGAAACCGAAGAGGTTGCCATCGACCTGGAGAAGGAAATCGTTCAGGAATTCTTCGATGCCGCGCAGCAGCTGGGCGTATTCGAATGGGAGCCCAAGTACTATGCCAAGTGCCTCGACGGCCAGGATTGGGAGCTTGAGATCGACCACCCCGAATACCCCAAGGTCAAATGCCGTGGCTTGAGCGCGCATCCCTCTGCTTTCTACGAATTGATGGATCTGCTCGCGCCCTTGGGTTTGAAATAGCATTCCTTTTCCGCCGTGCGGGCGGTATGCTGTTGCGACAGCTGCCGTCTGCACGGCTTTTTTGTTTTGGGGAGGTTTTCGTGGGGAAGATGACTAAATACCATGTCGGAGTGGTCCTGACCGGGGCCTTGCTCTGTCTGGCACCGGCAACGATGGCCATGAATACCTGGGGTGTGTTCTTGGTTCCGATCAGCCGCGACCTCGGGGTGAGCGAGAGCGTGTTCTCGCTGCAGCCTTCCCTTCTCTACCTTTCCGCGGCTCTATTCGCTCCGATCGGAGGGCGTCTGATCGAGCGTTTCGACTTGCGCGCCGTATTGACCGGGGCTTCGGTGGTTTCCGGCCTGGCCCTGCTCTTGGACGGCATCGGCACCCAGCTTTGGCATTTCTATCTTGTTGGGATCCTCCAGGGCTGCTCGGGCGTGGTCCTGATCGCGCTCATGCTCCCCAACCTGATCAGCCGATGGTTCGAGCAGAGGATGGGTACCGTTGTGGGCCTGTGCATTTCCATGGCAGGTGTGGGCGGTGCCCTTTGGGCTTTCGTTGCCGGGAAGATCATCATCGCTGCGGGATGGCGTGTTTCATGCGTGGCGCTCTGCGCCCTGTGCCTGGTTATTTCCTTGCCTGCGTGCCTCTTCCTTTTGAAGAACCGTCTCGAAGATGCGGGGGTGCGTGCCTATGGTTCCGAAGGGCTTGAACAAGGACAGGGTCGGGAGAAAGCCGAAGGGGGCGTTCCCGCCAAGGTGGCCTTCGCTTCGGCTGCATTTCTGGCGATTTCCGTGGGTGTGGGGTTGATGAACGGTGTGATCGGCCTTGCGAACCTGGTTCCCTCGTACGTGTACTACCTGGACTCTGCGGGTTTTACGGAAATGGCCTACGAGGACGTGGTGATGGCCGCCTCGCTCGTGGTGCTGTGCACCCAGCTTGCCCAGGCGACCTTCAAGATCCTGTTGGGCATGCTTGCTGACAGGAATATCAAGCTCGCTTTCGTGATCGCCTTGGCGAGCGGCTTGCTTGCAATCGCATGCTTCCTTGCAGCGAAAGGCGTCTTCGCCCTGGTGTTTGCGGGAGCCGCTTTGATCGGGTCGCTGTTCGCGGTGCTCGATGTGCTGTCGCCCGTATTGGTGAAGGGATTCTTCGGCGATAGGGACTATCCGAAGATCTTCGCCCGCTTTGCGATGATCAGCAATCTGGTGCCCGGATTCGCGGTGCTCGCCTTCAGCGCCATCGCGGCATGCAGCTGGACTGCGACATTCGCGGCAGGCGGCGCTTGCCTAGCCATCACCCTGGCAAGCGGCCTGTTCGCCATGGCGAGGGCGAACAGGCTCAAGCGGAATCTTGCCTTAGAAGGGGAGGGGGATTCGCTTACTGGAGGTGCATCACGGTAGCGGTCATGCGGGCGCAGTGGGTGCCCAGGTCGTCGAAGACGTCGACCGTATAGAATCCCAGCCTGCGTCCGTTGCGGTCGGGTCGCGCAACGGCGATCAAGCGGCTTCCCTTGCAGGCCTTCATGGTGTTGATGCAGTTGCTGACCGAAGACGACGGGGGCTGGTTGACGTTCGAGCTGATCGCGAGCGCGAAGTCCGCCAGCGTGAAGTAGACGCCGCCCATCACGATATCGTGGCCGTTCAGGTGGCGTTCTTCCACATCCATGCTCACGGTTGCCTCGAGGGTTTCGAAATCGAAGGAATCGACGCGCGCTCCCAGGCAAGTGCTTGCGAAACGGTCGTTGGAGAAGAACTCCCGGATCTGGTCGAGGGTTTCCATCGTCTGGTCCATGGTTTGTCCTTTCGGTTGGTTACGTGCCAAGCGGATTATCCCACAAGGCCCGAAGGCGCGGCGCTTGCAGGGCGTCCCGATTCCCGTTTGCCTGCGTTGCGTATTCTGCCCAGGGCGGCCTGATGGGATGCCGTTTGGGCAAGATGGCCTGCGCTTGGACGGCATTGGCGTGTGTCGGCGGCTATGGCCTTCGTCTTGATGCTATAGTGTGATGGTTTGAATTACCCGTCCGGGGCGTGCCGCCCTGGGCGACAAGAGGGGCTTTTGCCCAGGAGGTTCGTTCATGAAGGCTCTTATCCCCGCTGCGGGCATGGGAACGCGGTTCCTGCCGGCAACCAAGGCGATTCCGAAGGAAATGCTGCTGGTTGTGGACCGTCCCGTCATCCAGTACGTCGTCGAAGAGGGCCTGGCTTCCGGTGCCGACGAGGTAGTGATCATCAACAGCCGCGACAAGAAGGCCATCGAAGATCACTTCTCTCCCGATGCCGATTTGGAGGCGACTCTCCGCGAGCGCGGGAAGGACGCCTATGCTGAAGCCGTCGCGCATGCGGGAAACCTTCCCGTTTCCTTCGTCTATCAGGACGAACCGCTCGGGTTGGGCCATGCGGTCCACTGTGCGGCCCAGAAGATGGACGGCGATCCCTTCTTCGTGCTTCTGGGCGATGTGATCGTGCCCGATAACCAGATGCTGGTGAAGATGCGCGAGGTATCCGAGCGCCATGGCGGTGCGAGCGTGATCGCGGTGCTGCCCGTCCCCCAAGACCAGGTGAGCCGCTTCGGCGTCATTGCGGGAGAACCTGCCGAAGAGGGTGTGTGGAAAGTCGACCGCCTGGTAGAGAAGCCGCCTGTCGAAGAGGCGCCGTCCAATCTGACCGTGTTCGGGCGCTATCTGCTTTCCCCCCGCGTGATGGAGCTGCTTGCCGAGGTGGAGCCCGGTGCCGGCAATGAGATCCAGCTTACCGACGCCCTTGACGCGGTGCTGGCGGAAGAGGAAATGTACGCGCTTATCATCGATGACGAAGACGGTTTCGACACCGGTACGGTGGAAACCTGGCTGGATACCAACAACCGCCTGTATGCGCGTCGGATGGGCAAGTAGCCCGTTCGCGTCATCGTGTTTTCCGAAGGGGGGCTTGCAGCCCCCCTTCTTCGTTTTTCTCTGCGGTTGTCGAGGGGGGCTTTGCGCCGGAGACATAAAACGACCCGGGTCGGAAAAAGGGGAGGAAACCGACCCGGGTCTGCAAGGAGGGAGGCGATGCTCATCGCATCGCAGCCGCCAGAGAATTTGGGGAAAGGGAGGAGGCGGCTTCAAACTTCAAGGAGGGTGCCTTTCTGTTTGACGGGTCTCATTATAGAGACCTTCAGTGGAGAACATGAGAGCAGGTCATGGCGCTTTTATGGATATGATTTCCCCTTAGCAACCTTTTTTGTCGAAACGGAAACAGAATCGTCTATTTGTGCGGATGGCCTTGCTTTTTTACCTCCGGTGAGCCTTCGGCGCAGGTGAAGTATACTGTCTCATTGGCGCGTGGAAGCCGCAGGCCCCAGGGCTTTCGGCAGCCTATGCCTTGCGCCTCCAACAAACCATCGCCCCCTCGCGAAAGGATCGGCTATGCCAGATATCCAGCTTCGATTCCATCATGACATGCTCGTGCTCTCTTCCCCGATTGCGGGCGCATTGGAGCGCCAGGGTTTCGAAATCGAGGGAGATATCGAGCTCCTGCTCATGACCGAGCCGGAAGAAGCCGCCGATGCGGTGCGCATGCAATCCGTCGCCGGCGCCCAGTGCCTGGTAACCCCCACGCAGGGAATCACCGAGGCCCGTTTGGCCAGGCAGCGCATGGAAGGCCATGCGCAGGAAGTGGCGGATGCGGCGGTGGATATGCTGCGCCAGTACAAGCCGCAGCATCTGATCGCCGAAATCGGAGCGACGGGGCTTCCTATCGATCCAGGTTCAAAGCCTTCGCTGGTTGCGAACCGGGACCAGTATTCTTCGGCGGCGGCGTTGTTTGCGGGAAAGGACGTGGATGCCATCTTCTTCAGCGATCTTGCGAGTGCCGACGATCTGCGATGCGCGCTCATGGGCGGGCGCCGCGTATGCGACCTTCCCCTGTTCGCGAGCGTGCGGGTGGATGCATGCGGCAAAGTGCTCGGGCGCAGCATGCCCGTCGAGGAATGCGCTGCAGTTGCGCAGGAATACGAGGCGAGCGTCTTCGGAATACACATGGATGCGGACCCCGATGACGTGGTGGCGGTGGCAGGGCGCCTTGCGGGCGCCTGCGATATCCCCATCCTGGTAGAAATCGATGTCTTCCCCAAGGTGAGCCGCCTTCCCAGGCATGAACCGGAATCCGCCTACAGCATGCCCGACGACATGGTCCAGCTTGCAGCGCGCCTGCGCGCAGCGGGAGCGCAGTTCCTGCGTGCGTCCGGCAAGGCGACCCCTTCCTATACGGGTGCGCTTGCCGCAACCGTCATGGGTGTGGACTGCATCCGCTAGGGGGATCCGTGAGCCGCAAGCCTATCAGCAATCTGGAGCGCAGCGAAGACTATGGCGCCCTGCAGAGGGTGGTTGATGCGCTCTTCAAGGAATCCGACTTCGCGAGCAGGTTGGATGTGGTCATCATGGCCGAATCCTTCGATCTGCCTTCCGACCTTCTGGAGATAGTGGGCCTGCTTCCTTCGGGCACCTATTCCAGGCAGTCGCTGTGCACCCAGCTGAATTCCTCGATTTCGGGGCATGCCTGGGGGCAGGTGTACGGGACGGTGGAATAGGCAAAGGAAAAGCCCCACCCCCGACCAAAGGATGAACCCACCTGACTAAGGTGGGTGCCCGCAGCAGCCTTCCTGGCTTTCGCATCAACGGACGCGAATCCCCATTCCAACGGCAATCTGAGGCTCCCTTGAATTATGCATCGGTCCATCGCGTAAATAGAACCGAGGGTGAAGCTCGATTCCGATTATTCTCCAGCGGGCTCTGCAAAAACACCCTTGATTTTTGCTCAAAGTACGTTTTCGGAAGGCTGCAGGGCTGCGGGATTGCGGGGTGACCCATTGGGGGGACTGTCCGAAGGCTGTGCCCGCGCACGGGGCATTGTCCGAGCACGCTGTGGTAAAGTTTGCCCCATGGAAAACCTATTCACCGAAATAGAAACCCAGGCGAAGAACAGCGTAGCCCCCCTCGCGGTGCGCATGAGGCCGCGTACCCTCGATGAGCTGGTGGGCCAAGCACAGGCAGTCGGCCCTGAAAGCTGGCTTCGCCAGGCAATCGAAAGCGACAACCTCTCGAGCGTCATCCTGTTCGGGCCTGCGGGTACGGGCAAGACATCCATCGCGCGCGTCATCGCGCATTCCACCAAGGCGGCATTCGTGGAGGTTTCCGCCATCGGTGGCACGGTTTCCGATCTTCGTCGCGAAATCAAGGAAGCCCAGAGCCGTCTGACCTCGCGCGGCCAACGCACTATTCTGTTCATCGACGAAATCCATCGCTTCAACCGAAGCCAGCAGGACGCCTTGCTCCATGCGGTGGAAGACCGTGTGGTCATCTTGGTGGGCGCCACGACGGAAAACCCCTTCTTCGAAGTGAATTCCGCGCTCATATCGCGCAGCCGGGTGGTCGAGCTGAAGTCGCTTTCGGACGAGGAGGTCGGGGTCCTCGTGGACCGCGCCTTGGAAGACGAGCGGGGTTTCGGGGGGCGCTATGCCCTGACGGGCCAGGCGCGCGATGCCATCATCATGCTCGCCGGCGGCGACGGCCGCGGATCGCTCACCACCTTGGAGCTGGCATGCGCGCTCGTCGAACCGGGTATGCCGGATGATCCGGCCCTTGTGTCCGAAGACGATGTGCGCAAGGCCACCCCTTACCGCACCCTCGCCTACGACAAGAAGAAGGACATGCACTACGACGTGATCAGCGCCTTCATCAAGTCGATGAGGGGCAGCGATCCCGATGCCGCGCTCTATTGGCTCGCCCGCATGATCGACGGTGGCGAAGACCCCAAGTTCATAGCAAGACGTATGTTCATCGCCGCTTCGGAGGATGTGGGCAACGCCGATCCCCAGGCGATTCTGGTTGCCGAGGCCGCGTTCCGGGCGGCGGAGGTCATCGGCTATCCCGAATGCCGCATCAACTTGGCGCAGGCGGCGATCTACCTTTCCCTCGCTCCCAAGAGCAATGCTGCGGAGGCGGGAATCGATGCTGCTTTGGCTGAAGTGAGGAGCGGCCCCATGAGGGAGGTGCCCGCCCACCTGCGCGATAGGCATCGCCCGGGTTCGGAAAACTATGGCGAATACAAGTACCCGCACGATTACCCCGCCGGCTGGGTGGAGCAGCAGTATCTTCCCGATGGGTTGGAGCGCGGTTGCTTCTTCAATCCCTCCGAAAGGGGTTGGGAGGCATACCGGACGGAGGCGACAGTCCGTGACCGCATGGATGGCGGTGCGTGATAGAATGACGGAATCGCTTGATTTGAAAGGATTGCGCCTATGGAAGCTTCAGCAGTAGTCCAGATCATCCTCATCATCGTGTTCATCGTCGTCGGTTTGGCGCTCATCTGGTTCTTGGTCGAGTTGGTCCGGACCGTCAAGACCGCAAGGAAGGCGGTCGAGGACATCCAGGCCCAGGTAACTCCCACCCTGGAGCACGTGGAGAAGATCACCGAGGACATCAAACCCGCAATTGCGAAGATCGATCCCTTGGTTGAACGGGTTTCCCTGACCGTCGATGCGGCGAATCTGGAGATGATGCGCATCGATTCTATCTTGGAGGACGTCAATACCGTTACCGATGCCCTTTCCTCGACGACGAATGCGATCGATAACGTCGCCAATGCTCCCCTGAATGTCGTGAACAATGTTTCCAATCGCGTGCATAGCATCCTGAAGGGCCGTAAGAGCAGCGAAAGCTCTTCCAGCCTTGCGGATGCGAAGGCGCGTAACGAGAAGAGGCCCGAGAGATCCCGCCTGAAGGAGACCGCTCCCAAGGCCGATCCTGCATCCAGCGGCCGCATTGAAGATGCGGCATCCGATGCGCCTGCCGCTCGCGAAGCGACCGAGCAGCCCGAATAGGAAGCCGATGCAATCAGATTCCGAAAAGCAGCCCGACAAGCTGGCGGTCAGGTCCCTACAATGGCGCCTGGCGCTTTACGTGGTTTGGACGCTTATCGGCGTTTCGATCCTGGTGTATTTTTCCGGCAATATGCTGGGCGTGCTTTCCATCCCGGTTGGCATCATAGTTTGGACCACCATCCTGGTGTTCACCTTGCGGGGTGCGGTTGAGAAGCTCTGCGACAGGAATATATCCCGAGCCGTTGCGGTCTCCCTTGCCTTCGTGCTGCTGTTCGTGGTGATCGCCCTTGTCGTTCTCCTGGTCAAGCCGCTTGTGGCCGGTGGCGGCGGCCTTGACGATTTCATGTCGGATGTATCGTCTTCCGTTGCCGTTGTCCAGACGTATGTCGAGAAGCTCTATAGCGATTATCCGCAGATCTTCTCGGACCCCACCGTCATGGCGTGGATCGAATCGTCATTGGGAAGCGTTGTCGCGTATGCGGAAAAAGCCGTGTCGGGTCTTGCGCAGAATATGGTCAGCTTCGCCGGGTTCACCATGAACTCCCTTATGTGCATCATGTTCTCGCTTGTGGCGTCGTTTTGGCTTTTGCTGGAAATGCCCAGGATGCATGGCGAGCTCCAGCGCTTGTTCGGGGAGAAGTTCAGCGAGGACCTCGGTTTTCTGGGAACTACCTTCTCGAGGGTTCTCGGCGGCTTCATCAAGGGCATGGCGGTCCAGTGCGCGGTGATCGGAGTGGGTTGCGGGCTTGCCTATACGCTTATCGGCTTTCCGAACGCGCCCATCTACGCCATCATCGTCGCTGCATGCAATATCCTTCCCGTATTGGGGCAATGGGTGGGCGTTGCGGTAATCGCCTTCGTCTGCCTGTTCACCGATACCATGACGGCGATCCTCATGATCGTTGCCACTTTGGTCATCCAGCGTATCGTCTACATGCTCATCTATCCGAAGATCATGGCGGATTCGGTCGATGTCCATCCTGTGCTGGTTATCATTTCCATGATGGTGGGATATGCTCTAGGCGGCACTTTGAGCGGTCTTGTGGGAAGTCTTGTGGGTATCTTGGTATCCATTCCGCTTGCAGCGGTTGCGAAAGCCATGTTCGTCTACTATTTCGAGAAGAAGACGGGCCGTCATCTGGTCGCCGAAGACGGAGTGTTCTTCAAGGGCATTCCGAATGACGGGGATGTGCCCGATCCACATCATAACGCGACATCCCCGCATCCTGCGGTGTATGCGAAGAGGCAGCCGTCGTTCGAATGTATGGCGAGGCTGCGCGATAGGGTTGCGGCTTGCGCTGCTTCAAGGGCATCCGATGCCGAGGAGCGGGATGACGCTGCTTGTCCCGATGAGCCGGCGAATCCCCGCTGCGGGAAGGACGACTCCGCGAAGGACCCTGAGAAGATAAGGTAAGCGGTGCGGCTTTTGCCTGCCGCGCACGAAGATAGATAGGAAAGAATGCCGATGAGATACATGAGCACCGCGGAAATCCGCGAGAAGTACCTTCGCTACTTCGAAGAAAAGGGCTGCAAGCGCATGCCCTCCTCGTCTTTGATTCCCGACGACCCCAGCCTGCTGCTTACCAGCGCGGGCATGGTCCAGTTCAAGCCCTACTTCCTCCAGCAGAAGCACCTGGAATCGCCCTATATCGGTACCACGACCGTCCAGAAGTGCGTCCGCACCAACGACATCGATATCATCGGCACCGATGGCCGCCATCTGAGCTTCTTCGAGATGCTGGGCAATTTCAGCTTCGGAGAGTACTTCAAGAAGGAGATGTGCGAGTGGGCGCTCGACTTCTCCGTGAACGAGCTGGAGCTTCCCATGGACAGGCTCTACTTCACCGTCTTCGAGGACGATGACGAGACCATCGAGATCTGGAAGTCCTTGGGAGTGGATGAAAGCCACATCACCCGTCTGGGCGAAGACGACAATTTCTGGCGCGCCGGCCCCACCGGTCCCTGCGGCCCTTGCTCAGAGCTGTACTTCGACCAGGGCGAGCGTGTGGGCTGCGGATCGCCCGATTGCGCCCCCGGTTGCGATTGCGACCGCTTCCTGGAGTACTGGAACTGCGTGTTCACCCAGTATGACGGCCAGGAAGACGGCACCTTGGCACCCCTGCCCAAGAAGAACATCGACACCGGCATGGGTCTGGAGCGCATCGCCGCGATCATGCAGGGCGTCCAGAGCAACTTCGATACCGATGTGCTGCATGGTCTCATCGAGGTGGGCGAGCGCTTGAGCGGCCGTAAGTACGGCGAGTGCGAGGCCGACGATATGGCCCTGCGCGTCATGGCGGACCATTCCCGTGCGGTGACCTTCATGATCGCCGACGGCATCCTGCCTTCCAACGAAGGCCGCGGATACGTCCTGCGCCGCCTGCTCCGCCGTGCCGTGATGAAGGGCCAGCTGCTGGGCATCGAGGGCGCATTCATGCGCAACTACGTCGACCAGATCATCGAAGTGATGGGCGAGGTCTATCCCGAGGCGGTGGAAAACCGCAACCTCATCTGCAGCGTTGTGGAAAACGAAGAAGAGCGCTTTGGCGCAACCTTGTCCCAGGGCCGCGCATTCCTGGCGGAAACCCTGAGCGATCTTTCCGGCAAGGTGCTTTCCGGCAAGGTCGCCTTCACGCTGCATGACACCTACGGATTCCCCCTGGAGGTAACCCAGGAAATCTGCGCCGAGCAGGGCATCGAGGTCGATACGCAGGAGTTCGCCGAGTGCATGCAGCAGCAGCGCGAGCGCGCACGCGCTGCGACCAAGGGCGACGCCGAAGCCGCCTGGTCCACCTACGACGGCACCATGACCGCCATCCTCGAGCAGGTCGGCGAGACCGATTTCTGCGGATATACCAAGAACCAGGCGGACTGCAAGGTGGTCGCGCTTGTGAAGGACGGGGCACGCGTCGACAGCCTGAAGGCGGGCGAGCATGGCGGTGTCATCCTGGAGAAGACCCCCTTCTACGCTGAAAAGGGCGGCCAGGTGGGCGACACCGGCATCATCTACGCCCCGGAAATGCGTGCAGCCGTCACCGACACCCAGGAACCCGAAAAGGGCCTGGTCGTCCATTATGTGAATGTCGAGGAAGGGCAGATTACCGAAGGTTCCCAGGTCCGTGCCTCCATCGACTCCCTGCGTCGCGAACGTATCCGCCGCAACCACAGTGCGACCCACATCCTGCATTGGGCTCTGCGCGAAGTGCTGGGCGACCACGTCAAGCAGGCGGGCAGCCTGGTTGCGCCCGACCGCCTTCGTTTCGACTTCACCCATTTCGAGGGTGCTACCCGCGAGCAGCTTGCCGAGGTTGAGCGTTTGGCGAACCGCAAGATTATGGAAAACCATCGCGTGAATACCTACGAGACCAGCCTCGTTTCCGCACGAGAGGCGGGCGTCACCGGCCTGTTCGGCGAAAAGTACGGCGAATTCGTCCGCGTCGTCGACATGGAGGGCTTCAGCCAGGAACTGTGCGGCGGCACCCATGTTTCCGCGACCAGCGAAATCGGCCTGGTTAAGATCATCTCCGAAGGCAGCGTGGGATCCAACCTGCGCCGTATCGAGGCGGTCACCAGCTTCGATGCCCTCGACTACCTCAACCGCGTCGAGGCCGAGCTGCTGGAGGCATCCGCAATCCTACGCGTGCCTCCCTTCGATGTCAGCGAGCGTTCTGCCGCCAACGTCAAGTCCATCAAGGAAATGACCCATCAGCTCAAGCGCGGCATGAGCACCATCGCAGACGATGGCATCACGAAGCTCCTCGACCTCGCTGTCGAGGCCAAGGGCGCATATCCTGTCATCATTGCCCAGCATGTCAAGCCCACCGATGCAGGCTCCCTGCGCAACGCATGGGACGTTCTGCGCGGCCGTATGGCAAAACCCGGCGCAGTCGTTCTGGCTGCCGTCAGCGAAAAGGATGGCAACCCCTTGCTGCTTGCCGCAGGCACCCAGGAAGCCGTCGATGCGGGCTTCAACGCCGGAGTTGTCATCAAGGCCATCTCCGGCAATATCAAGGGCGGCGGTGGCGGAAAGCCCACCATGGCGCAGGCCGGCGGCAAGGATGCATCCGGTTTGGAAGCTGCACTGGACGCGGCACGAGAGATGCTGCTCTAAGGGTCCTTATGCGAGTAATGGCCCTCGATATCGGAAAGGTGCGCTGCGGGATCGCCATCAGCGATCCCGCGGAACGCATCGCCACTCCGATTTGCGTTCTTCCCACGTGCGAGGTCGAGCAGAATGCGCCGTCGTTTCGGCGCTTGCTCGAAGACTGGGAGCCCGAGATGATCCTTTCCGGGCTTCCCTATACCCTCGCCGGGGAAGAAGGCCCCCAAGCGGAGTCGATCCGTGCCGTTGCGGGCACGATTGCGAAGCGCGCAGGGCTCCCACTCGAGTTCACCGATGAGCGGTTGAGCTCGTCGGAAGCCAAGCGCAGCCTCCGCGAGAAGGGTTTCAGCGAAAAGGAGATGCGCGGGAAGGTCGACATGATCGCCGCGAGCCTGTTTCTGCAGTCGTGGCTCGACTCCCGAGCGAATTCTGCCCCCTCACGATAGGAGCATACATGGCACGTCATGTCGAACGGGATGGACGCAGGGGATCCCATGCGGGGCATTCCCCTAAGCGCTCATCCCGTGCAGCAGGCGCAGGCCGCGGCGCCCATTTCGGGGCTGCGGCAGTCTCTTCGTCCTCGCGTCGTCCCGCTTCGGGCGGTGGAAAGGGCAAGGGCCCGCTTGTGTTCGGCGTAATCATTGCCGTATTGGTTGTGATAGCGGCGGTGTTCTGCATCAACCGCTTCGTTTTGGATGATTCCGCATCATCCCAGCAGAAGTTGGAGAACGAAGGAGCGATGCTGACCGTCTCCATCCCAGAAGGATCTTCCACGAACGATATCGCGAACCTGCTCGAGGACAGCGGCCTTGTCGCTGATTCAAGGCAGTTCGTCAAGTACGTGAAGAAGGCGGGCTCGGAGGCGTCCTTGAAGCCCGGAACCTATCGCATCATCTGCGGTACGAGTATCGAGGAAATGGTCCAGATGTTCGAAATAGGACCCGAAGTCGCGACTGTGGGCATCCCGGAAGGCAGCACCATCGCGAAGACCGCGCAGGCGGTGGAAGAATCCTCGAATGGCCGGATCAAGGCAGAGGACTTCCAGAAGCTCGCGAACAACGCGAAGGCCTATGAGTCCGATTATCCCTTCCTGAAGGACGCCGCGTCGGGCACTTTGGAGGGCTTCCTCTTCCCGAAAACCTATGAGATCGCCGATTCTGCCACTGCGGACTCCATGATCCGCATGATGCTCGATCAGTACCAGCTGGAAACCGAATCCCTCGACTTCTCCTATCCCCAGAAGGCGGGACTGAGCGAATACGAGACCGTGGTCCTGGCCTCCATCATCGAGCGCGAGGCTGCTGCCGAAAACAGGGCGACGGTCGCATCGGTGTTCTACAACCGCCTGGACGAGGGGATGAGGTTGCAAAGCGATGCTACGGTTGCCTACTTGATCGACGGAGACCCCAAACCCGAGGATCTGGAAATCGACAGCCCCTACAACACCTATCTGGTGGACGGCTTGCCTTTGGGCCCTATCTGTTCCCCCAGCCTGGAAAGCCTGAAGGCCGCCTGCGATCCGGAGAAGACCGAATACCTGTACTTCTACTTCACGGCCGACGGCAAGTACTCGTTCAGCGAAACCTATGATGAGCATCAGGATGCCATCGCCGAAGACTAAGGGGAAACGGATGGCATTTCTCAAACCCGATCGCTTCTTTTCGGGGATAACCAGCATCGATATCAAGGCTGACCTGCTCGATTGCGGTTTGACCTGCGCCCTGCTCGATATGGACAACACCATCGTTTCCAGGGAAACGCATGATGTGCCCCAGGATGTGCGCGAATGGCTCGAGGCGGCCAAGCGGGCGGGGGTATCGCTTTGCCTGTTGTCCAACAATTGGCATACCACCCCGTTCGAATGGTCGAAGAAGCTCGATATTCCCGTCGTCGCAAAGGCATGCAAGCCGCTTCCCCATGGGTACATCGCGGCACGGGACATCATAGGCGGGCGCAGTCGCAATACGGTGGCGATCGGCGATCAGCTGGGCACCGATGTGCTGGGCGCCCACATGCTGGGCATGGCTGCGTATCTGGTCGAGCCCTTGGCTGAGACGGACCTGCGGCACACCCTTGCCCTGCGCCGCGTGGAACGTCTCATCCTGGGCGAAATGAAGCCTGAAAGCGGATCGGCAAGCCTGTGAGCCTCATGCTTTAGCACGCGGGAGTGGTAGAATCCTGTCCTTGCAAGCCAATATAAGGAAAGAATCGAAAAAGGATAGCGAATGAAGTTCATCACAGCAGGCGAAAGCCATGGCCCCTGCCTTACCGCTGTCGTCAGCGATGTGCCCGCTGGCTTGAGGATTTCCGAGCGCCAGCTGAATACCGACTTGGAGCGTCGCCAGCAAGGATACGGCCGTGGTGGACGCCAGAGGATAGAGGCCGACCGTGCCACGGTGCTATCGGGAATCCGATTCGGAAAGACGCTTGGAACCCCCATCGCCTTGCAGGTGGCCAATAGGGATTGGAAGAACTGGACGGACCGCATGTCCGTGTTCGGCCAAGAGCCGGAAGACCTGAAGAAAGAGGTCACGCCCCGTCCGGGCCATGCCGATCTGGTGGGCGTGCTGAAGAACGATACCGATGACTGCCGTAATATCCTCGAACGCTCAAGTGCGAGGGAAACCGCCGCCAGGGTGGCAGCGGGTGGAATAGCCAAGGAGTTCCTGGCAGAGCTGGGCGTCGAGGTGTTCAGCTACGTTACGGGGATCGGACCGGTGTCCATGGTCGAGGACGACCCCATGGGGTCGGCGCCGTATTATGCCCCCTTGGACATCGAGACTTCCGAGTTGCGCTGCCCCGATCGCCAGACCACCGAGGATATGAAACGCGAAATCGATGCCGCTCGCGTGAAGGGCGAGAGCCTGGGCGGTACCTTCCGCGTCGTCGTGAAGGGTCTCGTTCCCGGTTTGGGCGATTTCTGCTCGGGGCCCGAAAGGCTGACGAGCAAGTTGGGCGCTGCGGTATTCAGCATCCCTGCAATCAAGGGGGTTGAATTCGGTTTGGGCTTCGAGGCTGCAAGGCGGGAAGGCTCGAGCGTCCACGATCCCATCACCCGCAACGACAGGGATGGTTACACGCGCGAGGGCAATAACGCCGGCGGCCTTGAAGGCGGCATGACTACAGGGCAGGCGCTCATCATCACCGCTGCGATGAAGCCCATCCCCACGCTCATGACCCCTCTGCGTACCGTCAATATCGACACGCTCGACGTGGAGGAGGCGTCGAAGGAGCGTTCGGACACCTGCGCGGTTCCTGCTGCGGGCGTCGTTGCCGAGGCGGAGGTCGCCCTTGTGCTGGCGGATGCCTACATGGACAAGTTCGGACGCGACAACATGACCGACATCAAGGCGAATCTGAGGCAGTACGTCTCACGAATCAAAACCCAGTCCCGATAGTATCTACGGCGGCTCTTCGCAAGGGCCGCTGTTTTTTCAGGAGTTTGCCATCCCGCAGGCGGCGAGCCGATCCCAGACGGTTGCCGGGTGGGGCGATCGAGCCCCTCGCCGCGCTTTCCGCCCAGGTTCGCAAAAGGCTGCTTGTCCGGGTATCGATAGGAGGAAGCACAGTGTCAAGCACGAGAGTAGTCGTGAACCTTCCCAATAAGCCTTCGTACGACGTGCGTATTGCTCCAGGGCAGTACGCAGATTTGGGGGATCGGGTGAGGGCGCTTCTTCCCAAGGCGTCCCGTGCGGCCATTATCACCGACAGCAACGTCAATCCGCTCTATGGAGAGGCGGTGAGGGAATCCTTCGAGCGCGCTGGCTTCGACCCCTTCATCTTCGAATTCCCTGCTGGTGAGGCGAGCAAGAACTCCCAGAGCCTGATGCGGATTTGGAGCGCCTTGGCGGGGCAGAAGATCGACCGTGACGGCGTGGTCGTGGCTTTGGGTGGTGGCGTCACCGGGGACATGGCGGGCTTTGCCGCAGCTACCTTCCTCCGCGGTATCGCTTACGTGCAGGTCCCCACCACCTTGCTTGCCATGGTCGATTCTTCCGTAGGTGGAAAGACCGCCATCGATTTGGACGAAGGGAAGAATCTGGTCGGCGCCTTCAAGCAACCTGCCTATGTTGCGGCCGATACTGCTTCGCTTGCAACCTTGAATGATCGCGAGTGGGCATGCGGCTGCGGCGAGATAGCGAAGTCGGCGCTCATCGATTCACCCGACTTCTTCGAGTGGCTTTCCCAGAACGCCAGCCTGCTGGCGAGCCGCGATGAGGAGACCGTACGGGAGGCGATTACACGCTGCGTGGTCTTCAAGGCGAATGTAGTCGCCGAAGACGAGGAAGAACGGGCAGGGGTGAGGGAGTGCCTGAACTACGGGCATACCTTGGGCCATGCCATCGAGAAGCTTTCGGGTTTCGGGGTCTATTCTCATGGTCATGCCGTGGCAGAGGGTATGAGATTCGCCGCCCGACTGGGTGTGGCGCTCGAAGGGGCGTCTTTGGACATGGTGAGGGCGCAGGATGCGCTGCTCGATGCCTTGAACCTGCCCGCAATCGACTTTTCCGCCGATGCCGATACCGTGATCGACGCCATGCTCTCGGACAAGAAGACGCGGGGCGGAAGGATCCGCTTCGTCATCCCCCAGGCTCCCGGCAGCTGGGTCGTGCGCGAAGTGGGCGCCGATGTGCTCCGCGAGCATTTGGGAGCCTGGGCGCGTTCGAAGGGGGCGTGCTAGCATGGCGGCCGTTTCGCAAGCTGCAAGCCAGGGCCGTATCGAGCGGCTGAGGGTCGAGATGGTGCGGAGGGGCCTGGATGCCATGTTCGTCCGAGACATTTCCAATATCGCCTGGTTGAGCGCGTTCGAAGGGGTCTTCGATAGCGAATCCGCTCATGCGGCATTCGTGGATCCCCAGCGCTGCCTACTCCATACCGATTCACGCTACATCGCGGCGTTCGAGCGATGCGCCCAAGGAGGACCCTGGGATGCGAACGGGGAGAGTATATCCCATGCGAAATGGCTTGCCTCCCTGCTTTGCACTGATGAACGACTGGGTATCGAAGATGGCATCTCGCTTGCGGAATTCCGGGCGATCGAGCGTGCTTTGGGAGAAAAGGGGCTTACCGGACGGGATCGCCCGGTGGATATCGAGGAGACGAGCGACCTTGTCTTGGGCTTGAGAAGCGTGAAGGACGCGTACGAGCTCGAGTGCATGAAGGCGGCCCAAGCGGTGACCGATGCGGCATTCGACCACATCTGCGGCTTCATGAAGCCGGGAATGACGGAGCGCGAGGTCCAGGTCGAGCTCGAGGACTTCATGCTGCGCAACGGTGCCGACGGCCTGGCGTTCTCGTCTATCGTGGCATGCGGGGCAAACGGTGCGAGCCCGCATGCGATTCCGGGTGATACCCGCTTGGAGGCAGGGAAGTGCGTCGTGATGGATTTCGGCGCGCGGGCACGGGGGTATTGCTCCGATATGACCCGTATGGTGTTCATCGGCAAGCCCGATGCCAGGATGGCACAGGCGTATCGGGTCCTGCGCGAGGCGAACGAGCAGGTCGAGGCGATGCTGGCTCCAGGGGTTCCCGGGGCGGTGGCGCAGAGGCTTGCCGAAGATATCCTGGCTGAAGGGGGGTTTGCAGGGAAGATGGGCCATGCCTTGGGCCATGGCGTGGGTTTGGATATCCACGAATCGCCCGTACTGGCTCATCGCAACAATGCGCCGCTTCAATGCGGCAATGTGGTAACCGTGGAACCTGGTATCTATATCGAGGGCGAATTCGGCATGAGATTGGAAGACTTCGGTGTAATCACCGAGAAGGGCTTCGAAGTTTTCACCCAATCGCCCCATGATATGGTTATAATCTAGCGCTGGATTGATTATCTAGGGAGGAAAATATGGCAATCTCTACCGCCGACTTCAAGAACGGCATGTGCATCGAGCATAAGAACAAGCTCTGGACCATCGTGGAATTCCAGCACGTAAAGCCCGGTAAGGGCGGTGCTTTCGTCCGTACCAAGCTGCGTGACATCCGCACCCAGCGCATCCTGGATGAAACCTTCAACGCCGGTACCAAGTTCGAGTCTGTTCGCCTGGAAACCCGCAAGATGCAGTACCTGTACAACGACGGTGCAGACTACTACTTCATGGACAACAACACCTTTGAGCAGGAAGGCATTCCCGTAGAGGTCATCGGCGACAACGCCAAGTGGCTCAAGGAAAACGACGAGGCGACCCTGCTGTATGCCGGTGACGAGCTGATCAGCATCGAGCCCCAGATGTTCGTAGAACTGGAAGTTTCCGAAACCGATCCCGGCTTCAAGGGCGACACCGTTCAGGGCGGTACCAAGCCCGCAACCCTGGAAACCGGTGCAGTCGTCCAGGTTCCCATGTACATCGAGGTCGGCGAAGTCGTTCAGGTCGACACCCGCGACGGCCGTTTCGTGAAGAGGGTCTAATCGACCTTCCGATCGATAGCATACGATGCTTCTGAAACGCCCGGGATATCCATCCTGGGCGTTTTCGTGTATCCGGCATCTCCGGGCAAAGCAAAGGCGCTCGGATTGCCGAGCGCCTTAGATTGTCGCAAAGGAGTGAAAGATACCCTTTCGATGCGTTTGCCTATGCTGCGGCGTTATCGGCTTCGGGAGCCTGGGCATCCTTGCCGGGGTTGAAGTCCACGCCCGCCTTACGCATGGCACGGTAGTCGGTAGATGCGGTGAACAGGACGTCGGAGCTGGAGTTCAGCGCGGTCTCGCAGGAGTCCTGGATGACGCCTACGATGAAGCCGATGCCTACCATCTGCATGGCGATGTCGTTGCCGATGCCCAGAAGGGAGCAGGCGATGGGGATAAGCAGCAGCGATCCGCCGGCAACGCCGGATGCACCGCAAGCGGAAACAGCAGCCAGCACGCACAGGATGACTGCGGTGGGCAGGTCGACGGAAACGCCCACGGTGTGCGCTGCAGCCATGGCCATGACGGAGATGGTCACTGCGGCGCCGCCCATGTTGATGGTGGCGCCCAGGGGGATGGAAACCGAGTACAGGTCCTTATCCAAGCCCAGCTTCTCGCACAGGGCCATGTTCACGGGGATGTTCGCGGCAGAGCTGCGGGTGAAGAACGCGGTCAGAGCGGAGTCCTTGAGGGTGCGCAGGACCAGCGGATAGGGGTTCTTCCGGAAGGCGGCCCAGGCGAGCAGGGGATTGGTGACCAGCGCGATGAAGAGCATGCATCCCACGAGCACTGCCAAAAGCATGCCGTATTCGGTGAAGATGGCCAGGCCGCTGCTGGAAACGCTCGAGTAAACCAGGCCCAGGATGCCGAAGGGGGCGAGCTGGATGATCCACAGCACGGCGGTGCGTACCGCACCGGCGATGTCGTCTAGGATGCTCTTGGTGCCTTCACCGGCAAAGCGCAGGGCAACGCCCAGGATGCATGCCCAGGCGAGGATGCCCAGATAGTTGGCGTTCGCCAAAGCATC
Organism: Eggerthellaceae bacterium; assembly: GCA_051878795.1. GTDB lineage: Bacteria > Actinomycetota > Coriobacteriia > Coriobacteriales > Eggerthellaceae > W1P20-047. The sequence goes on from JBJEKU010000010.1 coordinate 82,620, forward strand.
GACGGGGTTTGCGACCGCATTGGTGAGGAGGTTGGTCAGAACCTCGCCTACGCCAGCGGGGGAATCCTGTACGATGGCGTCGGTGAGCGTTACCGTAATGGGGAAGATAAAGCTTGCGGCGACGGCGACCAAGCTTGCGATGATGGTTGCAGCGACGTAGAAGATCAGGACCGTCTTCATTCCGCCGCCCGAGGTCTTGCGGCTCAGAGCCCCCATGACCAGGAAGAAGACCAGGATAGGTGCCACGGCCTTCAAGGCGCCTACGAACAGAGTGCCCAGAAGCGAGATCACGCCCACTCCGGGTGCGATCAGCGCCAGTACCGTGCCGATGATCAGTCCGCAGACGATGCGAAGGATGAGACTCGTGTCCATCCATTTCCTCGCGATTGCTTTCATTTCTTCTCTCTCCTTTTTCGTGGCATCGCACACATAGGCCCGCAAGCGGAAGGCCTGCCGGGCCGGATGGTGTGGATGTTTCCGATTCGTTAACGATTCATTCTGAACAATGGCAAAGGCCGGGGCAAGGGTTCATCCTTGAAAAGTAGCGCATTGACCGTGAAAAGGTTCTTTTGCCTGTTCTGCCGAATGGTTATCGGTTGATGGGTGTGTTCCTTATACAATTAATGCAACTGCAAAGGGACGCGCTTTGCCGCATCCCCTATAATGCAATCTTTGACAAGAAAAGGAGGTGCAGACGTGCCAAAACTTCAAATCATGGATACGACCATTCGCGACGGCCAGCAGTCCCTTTGGGCGACGCGAATGCCTATCGGCGACATGCTGCCGATTCTGCCCAAGATGGACCGTGTCGGTTATTGGGCGATCGAGGCCTGGGGCGGTGCTACCTTTGACACCTGCCTTCGCTTCTTGGATGAGAATCCTTGGGAGCGTCTCCGATCGATCAAGGCAATGACTCCCAACACCGACCTCGCCATGCTTTCCCGTGGCCAGAATCTGGTCGGCTATAAGCACTATTCCCGCGAGATCTGCAATCGCTTCATCAAGGCTGCCAAGCGCAACGGCGTGCAGGTGTTCCGCGTGTTCGACGCATTGAACGACGCCCGCAACATCAAGGACAACGCCGATGCCATCAAGGAATGCGGCGGCTGGTTCGAAGGTGCGATCAGCTACACCATCAGCCCCGTCCATACCCTGGACAGCTACCTGGAATACGCTCAGCAGCTGAAGGACATGGGCGCCGATTCCATCGCCATCAAGGACATGGCGGGCATGCTCACCCCCTATCGCACCGAGCGCATGGTCAAGGCCTTGAATGCCGAAATCGGCCTGCCCGTCCATGTGCACTGCCACTATGTCGGCGGCATGGCGCCTGCCAACATCCTCAAGGCGGCTGAAGCCGGCGCGGCAATCGCCGACGTTGCCAGCGCGCCGTTGGCGTTCGGCAACAGCCATCCTGCGGCAGAGATGATCGTGGCCTCCTTGCAGGAAAGCCGCTACGACACCGGTCTCGACTTGGATCTGCTGTTCGAAATCGCCGAGTACTGGGAAGAGGTGCGTCGTCGCAACCATTACAAGCGCGGCGTGTCCTCCCTGCTCCATATGCAGGTGTACAGCCATCAGGTTCCCGGCGGCATGATGAGCAACCTGGTTTCCCAGTTGGAAACCCAGAACGCCGTCGACCGCTTGGACGAGGTGATGAAGGAAATCCCCAAGGTCCGCGCAGAAGTGGGCTATCCGCCGCTGGTAACCCCCATGAGCCAGATCGTCGGCACCCAGGCTGTGTTCAACGTCCTGACCGGCAAGCGCTGGGGCGTGGTTTCCAAGGAGATGAAGGATTACCTCTGCGGATACTACGGCAAGGCCCCCGGTCCCATCGATCCGGAAATCATGGCCAAGGTCGTTGGCGACACCCCTGTGCTCGATCCCAACGTATCCCCAGGCTCCCTGGTCACCACTACGTTCTCCGAGTTGGAAGACGAAATCGGCGATCTGGCGCGCACTGAGGAAGACGTGCTCATGTACGCGATGTTCCCCGCATCCGCCCGTACCTACCTGAGCAAGCACCGTACATCCGAACGAGTTGACTTCCTTATGGACAAGGAAGTATCCGGCACCAAGGAGGAAGATTACGTGGACATCAATCAGATCCGCGAGTTGGTTCGCGTTGCCGAGGAAAGCGGCGTAGGCGAAATCATCGTCGAAGAAGAAGGCATGCGCATCGCCGTCCGCATGCCCGGTGCAGTCGCAGCTCCCGCAGCGGCTCCCGTCGCCCAGGCGGCGCCCCAGGCAACCGCCGAGGCAGTACCTGCCGCAGCACCTGCTGCAGCAGCCAACTCCGGCCGTCCTGCCAACTGGATTCCCGTCACCGCTCCCATGGTCGGTACCTTCTACAAGGCCCCCGCTCCCGGCGAGGATCCCTTCGTGGAAGTCGGCAGCAAGGTTGCCGCGAAGGAAACCCTCTGCATCGTCGAAGCCATGAAGCTCATGAACGAAATCCAGGCCGAGCAGATGGGCATCGTCCGCGAGGTTTGCCTGGAAGACGCAACCCCCGTCGAATTCGGAACCGTCCTGTTCTACATCGAGCCCATCTCTGATACGGAGAACTAAGAATGTTCGATAAGATCCTCATCGCCAACAGGGGCGAGGTCGCGCTGCGCATCATGCGCGCAGCGCGCGAGCTGGGTGTGAAGACCGTAGCGGTCTACTCCACCGAAGACGCAGACACCCTTCCCGTCCGCTATGCGGACGAGAAGGTCTGCATCGGCCCCGCTCCTGCAGGCAAGTCATATCTGGTGATGGCCAACATCATCGCTGCAGCCAAGAACACCGGTGCGAAGGCTATTCATCCCGGCTACGGCTTCTTGGCAGAGAATGCCGACTTCGCACGCATGTGCATTGAGAACGACATCGTCTGGATCGGACCTGCGCCGGAGTGCATCGAGAAGATGGGCGACAAGGCGGTCGCCCGTGAGACCATGGCATCCGTGGGCGTTCCCACCGTGCCCGGCTCCGATGGCACCGTCGACACCGTTGAAGAAGCACGTGCCTTCGCCGAGGCAGTGGGTTATCCCGTGCTGATCAAGGCATCTGCCGGCGGTGGCGGCAAGGGTATGCGCGAAGTCCATGATCCTGCCGACCTGGAAGCCCAGTACAAGGCCGCGAAGACCGAGGCCGGCGCCGCCTTCGGCAACGACGAAGTCTATTTGGAAAAGCTGGTCCTGCGTCCGCGTCACGTGGAAATCCAGGTGCTGGCAGACGATTTCGGCAATGTCGCATCCCTGTGCGAGCGTGACTGCTCCATCCAACGCCGCCATCAGAAACTGCTGGAGGAAGCTCCCAGCCCCGTGCTCGACGAGCAGACCCGCAAGGAAATGGGCATCGCTGCGGAAAAGGCGGTCCGTGCCGTCGATTACCGCAATGCAGGTACTATCGAATTCCTGCTGGACCAGGATGGAAGCTTCTACTTCATGGAAATGAACACCCGTGTGCAGGTGGAGCATCCCGTCTCCGAGCAGATTACCGGTGTCGACATCATCAAGGAGCAGCTGCGCATCGCTTCCGGCGAACCCATGTCCTGCGCATCGCGTGCCCCCTTCTCGCCGAATGGCGCTGCTATCGAGTTCCGAATCAATGCCGAGGATCCCGATAACGATTTCCGCCCCAGCCCGGGTACCATCACCAGATTCGATCTTCCCGGTGGCCCTGGGGTGCGTGTCGAAACCTATCTGGAGCAGGGTGCGAAGATCAGCCCCTTCTACGACTCGCTCGTTGCGAAGCTCATCGTTTGGGGCTCCAACCGCGAAGAGGCGCTTGCCCGAGGCAGGCGTGCGCTGAGCGAATTCAAGATCGAGGGCATCAAAACCACCATCCCCTTCCATCTGAGGGTTCTGGATGTTCCCGCATTCGCCGAAGGCAGGGCTTGCACCGACTTCATCGCAACCGAGATGGGAGAATAACGTGTCTAATCTTAATTTCGAGGGCATGGCAATCGCCGAAGGCGTTGTCGAGACCATCGTCACCATTGCCGTTCAGGATGTCGAAGGGGTCGCGGGCCTCTCCAATGTCCATGCGAATGGTATCTTGGGGGCATTCGGAAAGAAGTCTTCCGGCGGAAGCGTCGAGGTTGTGGTGAACGAAGACGAAACCGTCTCCGTTGCAGTGAGGATTGTGGCGCTGTATGGCCATTCCCTGCCCGATCTCGCCCAGAGCATCCGCGAAGCTGTTGCGGATGCCGCGATGACCCAGATCGGAATCACGGTTTCCGAAGTCAATGTATTCATCGACGGAATTCAGTTTGCATAGGATTTGGATTGGCTAGAAAACATGAAAGGTCGCTTGCACGGTGCATGGCCGTGCAAGCGCTTTACCAGAGCGAGATAACAGGAACCGACCTTTCGGAAATGGCCGGCAATACCACCATCATTCCCGATGGCGGGGCGCTTCCGGAATATGCGGTTTCCCTGCTTGCTGCAATCAAGGATCATGCGGAAGAAATCGACGACCGTATTTCCGAGGCATCGGAGAATTGGTCGCTTTCGCGTATGCCCATCGTCGATCGTGCCATTCTGCGTGCTTCCGTATGCGAGATCTACTTCATCGACGATGTTCCCGTTTCGGTGAGCATCAACGAGGCGGTCGAACTTGCGAAGGAATTCGGTGGGGAAGACGAGTCCTCTCGTTTTGTGAACGGCATTCTCGGCCGCATTGCGCGCACCATGGATTCCGAAGCGGAGGCAATCTGGTCGGAAGAAGATTCCGACGCTGTTCCGGAAGCCGCTGTCGCAGCCGAAGATAGGGCCGATGCCGAGGCGGAATGTGCTGCGCAGTCCGATGAGGCTGGTGCGATGTGTGTTCCAGAGGCCGAAGAGGGCGTGCAGGAATGCCAACGTCCCGTTGTTCCCGATGCGGATGCGGTAGATGGACAGTAAGACCCTCGACTCCTTCGAATCGCTAAACGAACGATTGAAAGAGATCATCCGTCTTGTAGGGGATGATTCCATTCCGCTTGACGAGGCCTTGGGTTTATTCGAGGAAGCTGCTGCTCTCGGGGTGAAGGCCTCGGCGATGCTTGAAGAGAACATTCTCGCACGCGACGAAAACGAATCGCAAGCGCCTGCGGATACTGCGGGCGTATAATCCCAGGGCGGCGTGGTATGCACGCCGCCCGCTTTTCCGGGACTGGAGTTCTTTTATGGCGTACTCAGAACGAATTCTCGATGCTATCACCGGTCCTTCGGACCTGAAATGCCTTACAGATGACGAATTGGAAATCCTCTGCACCGAGTTGCGCGAGGAAATGATTACCGTGACCTCTGCGAATGGCGGGCATCTGGCTTCGAGCCTCGGTGCGGTCGAAACCATCGTGGCCTTGCATTCGCTGATGGATTGCCCTCGGGATCGCATCGTGTTCGATGTCGGCCATCAGGCATATGCCCACAAGCTGCTCACTGGAAGGGCCAAGGATTTTTCCACCCTCCGGCAATTCGGGGGCGTGACGGGGTTCCCCACTCCTCTGGAAAGCGAATACGACGTTCATCCATCGGGTCATGCTTCCGATAGCCTGTCGGTAGCGCTCGGCCTGGCGTTGGCGCGTGACTTGCGTGGAGACGACCAGAAGATAGCCGCAGTAATCGGCGACGCCTCTCTATCCGGAGGAATGGCCTTCGAGGCTCTGAACCATATCGGTCAGGAAAAGATTCCCCTGGTAATCGTGCTGAATGACAATGGCATGTCCATTTCTAGGCCAGTGGGGGCCTTGGTCAGGCATCTGGGTAACCTGCGCATGTCGAACAGGTATATCCATACCAGGGAAAGCATCCAGGAAGTCATGGAAGATGGCGGCCGTATGGGCGAAAGCCTGCTCAATCTGGGTAGGAACATGAAGGATTCCGTCAAGCATCTGATGAATTCCGGCTCCATGATGTTCGAACAGCTGGGTATCGTTTGCACGGCACCGATCGATGGGCATGATATCTCCGCATTGAGGGAGACCTTCCGAGCTGCCCTCCAGTCGAAAAGCCCCGTGCTGGTGCATGTTGTAACCAAGAAGGGTGCTGGGTATCTTCCTGCCGAAAAGTCTCCCGAACGCTTCCATGGAATCGGACCCTTCGATATCGAAACGGGCGAATCGTTGAAGAAGACGGCATCCAACCCGACATTCACCTCGGTGTTCGGGCGCGCGATCATCTCCGAAGCGGAGAGAGATGAGGATGTGGTTGCCATAACCGCAGCTATGCCGTCCGGCACAGGCCTGAAGGCTTTCGCCGAGCGTTTCCCCGAGCGCTTCTTCGATACCGGAATCACCGAAGAGCATGCAATCGGCATGGCAGCCGGATTGGCATTCGCCGGGAAGAAACCGGTTGTCGCCATGTACTCGACCTTCCTGCAACGTGCCATCGACCAGCTTACGATCGATGTTGCCCTTCCGAAGGCGAATGTGGTGCTTGCTGTGGACCGTGCCGGTTTGGTGGGCGACGATGGGCCGACCCATCATGGGGCCTTCGATTTGGTTTATCTGCGGATGATTCCGGGAATGAGGATCCTTGCTCCTTCCGACGAAGGGGAGTTGGTGAGCGCCCTCCATACGGCCCTGACCATGGAAGGGCCTGTTGCAGTGCGCTATCCCCGAGGCGAGGCATTCGGTGCGTCCATCCCGGAAACCCCTGATATCTTCGATGAGGGCAAGTCGAGGATTGTGCGCGAGGGTGGCGACGGCACTATCCTTTCGTTCGGAAGCATGCTTTTCCAGGCTGTCGAAGCTGCGCGGATTCTCGAAGGCGAGGGCCTGAATGTGCGCGTGGTCGATATGCGCTGGGTAAAGCCGTTCGATGAAGGCGCCGTGATGGCTGCTGCGGAAACAGGATCCGTAGTGACCGTGGAAGACGGCTCCCTTGCCGGTGGTGCAGGTGCCGCAGTGGGCGAATTCCTTCTGCACGAAGGGCTTGTCTGCAAGTTCGCGAGTATCGGCTTGCCCGATGCGTTCGTTCCCCAGGGAAAGGTCCCTGTCCTGTACAGGGAGCTGGGCATGGATGCGCAGGGTATCGCGGATGCATTCCTGCGAATCCACCGAAAGGCCTAGCTGCCTGAATCCTGTCCAATCGATTAGGTGATATCCCCGATGCGGTACACGGCGTGCGCCTGACCGCATCGGGGTTTTGCTGTAATGGGAGAGGGGTTGAAAGTTGCTAATCACTTTCAGCAAAGATGATAACCATGATAAAAAATAAAGGCCAATGTTATTTCATAGAAAAAACCAATGGCTAAAATGATGTGGTTTCTGAAAGCCTATTGGGAAAGGAAAGGCAAGAGGCGATGTTTACATCCGCGCAGCTCATCTCCATTGCTGTGTTCGTGATCGTCATGATTCTTGTCATCTCCGAGAAGATCCATCGCGCTGTAGCAGCCTTGCTGGGTGCGGTGGCTCTGATTGTTCTTGGGGTTATCGACTGGGATACTGCGATCGGGCACATCGACTTCAATACCATCGGCGTCCTTCTGGGCATGATGCTGTTCGTGTCCGTGGTCAAGGAATCCGGCCTGTTCGAGTTTGCAGCCATCAAGGCGGCCAAAATCGCGAAGGGCAAACCCTGGGCGATTATGGTGGCATTCATGCTGATTACCGCCATTCTGTCCGCATTGCTCGACAATGTCACCACCGTCCTTCTGGTCGGCCCCATGACGCTCATCGTCTGCGACCTGCTGGAGATCAACCCGGTTCCATACTTCCTGACCGAGATTTTCGCCAGCAACATCGGCGGTACCGCGACCCTCATCGGCGATCCGCCGAACATCATGATCGGCTCTGCTGCGGGCTTCTCCTTCGCCGACTTCATCCTGGTCGATACCCCCTGCGTCATCATCACCATGGTCGTGGTCATCTTCTGCTTCAAGTTCGCATTCGGCCGCGGTCTGAACGTATCCGAGGAAAACCGCAAGAAGATCCTGGACCTGGATCCCAACGACTACATCCGCGACCGCGGCCTGTTCATCAAGAGCCTGGTCATGATCGCCATCGTCGTCATCCTGTTCATGACCCATGGCATCTTCCATCTGGAAAGCTGCATCATCGCGCTGGGTGCTGCAGGCATCATGGTGGTCATCTCCAAGGCGGACCTGGAAATGTGCGTCTTCGGCATCGAGTGGACCACCATCGGCTTCTTCTGCGGCCTGTTCATGGTCGTCGGCGGCATGGTGGAAACCGGCGTCATCGCGATGCTTGCCCAGGGAATCCTGGACATCTGCGGTGGCAACCCGCTGGTCATGATGCTCGTCATCCTGTGGGCATCCGCCATCATCAGCGCCATCCTGGACAACATCCCCTTCGTTGCAACCATGATCCCCGTCATCCTGACCATCGCCGATGGCGGCGAGATCGATGTTCTGCCCCTTTGGTGGGCGCTGTCCCTGGGCGCATGCCTGGGCGGCAACGGCACCCTGATCGGCGCATCCGCGAACGTCGTCCTGTGCAGCATCGCCGGAAAGAACGGCCACCCCATCTCGTTCATCCAGTTCACCAAGTACGGCTTCCCGGTCATGATCCTGACCATCGTGGTCGCAACGGTGTATTTGTTCCTGCGCTACGGCTTGGCGATGCTGTAGCAATCGGATGATCCCTCCGGGCCTTTCGGGCCGGTGGAACTCCCTTCGAATCGCAAGCGGGCCGCTGATCGAATCAGCGGCCCGTTTTTCGTTTCGAGGTATTGAGGAAAACACGCTCGAGACCCAAAGTCGCATCATCGGGAGGCAAGGCGACGTACGTGCGGAAGGGTCGTGTGAGGGTAGCCCCCGATTATTCAACTGCCCTTTCCCTTATTGGATTTCCTTTGCCATGATGTAGTCATCCATCACGAAGCCCTTTCCGATAGGGCTTGCATGCTTGTCGACGATGGTGAAGCCGTTGCCTTCGTATGCCCTGATGCCGAGCTTATTGTTCACGTTCACCGTCAGGTACATGGCGTCGAGTCCTTCCTGTTCGCAAAGCTTCCGATAGAAGGCAAGGACCTCGCTGGAATAATGCTTGCCCCTCTGCTCTGTGAAGAGATAGACCTTGCTGATGAAGAAGCGTCGCTTCCAGCGGTTATGTACAACCTGGTTATGGATGATGGCGGCGTCCTCCTGCGGGTTACCGCTTACGATTTCCGCTGCGCCGCCGGTATATCCGACGCATTCACCCTGTTCGTTTCGCAGGAGCCAGAAGCGATACCCGTGTTCTTCGATATCCGTTGTCATGGCTTCCACCGAATGGAATTTGTCGATCATGTATTCGGTCTGCTCCCTTCCGATGATAGGGGGCCAGTAGTCCATCCAGATTTCTCGTGCGATTTTTGCAAGGTATTCCAAGTCATCGGATGTTTTCACTTGGGCGAACTCGAGCATCGTTCTCCTTTCTTCAGATTATCGCCATAGGATTATCCCATTTTGCAAGGCCCGCGAGGGCAAGGGTGACCAGGCACAATCATGGACGGTAATCATTTGGTGGGCTTATGCAGATGAAAAAGCCCAATATTCTTAACCAAATTTCAGATTTTTGGGTAAAATGTCCAAACTGTGTAAAAACCCTGAGGGAAAGGAAAGGCAAGGAGCGATGTTCACTACCGCACAGCTCATCTCTATTGCGGTGTTCGTAATCGTCATGATTCTTGTCATCTCCGAGAAGATTCATCGCGCGGTGGCGGCACTGCTTGGCGCGGTGGCTCTTATCGTATTGGGAGTCATCGATTGGGATACCGGCATCGGTCACATCGACTTCAACACCATCGGCGTCCTTCTGGGCATGATGCTGTTCGTGTCCGTGGTCAAGGAATCCGGCCTGTTCGAGTTTGCAGCCATCAAGGCGGCCAAAATCGCGAAGGGCAAACCCTGGGCGATTATGGTGGCATTCATGCTGATTACCGCCATTCTGTCCGCATTGCTCGACAATGTCACCACCGTCCTTCTGGTCGGCCCCATGACGCTCATCGTCTGCGACCTGCTGGAGATCAACCCGGTTCCATACTTCCTGACCGAGATTTTCGCCAGCAACATCGGCGGTACCGCGACCCTCATCGGCGATCCGCCGAACATCATGATCGGCTCTGCTGCGGGCTTCTCCTTCGCCGACTTCATCCTGGTCGATACCCCCTGCGTCATCATCACCATGGTCGTGGTCATCTTCTGCTTCAAGTTCGCATTCGGCCGCGGTCTGAACGTATCCGAGGAAAACCGCAAGAAGATCCTGGACCTGGATCCCAACGACTACATCCGCGACCGCGGCCTGTTCATCAAGAGCCTGGTCATGATCGCCATCGTCGTCATCCTGTTCATGACCCATGGCATCTTCCATCTGGAAAGCTGCATCATCGCGCTGGGTGCTGCAGGCATCATGGTGGTCATCTCCAAGGCGGACCTGGAAATGTGCGTCTTCGGCATCGAGTGGACCACCATCGGCTTCTTCTGCGGCCTGTTCATGGTCGTCGGCGGCATGGCTGAAACCGGCGTCATCGCGATGATGGCCGAAGGCATCGTCGCCATTTGCGGCGGCAACCCGCTGGTCATGATGCTCGTCATCCTGTGGGCATCCGCAATCATCAGCGCCATCCTGGACAACATCCCGTTCTGTGCAACCATGATCCCCGTCATCCTGACCATCGCCGAAGGCGGTCAGATCGACGTCATCCCCCTGTGGTGGGCACTGTCCCTGGGCGCATGCCTGGGCGGCAACGGCACCCTGATCGGCGCTTCCGCGAACGTCGTACTGTGCAGCATCGCCGGAAAGAACGGCCACCCCATCTCGTTCATGCAGTTCACCAAGTACGGCTTCCCGGTCATGATCCTGACCTTGATCGTTGCCACTGCCTATATGTTCGTACGTTACGGTTTGGCTATGATGTAATTCCCGCTTGGGAAATCGCAAAACCTATCCAGAAGGACCGTCGCTTTTGCGGCGGTCCTTCTTCGTGGTGCGCCGGGAGGGCGATGCTTTAGAGGGGAAGACCAGCGGACTGGGGGAATGCGGTTCGACGCGCCGCTGAATCGCCGGGTTCTGCGTGAGCTGAACGGGGCGATTCGAGTGGCAGATCCCGATCGGAAGGCGGCTGCAAGGCGATGCGAAGCGCGTGGGGTATCGCCAAGGGCGCCGCAACGAGGATCTTCGTTGCTGTGTTTACGCAAAGTCGGATACCTGCAGGGAAGGCATTGGGCTTTTGCAGGCAGGCTGCAGGCGTAATGCAGGCATTCCGTCGAAAGGGGGACCTTATGATGGCCCTGCTGCGATGAGAGGGGGGTGCGTTGTCTGTGGGCGAGGCAAGACCTGTGGGACGTGCTGCCATGGGGGAAACCTTATGCCAGTAATCGGATGGCGCGCCGTCCTCCTTCTGCCTGCGCTGTTGGCGATTGCTGTCTGGGATGCGAGAACAAGGAGGATCCCGAACGTCTGTATAGCCGTGTTGCTTGCAGCGGATTGGCTTCTTTTCGTTGCGGTGAGTCCGGATTTACCCCTTCTTGCCTACGTGGGAACCTGTTCGGTGCTTGCAGGGGGCGCGGTGCTTGCAGTAGGCGTAGGTTTTGATGCCGTGGCAATGCGCATGGGGGACGCGCCTGCGATCGGGGGCGGAGACGTGAAGCTGGTTGCGGCCTTCGCGGCTATGCCGTCATGCGACTCGATCTTCCCCGTGCTGCTCATTGCCTGCGCGCTTGCGCTCCTGTACGCCCTCTTTTCCGGGAAGGGACCGAAGGATACCATCCCCTTCGGACCTTTCTTGGTTACGGGCTTTGCCATAAGCGTGATAGTCGTTCCCCTTGTTGTGTAATTGCTGTGCGAAGGCGGGATATTCGAGTATCGCTTTGCCATCGGAACGATGCGTTGAATCTCATTGTGATATACTAATCAGGCTTGTGCGGGAAGGCTGCACAGCATGACAATATTGGCCCCCGAGACATGTTGGTAAACGTTGCGAAAGCGGCGTCGTGAACATGGAATATGAACACGCAATCATGACGAAGGGTCCCCGTTTTACATTTGAAAGGGGTCCGTTTTGACCGAAATCAAGAACACGGCCATCATCGACTTCGAAGACATCTCCGACGAGCAGATGAATGAAATGATCGATGGCACCCTCACCGATTTCGACGAAGGCGATCTGGTCGACGGCACTATCGTCAAGATCGAGCACGACGAGGTTCTGGTTGACATCGGCTTCAAGAGCGAAGGCGTTATTCCCTCTCGCGAGCTGTCCATCCGCAAAGATGCAGATCCTGCAGACATCGTTGCGCTGGGTGACAGGATCGAGGCTCTGGTTCTGCAGAAGGAAGACAAGGACGGCCGTCTGGTTCTTTCCAAGAAGCGTGCCGAGTACGAGCGTGCATGGATCTCCGTCGAAGAGAAGTTCCGTGCTGGCGAAGTCGTTACCGGCGAGGTTATCGAAGTCGTCAAGGGCGGCCTGATCCTGGACATCGGCCTGCGCGGCTTCCTGCCTGCTTCCCTGGTCGACCTCCGTCGTGTGCGCGATCTGGACGCTTACCTGAACACCGAAATCGAAGCACGCGTTATCGAGATGGATCGCAACCGCAACAATGTTGTTCTGTCCCGTCGCGTTCTGCTGGAAGAAGGCCGCAGGAACGAGCGTTCCGAAATCCTCTCCAAGCTTTCCAAGGGCATGCGCCTCAAGGGCAGCGTTTCCTCTATCGTCGACTTCGGTGCATTCGTTGACCTGGGCGGCATTGACGGTCTGGTTCACATCTCCG
>JBJEKU010000011.1:0-4555 GCA_051878795.1 Eggerthellaceae bacterium
ACCCCGTGGTCTTCACGCTGGATGAGGATGGGCTGATCCAGATCAGCCAGAACGCGAGCTTCGCCGGCACCGAGCTGGCAAGCGTTTCCGAAGACGGCCTGACCCTGACCCTGGCGAACACCGAAATCCGCGCAGACGTGCAGCTGACCAAGACCTTAGACGAACAAACCCCGCTGCCCGGTGCGGTCTTCGACCTGTACGAGGAAGGCGCCGACAATCCGTTGAAGGCGGGCTTGGTTACCGACAATGAAGGCCGAATCGCAGTAGAGAACCTGCCCGAAGGCAGCTACTACTTCCAGGAAACCGAAGCTCCCAGCGAGGCCGTGCTCAACCCCAACCCCATCCGTTTCGCCATCGACGAATCCGTCCATGGCACCACCGTGCTGGTGGATGCGGACAACAAGGGCTTCAATAGCAGCATCAGCCTGAAGAAGGTCGATAGCGAAACCGGCAAGGCCATCCCCGGCGTGCAGTTCACCCTGTACCAGGTGAAGGCCAACGGAGCGACCGTCCCCATGGGAAGCTCGCTTGCCACCAACAGCAACGGCTACGTCAGCTTCACCGTCAACGAAAAGGGCAGCTACCGCATCCAGGAAACCCAGGCGGCAAGCGGCTATAAGTTCGACGTGAATAAGGCCTACACGGCAAGCTTCGCGATCGACTCCGATGATTTGCACGGCAAGACCCTGAAGCTGGGCGAGAACTCCGCGGAAGAAGCGGCAGCATATCAGCTGAAGGTCAGCAACGCCCTGAACAAGGACGGCAATGTCGCCAACGAGCCCGAAGACAGCGGATCCGCCCTGAAGAAAGCACTGGGCGGCTTGGCAAAGACCAGCGACGGTTTGGGCGGCCTGCTGGCGGGCCTGGGCGCACTGGCAGCAGCAGCGCTGGCAACGCTCATCGCCGCAGCTCGCAAGCGTAGGAAGGCATTTGAGGACCCTTCCCCCAAAGGGCCCCACTCGGGCAGCCGCGCTGATATCATCGCCAGCGAAGAGCCTTCCGCTGAAGCTGCAGAAAACGAATCGCAGCTAAGCGAACGCTAGGCCCAAACCAACGAAGGAAGCGCAATCCTCCAAACGAACAAGCCGCCGGCAGTATCCTTAACGGATCTGCCGGCGGCTTTCCTTTGTCCTAGCGCCCGCAATCGCTCTCCTATTCACAGACACCCCTTCACATGCCGCCCCAGCCAGCCTGGAAGCAAGAACTCACTTCAACGACGAAACTCCACCCGTAACGCATCTCGCGATAGGCCCATCACGCCACCCGCTTCACGGACCTGAGCACAAAGCCGCTCACAATAGGTGACCTATCGGTTACCTAGTCGTATAATGCGGCCTAAGCCGCTTCGAGACGAAGAAGCGCCCCGCCCCGAACCCCCCCCCCGAACTAAGGAGTTGCCATGGACACTAAGCTGCTCGCACAAGCCCTCATAAAGGCCGCATCCGGCTTCATCGCCATGGCTCTTCTGCTCTTCGGCCCCGCAGGAACCATCCACTGGTGGCAGGCGTGGCTGCTGTTGGGCGTCCTCTTCATCCCCATGGTCATCGCCGGCATCGTGATGCTTTTGAAAGCTCCCGACCTGCTGCGCAAGCGCCTGAATACCAATGAGCAAGAATCGCAGCAGAAGCTGGCCGTCATCCTGTCCGCGGTCATGTTCTGCGCGTCATTCGTGGCCGCAGCGCAGGGCTTCCGCTACGGATGGCCTGCCTTCCCCGACTGGCTGTGCTGGGTCGGCGCCGCGGTCTTCCTCGCTTCCTACCTGCTCATCGCCCAAGTCATGCGGGAAAACGCCTTCCTATCGCGCACGGTGGAAGTGCAGGAAGGCCAGAAGGTCATCGACACGGGGATGTACGGCATCGTAAGGCATCCCATGTACGCAGCGCTCTTCCCGCTGTTTTTGGCCATGCCCATCACTTTAGGGTTGCCCCTGGGAACGGCGATCATGCTCTTCTACATCCCCATCATCAACATCCGCATCAAAAACGAAGAGGAAGTGCTTACCCGGGAGCTTGAAGGCTACGCGGATTACAAGCAGCGCGTGAAATGGCGCCTTATCCCGCATGTCTGGTAGCAAGCCGGATACCCTACCGACCAGCCGCACATGCAGAAGCCCATCGCCCCAACTGGTGAAGCAACAAACGAGCTGCGCATTCCGCGCAACCAAGGAACTTTCACGTACGTAAACAAACCCTTGTAAAATCTGGAGTTGAACTCCAGATTTTACAAGGTCCGAGCCTCCGCTCCCCTCGCAGATGCCTCGGCGATTTCGAAGCAGGTTTTGGCAACGTGATTTGCCAAACGGAGAAGCCCTACATGATCTGCGAAAACGTCCAGGCAATTCCCGTTTGGACGATAGAGAAGCGCAGAAGGCCCACGCACGATTGGAAAGGCAATTGCCATGGAAAACAAGCAGTTCGAAACCGAACAGGGAACCGTACGCTATTGGACGGACCGAAGCGCCGCACCCGATGCCCCCTGGCTGGTCTTCTTGCCGGGGCTTACCGCCGACCACACCCTCTTCGATGAGCAGATGCGGCATTTCGGCGGCAAGGCCAACTGCCTGACCTGGGACGCGCCCGCGCATGGCCTTTCGCGCCCCTACCCGCTTTGCTTCACCCTCGACGATTACGCCTGCATCCTGTATGGCATCCTGGAACGCGAAGGCATCACCCGCCCCGTGCTCGTGGGCCAGTCGCTCGGCGGATACGTGTCCCAAGCATTCATGGACCTGTTCCCCGGCGAAACCCGCGGCTTCATCTCCATCGACTCGGCGCCGCTCAAGCGCCGCTACTACCCCAACTGGGAAGTAGCCTTCCTGCATCACACGAAGACCATGTACCTGTCCATCCCCTGGAAACTGCTTCTGGCATGGGGCTCAATCGGCGTGGCATGCACACCGCAGGGACGGGCGAACATGCGCCAGATCATGGAAAGCTTCGAAAAGCGCGAATACTGCGAACTTGCCGCCCACGGATACGAAATGCTCGCAAACGCAATCGAAGCCGACCGCCCTTACCGGATCGACTGCCCCGCCCTGCTGCTGTGCGGAGAGCACGACCAAGCAGGCGATACGCGCAAGTTCAACCGCAAATGGACCGCAGGAGACGGCTTGCCGCTTATCTGGGTACCGGGAGCGGGCCACAATTCCAACATCGACAACCCCGATTTCGTGAACGCGCAGATTGAAGACTTCCTGGAAAAGCTCTAGGGAAAGATTCCGAATATCCGCCACCTCTGTCTTCGTCTTCTTTTTGGGTTAAAATCTTGCTATTAATTTAACTCATTTGAACCTTCGAAGCACCGAAAACGAGTAGGCGATGGCATACCGGACAATGAAGAACAACTTCCATGAGGGAAAGGTCCCTCTTGAAGATGAGCTCGCACGCCGCCTCGCGCTCCCTGAAACGATACCGCTCGGCTTCGCACTCGAAGAAGACGAGCTATTCTTCACGATGGCAAGCGATGTTTACCAGCTCCTCCTGAAGGCGGCAAGACTCGATAAGGAAATAGCGGTACTGACCAGATCGCTTTCCCAGCGCGCCCTCCAGCAATACCGAGAAAGCCTGCTCATCGATGAAATCGTGCTCACCAACGACATCGAAGGCATCTATTCCACACGCAAAGAAATCTACGAGGTCATGGAATCCCTCAAACGCAACTGCGGCAAAGGCAGGTTCCTTGGCCTGGTACGAAAGTACACCATGATCTCCAACCAACAAGAAATCCCGCTGACTACTTGCGAGGACATACGGGCCATATATGACGAACTCGTTCTCGATGAGGTTGCAAGAGAAAAGGCAGGGAACCGCCCCGACGGGCGAATATTCCGCACAGGAAAAGTCACTATCTACGACGGTGGTGGGAAGGCGATTCACTCCGGAGTCTACCCTGAAAAGCGGATTGTAGAACTGCTGGAAAAGTCGCTTACAGTCCTGAACCAGCCAAGTATCGAAACCTTGGTACGGGTTGCGCTCTTCCACTTCCTGTTCGGATATATCCACCCCTTCTATGATGGAAATGGCAGATTGAATCGGTTCATCAGCAGCTACGTAATCGCAAAGGACTTCGAGCCGATTGTCGGACTCTGCCTCTCGTCCGCGATACAAAGAAATATTGGGAAATACTACAAGGCATACACAAGCTGCGAGAACCCCTTGAATCGCGGGGACCTAACCCCCTTCGTGATCGAATTCTGCAAAATCGCGGTCCAGGCAATGGAAACGATACGCGATTCGCTCGCAGAAAAGCAAAAACGGCTTCTGGATGCGGAAACCTTCTTGCAAACCACCCTTGCAGGCAAGAATCCGCATCTCACCGTGATGGCAAACGAAATCGCAAGCGCCACCATGTTCTCAACATACGGAAGCTCACCTTATCAACTCGGAGAGATATTCGGCGTAACCAGGCAGACGGTATATTTACGCGTTGAACCATTGAAGGAACTCGGAATCATAATGCAAAGCAAAGTCGGACGAAGAACGTATTACACGATCAAACTCGATGCCCTCGACGATTGCGCAGGCGGCATCTCATAGCACGATACCAACTCCTCCAG
>JBJEKU010000012.1:0-26529 GCA_051878795.1 Eggerthellaceae bacterium
CTTCCATGGGTTATACCCTAAGAGCAAACCACCCGCTTTGCGGGTGGTCATGATTAGAGGCAACAGCTGGTTGCTTGCCACGGGTTTGCTACGGGATGGAAAATGGCATCAAGGTTCCGTTCGGCGTTATCGTCGCAGAGCCAGGATCTTACGAGAAAGGACCGGGAATGGCGTTGAAGGACATATTGCCCCAGCTCAGGAAAGAGCGCGGGATGACCCAGGAAGATCTAGCCGCAAAACTCTTCATTACCCGTCAGGCGGTGAGCAGGTGGGAAAACGGCGAGACGACACCCGGCATCGACATGATCAAACTGATTGCGGTCACGCTCGATGTGCCCGTGGTCCATTTGCTCGACATGCCCGAACATTACTGCCAAAGCTGCGGGATGATTCTTTCCGATGCAAGCGAATACGGAAGCAACGAAGATGGCAGCGCGAATCCTGACTATTGCAAATGGTGCTATGAAGGCGGCGGCTACGTCGATCAGAAGACCATGGAGCAGATGATCGAAGAATGCGCTCCTATGATGGCCCAGCATCTTGGCTGGACCGTCGATCAGTGCGCATCCTTGATGGGCGCTATGCTCCCCAACCTGACTCGCTGGAAGTAAGGCATCGCGGCGCGCTTAGGCGAAGCGCAGCAAGGGATGTGCTTATATCGTGCACTTAATTGTATTTCAGAATCCAAGTTGACAGAACGGGCCGGCATGGGCATTCATGTCGGCCGTTTTGTTATCTCCCACGATGCTTCTGCTTGCGTTTTTCCGTTTTGAGGCGGAATCTTGCGTCTGCTTCGGCCTTCTTTACCGCGCTGTTCCTTTTGCGGCTGGCCTGTTTTCCTTCTTCGCGCATTTCCGCCAGGGCTATCTGCGCCTTGGTGCTAGGTTGGGCTTTGGCCGCTTCCTTTGCGGCTTCTCGCTGGCGGCGTTTGGGGTTGCTCGCGGTTTTCTTACGTTCGAGCTGAACGGTGGGGGAAAAGCGAAAGCGATTCCATCGGTTTTGGATAAATTGCAGCACTTCTTCGTTCGAGGGTTCTGCGCCGAAGACTATTCGCGCGGCACAGAGCGATTCGCCTTCGATTCGTTCGAGGATTCCGACCCAGAATTGGCCGTCGTGGAATATGGTAAGGGTGACCGAAATGGAATGATTCGACATGATAAGCCTCCTTCTCGCACAACAAAACAAGCCCGATAGCAATCGGGTTTCGGTGCGGAGAAGGGACAACCAAGGAGGCAGGTTACTG
Organism: Eggerthellaceae bacterium; assembly: GCA_051878795.1. Taxonomy (GTDB): domain Bacteria; phylum Actinomycetota; class Coriobacteriia; order Coriobacteriales; family Eggerthellaceae; genus W1P20-047. Next base: position 1,244 of record JBJEKU010000012.1, read on the forward strand.
GCAGCTGGCATTTGCTGCGCCCCGACTACCCAACGGGGCCGTGTTTTTATCTCCAGCCTGTATTGTAGCCCAATTCCCGTTCCTTTTACGTGTGCAAGATATGGCTGGTGTTGCAGATGGGGGGGTGGGATAGGGGTTTTCCCATTTGAATTGCTTGTGTCTTCTCGAAAGGCATAAGCGCTCAACGCCGGTAGTTCTGTGCAGAGATGATTCTCGCATCCCCGAGTGTCCGTGTCCGTTCGTTGAAAGCGGAAAGAGCTTGCATCGGGTGGATTGGGGTTTTTCCTATACTAGAACCGATTTTGAAAATCCAGCACGAAACGAGGTAGATACGCATGCTCACCATCGACGCATTCGAAGATGCCTGCGCGAAGGTCCGCGAGGTTACGCAAAAGACGAGTCTCATCGAAAGCCCGCATTTCAGCGAGGCAACCGGTAACAAAGTCTTCTTCAAGCCGGAGAACCTTCAACGTACCGGTGCATACAAGGTGCGCGGGGCATATTACAAAATCAGCACTCTGACCGATGAGGAGCGTGGTCGCGGCTTGATTACCGCTTCTGCGGGAAACCACGCCCAGGGCGTTGCCTACGCGGCATCACGCTGCGGGGCGAAAGCGGTCATCGTCATGCCTACTACCACTCCCTTGATCAAGGTCGAGCGCACGAAGGGCTATGGCGCGGAGGTCATCCTCTACGGTGACGTGTACGATGAGGCTTGCGAGCGTGCCTATGAGCTTGCCGACGAATTCGGCTACACCTTCATCCATCCCTTCAACGACCTTGCCGTGGCAACGGGGCAGGGTACTATCGCGATGGAGATAGTGCAGGAGCTTCCCTTCGTGGACTACATCCTGGTTCCCATCGGAGGTGGCGGCCTGGCAACCGGTGTATCATCGCTTGCGAAGATCCTGAATCCGCATATCAAGGTGATCGGCGTCGAACCTGCCGGTGCCGCGTGCATGAAGGCCTCGCTCGAAGCCGGGCATGTGGTCAAGCTGCCCCATGTCAGCACCATTGCCGACGGTACCGCTGTCCAGCAGCCGGGCGATGTGATCTTCCCTTACTTGCAGGAAAATATCGACGGAATCATTACCGTGGATGATTCGGAATTGATCGCCGCCTTCTTGGATATGGTGGAAAGCCATAAGATGATCGTCGAGAATTCGGGTCTTCTGACGGTTGCCGCCCTGAAGCATCTGGATGTGAAAGGCAAGAAGGTGGTTTCCATCCTTTCGGGTGGCAATATGGACGTGATCACCATGTCTTCCGTGGTCCAGCACGGCCTGATCCAGAGAGACCGCATCTTCACCGTTTCCGTGCTGCTGCCCGACAGGCCCGGCGAGCTCGTGCGTGTTGCCGGTCTTATCGCCGATGAAGGCGGCAACGTCGTGCGCTTGGATCATAACCAGTTCGTCAGCACCAATCGCAATGCCGCGGTGGAGCTGAGGGTGACCATCGAGGCTTTCGGGACTTCGCATAAGCTGGCAATCGTGAAGGCCTTGGAGGAAGCCGGTTTCAAGCCAAAGCTGATCCAGGCGCATCTGTAGGGAGGCAGTGCAATCTGCAGAAGCCGATTCCCCGAAATAATACTTGCTTTATCGTAATGGAGTGCTAAACTGGCTTGCGAACCCGAAACGAGAAAGGGATGACTTTCGTGACCATGACCCGTGCATACACTGTTGAAACTGCTGCACTCGCAGTGGCGGCAACTCGTGCATGGTGGTGGCGTAAGGAGATTTGATTCGGGTTATCGGAACTTCATCCTGCGCATACAAGTTTGGGGTCCTCGGTAATCCGAGGACCTTTTTGTTGCGGGGGATGGGTGCCTGGTGGTTTGTATTCATGCTTCCGCAGCGCAGGATTCATTCGAATCGGAAACGTGAAGAAAGGAACCGCCATGATCGAAAAAGCGCCGTATCGTCTGTACTTGACCCAGGACCAGATTCCCACCAAATGGTATAACCTCAGGGCCGATATGCCCGAGCCTCCCGAGCCTATGAGGCTTCCCAATGGAAAGATCGCGACCGCGGAGGATATCGCCCCGGTATTCTGCGATAAGCTGGTCGAGCAGGAGCTTGACGACAAGACCGCGTATTTCGATATCCCCGAACCCATTATGGAGATGTACAAGGTGTATCGTCCTAGCCCCCTGTGCCGTGCCTACAATCTGGAGCGCGCCTTGGGTACCCCTGCGAAGATCTACTATAAGTTCGAAGGCAACAACACCTCTGGATCGCATAAGCTCAATTCCGCCATTGCGCAGGCTTACTACGCAAAGGAACAGGATCTGGACAAGATAACCACGGAAACCGGTGCGGGGCAGTGGGGCACCGCGCTTTCCGAAGCCGCCGATCACTTCGGTGTCGACTTGGATGTCTACATGGTTAAGTGCAGCTACGAACAGAAGCCGTTCCGTAGGTCGATCATGCAGACCTTCAACGCCACGGTGACTCCTTCGCCTTCGGATACCACCGAAATCGGCAAGAAGATGCTTGCCGACAATCCGGATTCCACCGGTTCTCTGGGTACCGCCATCTCCGAAGCCGTCGAAAAGGCCTTGAATGTTCCGGGTAACAAGGGACGCTATCAGCTGGGCAGCGTGCTCAACCAGGTCGTGCTGCACCAATCGATCATCGGCCTGGAATCCTATATCGCCATGGAGCAGCTTGGCGAATATCCAGATATCGTGATCGGATGCGCAGGTGGCGGTTCGAACCTGGGCGGCCTTATCGCCCCGTTCATGCGCGATAAGCTGAAGGGTATCAAGCCCGATATGTGTTTCATCGCAGTCGAGCCAGCAAGTTGTCCCAGCTTGACCCGAGGGCGCTATGCATACGATTTCGCAGATACCGGCCAGACCTGCCCGCTTTGCAAGATGTACACCTTGGGTAACGGCTTCCTTCCCAGCCCCGATCATGCAGGCGGGCTTCGCTACCACGGCATGAGCCCCATCGTCTCCAAGCTGAAGCATGATGGCTATATGGAGGCGGTGGCGGTACGCCAGACGGATATCTTTGCTGCTGCGGAAGAGTTCGCCCGTTTGGAGACCATCCTTCCCGCCCCTGAAAGCGCCCATGCTATCTACGTTGCTATGGAAGAGGCGAAGAAGTGCATCGAAACCGGCGAGGAGAAGACGATCCTCTTCGGACTGACTGGAACAGGGTACTTCGACATGTATGCATACGAGGCTTTCAACAACGGCACGATGACCGACCATATTCCCACCGACGAAGAGCTGGAGGCGGGTTTCGCGACTATCCCCCACATCGAGGGAATCCAGTAGGAAGCCGGGTTTCGTCAACACAGAGGTATTCGGCGATTGCGTCGGCTTTTCGAGCACTACGATTTCAGTATCATTATCCTGATGAAGCAAGGAGCAAAGGCGCCTGCCGTGCATGTACGGCAGGCGTCCTGTGTTGCAGGTGCGAAATATCTGCTTTTGCGGCAAGGTTGGCTTCTTCGAAGGGAAGGGTGGGCAGGATGGTGGTGGTGCCCGTTTCTTCCTTGCTCTGATTAATCTGAGCTTGTGTTCTTGAACAGGGCGATTGAGAAGACCGTCGATGGGCAAGGATAATCTTCGGCGGATAGAATTCCCGTTAAGGGACGCGTGGAACCCTGCGGCATGTCGGGTTTCGCAGGGAGCTCGCTAGAATGCCTTATCCAGTTCATTCTCGAAGTTTTTTGTGTCTCAACCGAATCTTTATGCCCGAAATGATATCAACGCATGGAATTTACGTCCTGTGTATTGTTTTATTGCGAAAGGAGAATGCTGTGTCGAACGTGCTGAAGCCCCCATTCGCATTGGCTTCGTAGCCTTGGGTTCGGCTTTTATGGTGTTCGGGATGTTCCGTGGTGAAGCCGGGGTGGTTTTGTCCAAGGCGGCGAAGATCTGCTTGGAGCTTGTGGGCATTGGCTAGGAAGGGAACGCCCATGCGCCTCAAATCCCATGTGCTTTTCCGTACAAGGGATTTGATCCAGGCGGCATCGACCTTGCTTGCGAATATCCATCTTCCGAATTTCATCACGGGAACCATCTACCAGGGTCCCACAAAGTCGGTGTGCGTTCCGGGGTTGAACTGCTATTCATGTCCCGGTGCGGCTGGGTCATGCCCAATCGGATTGCTTCAAGCGGTGGTAGGTTCTTCCAGGTTTTCTTTCAGCTACTACATTGTCGGCGTCTTAATCTTATTCGGGGTTTTGCTGGGGAGATTCATCTGCGGTTTTCTTTGTCCATTCGCGTGGTTTTAAGAACTGCTGCACAAGATTCCCACGAGGAAGCTCTCGACAAAGCGGCTGTGGCCATTGCGTTTCTTGAAATATGCCCTTCTGGTGCTCGTGCTGTTGCTTCCCGTGCTGATCGAGAACAGCTTGGGTTTGGGCGAGCCGTATTTCTGCAAGTACATTTGCCCGCAGGGTGTGCTGCAGGGAGCATTGCCCCTTGCAGCAGCGAATTCGGGTATTCGGGCTGCACTCGGTCCTCTTTTCAGCTGGAAGTTCGCGATACTTCTTGCCGTGATCGTGTTGAGCGTGTTTTTCTACCGTCCCTTCTGCAAATGGCTTTGTTCTCTAGGGGCCTTCTATTCCCTGTTCAACAAGATCTCGCTTGTGCGGATGGGCGTAGATCATGGGCGGTGCATATCCTGCGATGCATGCTCGAAGGCATGTGGGATGGATGTCGATGTTGTTTCCCATCCCGATCACCCCGAATGCATCAGGTGCGGGAAATGCGTGGGTGCCTGTCCTGTCCAGGCGGTTTCGTATACGTTCTGTAGCCGCGGGAAGGGTGCTGCGTGCCCTACGGCTTCGATGCTTGATTCCCTAGAAACAATCGCGCGCGATGAGAAATCGCTTCGCGGTAACGAGTAAGAAAGGTTCGATGGATATGAAGAGGTTTTCGAAGGTTTGTTCGACAAGCGCTCTTATCAGCATGGGTTTGGTGCTTTCTTTGGCAGGCTGTGCCGGGCAAGGTGATGCAGAATCGTCTTCCTCGAGTGGTTCGGGGGCTGCCGTTCAGACCCAGGATGATGTAAGGGCTTCCTTTCCCTCGTTTTCGGGCGGCGACCTTGAGGGAAATGCGGTTGACAGCGAGTCCCTGTTCTCGGGCAATAAGGTGACCGTTGTGACTTTCTGGTTCTCTGATTGTCCTGCCTGCATCGATGAGCTCTCGTCGTTCGAGGCGCTTAACAGCGAGCTGGCGGAAAAAGGGGGGAGAGCTAGTGGGTATCAACACCTACACGCTCGATGGTTCGAAGGACAGCATCGATCTCGCAAAACAGATCCTCGGCGAAAATGGCGCCACCTATCGGAATGTCCGCTTTGAGAACGAAGGGAGCATCGGCATGTTCGTGGGGCAGATCGTTGCATATCCGACGACGTACGTGGTTGATTCCGAAGGGAATATCGTTGGCGAGCCTGTTGTGGGAAACATCGAGAATCCGGAGAATCTGAACCAGCTCAATGATTTGATCGGGCAAGCACTCGAAGGGTAGGGGACCTTGGGCAAGGGACTGCATCGAAGGCGCTTTGATGATGCGGCTCATCTTCCCTGGTCGGTAGTTGGATTCGATGAAGACCCTCTATTGGCAAAGACCCCCGATCGGGGGTCTTTGCTGGAGGTGGAATATCTGACGTGACTTGTATCATCCTTCGTAAGGCACCACCCGGTCGAGCAGGCAGCAATATCCGTCGTTGAAATCGCGATCCATATGGTAGTGGCCGAAATACCACCGCTTGAACCGTACGGTGTTGGAAAGGTATTCCAGGTACTCTGTGAATGAATCACGCTCGAAGGAGTAGCTCAGGCGGTATTGCACCATGGAAGGCGCGCAATGGGTTACGATCACGTCGACTTCGTTTCCGCAAGCGGTGAGGGTCTTATTCGCGGTTGCCAGTTCTTCTTCGCCGGGCAGTTCTTCGGGCCACCAGTCTTCGCCTTCTTTGCGACGTGCCCGGTCGACGCTGCGAGCTCCTCCAAGGGCGAACACGCTCACCCCATCGATATCGAAGCAGTGTCCTCGCATCAGATGCAGTACCTTGGGACGCACTTCATGGACCCTGCCGCCATGCCAGGATTTTTTCGGGAAGCTGTTCAGCAGAGTGTGGTTTTCGTGGTTGCCGTCGATGAACAGGGTAGTCCATGGTTGACATTCAAGCAGTTCGAGTCGGTGCGCATCCGCTTCGCTGATCGGATTGTCCCAGGGGACGCTGAAGTCGCCGCAGACGATCAGGTAGTCGTTTTCAGTCAAGTGAAGCCCCCGTTCCTCGAGTGCTTCTGGAGAAAGCCTGCTCTCGATGGCAAAACCGTGGACGTCTCCAGTGAAGTACAGCATGATGCACGCTCCTTTCGAGGCTTTATGGGCATCTTGGATTTCAGGGGATTGGGGGGAATGCGCATTCCAGCACGGGCATGCTGCCTACGCTGAAAGAGGTTTATGGATGATGGATGTGATTAAGTAATGCATTGCATATCGATTATGCCATCCGTTTTCCGATGCCGCTTCAGAGTCTTCAGCTGAATTAAGGATTCTTCAGTAAGGCTTGAGGCTTGTAAGCTTGAAAAAACAAGACGATTCGTCGTTTTGTCGTTTATCTTTAATGGTAGTCATCATCGGCGGCTCTGTGCTGCCGCGAAGAAGCTCGAGGAAGGGGAGTCATGGCTCGGGAAAGCCTTACCTACCAGTGCCCCGCGTGCGGGGGACCGCTTCATTTCGACGCCCAAACCGGTGTTCCCACTTGTGATTATTGCGATTCCACCTTTACCGTTGAACAGGTTGAAGCCTATTACGCCGAAAAGCAGGCCAAGGCGGATGCTGCGGCAATGGCGGATGCTTCTGCAAAAACGCCAAGCAATCCCGCAGGTGCGCATGTGGCGGATGTTGGCCAGCGGCCTTCGTCGGGTGTGGATGGTCGCGATCGTGCTCGTCAGGCCCAGCATGCCGGCGTTTACATGCAGACGCAGGTGACTGGTGGCGATGCGATTGCGGCATATCTGCAGTCGAAGAAACCCCTTGAGGAGGGCGACGCGAACGCTTCCTGCGTGGTGTGCTCTTCGTGCGGCGCTGCCTTGATTGTAAGCGGAAGCACGGCGGTATCGCAGTGCCCCTATTGCGGCAACAATACCGTCGTTCCCGGTACTTTGGGCGATACGCTCGAACCCGACCTGGTCATTCCCTTCGAGACTACGAAGGAGCAGGCGGTGGAGGCCTTGAAGAACCATTACAAGGGGAAGTTCCTGTTGCCGAAGGCCTTCAAAGCCGAAAACCACATCGAGGAAATCCAGGGCGTGTACGTTCCCTTCTGGCTGTTCGATGCAAAGGCGGAAGGGTCCCAGACCTTCCGTTGCGAAAACCACCGGTATTGGTCGGATTCCGACTACGATTACGTGGAAACGACCAAGTACAGCTGCTACCGAAAGGGATCGACGCGTTTTGCGCGCATCCCCGCCGACGGCTCCAAGCGTATGCCCGACGATATGATGGACTCTATAGAGCCCTTCGACTTTTCCAAGATGAAGCCCTTTTCTATGGGTTATCTGCCAGGTTTTCTGACCGAACGTTATGACGCCGACGTGCAATACTGCGCCCCGCGCGCGCAATTGCGCGCCCTCAACACCTTGGGGTCCCGCTTGGAGTCAACGGTCACAGGTTATGACACCGTTCTGCCCGACAATCGAGTTGATGGCGATGTGTCCTACACCAACGTGTCTTACGCGCTTTTCCCCGTATGGATGCTCCATACCAAGTGGAACGGCGGAGATTACCTGTTCGCTATGAACGGCCAGACCGGCCGTATGGTGGGCGATCTGCCCTGCGACAATAAGAAGATGGCCTTGACCGGACTGCTGACCTTCTTAGGTGCTGCGGTGCTCGGCGTGCTGCTCACCTTCCTGATCGTGTAAATGGCTGACGCAAGAGGAGGAAACTGAAATGAGCAAAGTATCGTTCAAAGCGCATGTTCTCAAAGCGTCGGCTCTGGGTGCAGCATCGTTGTTGCTTGCGCTTATGATGGCAGTGCCGGTTGCGCCATTCGCGCCAAGCGTCGCATTTGCGGATGAGGCCGACCCCACAGCGCAAGCGGATCCTGTTCTGAACGCTGCCGACTATGCCCCCTTCGTCATCGACGAGGTCGGCCTGCTGAAAGAGGGCGACTACCAGGATTTCGAAGAGAGATGCGAAACCATGTCCCAGAACGTGGGTGTGGGTGTATACCTGGCACTGGTGGATAGCATCGGAGATGAAGAAGTGCGGGATTACGCCATCGATTACTATCAGTCGAATAACCTTGGCATGGGTGACCAGAGGGACGGCATCCTGTTCTTGATTTCCGTGAATTCCCGCAAATACGTTACCGTCACCTATGGTGCGGGGCGTGATGTCTTTACCGACTATCGCATCGATCAGATGGAAGAGGAAATCGTCAGCGATTTGAAGGAAGACCGCTTCGTCAAAGGCTGCGATGACTATGTGACCCTTGCCGAGGAATCCGTCGATTACTACCTTGCCAACGGCGAGGGGATGTCCCGCGATAACGATCCCGTAGCTCAGAAGCAGGATCGCGGCATGGGCTTTGCCATCAGTGCCGTTGCTGCAGTAGCGATTGCAGGTGGCGTTTGCTTTGGTCTCCGAAAGCAGTTGAAGTCTGTCAAGGTAGCCTGCAGCGCTTCCAACTACGAGCTGCCCGACGCTTTCCATTTGAGCGATAGCGACGATAGGTTCGAAGGCGTCTTCGTAAGCAAGACCCCTAAGCCCAAGCATGACAGCGACAGCGGCGGTGGCGGCGGCTTCGGCGGTTCGAGCGGCGGAAGCTTCTAATGGGTTCCGCATAATCTGTTTCCGCTCATATTTGCGAGATGACAATCCCCCGGTTCCCATTGGGAGCCGGGGGATTGCTGTTGCAACGAGCGGAATTGAGGCTGATGCGCATTGGACGAAATCCGTGCGAGTAGAGTGTATTGCTGGAAAGAAGGGTTGCTCTGGCGTTCTAGCTGGATCGACCTTCTATTTGCGATGGGCTTCAAGAGAAGGGGGATATATTTTGATGGATGTTGAGGCCTTGAAATGTCCAGCCTGTTGCGCTCTGCTTTCGATCGATAACGCGACGGGAAGTGCGGTGTGCGAGTTCTGCGGCACGAGCTTTTCAAGGGAAGAGTTGTTCCCTACGGAAATAGCCGCCGACCCGATGAAGGATGGGGTGTCTGCAGCGTTTTCGGGTCCCATGCCAATTGAGCCGCAAGCTATTGATAGCCTGCCTTGCGAATGCCCTGAGCACGAAGATATGGTTATTCCGTTCCGTGTTACGAAAGAGCAGGCAATCCAGGGTTTCAAGGAATATTACGCAGGTAGCAAGCTGCTTCCCAAGGCATTTGTGAAGGCTTTGGATAACCAGGAAATCGAGCAGGTTTTCTATCCTGTCTGGGTCTTCGATGTGAGGGTTGAAGGATCGCAGGATTTCGATTGTAAGACCATTCGCATATGGAATGATCGCGGAAGCGATTGCAAAGAAGCGAAATACTACCGATCAAGACGCAGAGGTTCGATTCGTTTGACTAAAGTTCCCATTCCGGGAACAACAAAACTTCGAAAAGAAAAAGCGAAACGTCTTGAGCCGTATAACCTTTTCGAAGCTCAACCTTTTTCTCAAGGAGCGGTTCGGGGTGCGAACGTGGAACCTTTTTCCGTTGACCATCGATTGGCTGCTTCTCAGGTTGAAGAACTAGGAAAGAATGTGCTTACTGCCAAGTTTCATGAAAGCCTTAAACAGTTCTATCGGATTGATGGCAAACCCCTGGATGCACGAGTTCTTGAAGAATCTTCTTATTCCGTCCTCGTGCCCATTTGGAGGCTTAAGTTCGAACATCTAGGGAAATATTTTCTGTATATGAATGGGCAAACTGGCGCTATTGCGGGTGAGGTACCTCCTAATAATGCAAAGATGTATTTATCTTGCATTGCGGCGTTTACTGGAGTTGTTGCTGCCGGGGTTGCGTTCGCGCTTGCTCTTTTCGGATAATTGAAAACAGCAGGAATGAGGAATGATGAAAGAAACACGTAATATTAAAACCGCTACGAAACCCTTTCGTAAATGGATTGCAATACTCGCTGTCGTACTGTTCCTGGTTCTGGGTACGATTGGTCCTTCAGAGGCTTTTGCGAGCTCTATCCAAGGTGCCTGCAGCACGGATTCGGGTATGATAAAAGCGGGATTAACCGATTCTGCTCATACCGGTGTTGATATCGGCAATAAGAAGAGTTCTGGCGGTAGCAGCAAAAGATCAAGCAGCAAGAAATCAAGCAGCAGTAGTAGTTCCTCGAAGAACAAGAACACGAACAGCTCAAGTGCAAACGCAGCGAAAAGCTATGCTTACTTGAGTGCCATGCGATACTTGAATAAGGAATTTACTGAAGAAGATGGGTCTTCAGCTGATGAAGAGGGCCCCCTCTTTTCAGGGAATCCTCCTGCCGTATTTGACGGTGCGGGTGTTCTGGATGAATCCGCGATTGCGGATTTGGAAGAATCATGCGCTCAGATTTCAGATGAAATGGGATATGGCGTCTACATTGCGTTGTTCAATGGGCTTGAAACAGATGATTTCACGACGTTTACTCGAGAATACTTTGAAGGTGAGGGGTATGGACTCGGTGACTTGAATGGCGGAATGTTGCTTGTCGTTGACTTGGCGAATGAGGGTTCAATAGGATATAGATCAAATATCTCTTCATCAGTCATCAACGATTTATGGAGCAATGAGATGCTCAGGGATGTAGGTTATCGATTCGGTACCGAAGATTACTTTGGCGCATGCGAGCAGTATGTTTCCATGATCGAGCAGGCATTTCTTTACTATAATGAAGAGCACTCGTCTCTAAAACCCATCGACTCTGTGCAGTATGTCAACGATGAATGCGGATTTCTTTCTGGTGCTGAATACGAGGACCTTTCGTCCCGTTGTAAGAAGATAAGCGAGCAAACTGACACTCCCATCTTCATTGTTTCCGTTGAGACGATTGGTTCTGAAGATCCTGAAGACTTTTTGCAAAGGTTTGTTCAGGAACATGGGCTTGGTTTTGGCGAAGATTATCGTGGCGTATACGCGATGTTTGTTAAAGATACGAGTGATGTGTGCATTAAATATCGAGGAGAAACTTCCCAGTATTTTACTGATGAAGAAATAAATAACATTACTGAAGCCTGCAAGTCCGTCAATTTCAATGAATTGCCCGAAGCATTTGTAAAAGCTTGCGAAGATGGTGTTGCGCGTTATGAAGAAGCTTTCAATCGTGCTACAAACAGGGATCTTATGATATCTTTCTTTGTTCTTTTGGCTATTGTGGCAGTGTTTGTGACTCGTCGCATCCTTAAAAAGAGTCATAAACCGAAGCGGCAGGAATGGAACATCCCGGATTATGAACGTGAAGGGTCGTTTATTCTGACTGAGTCGAATGACTACTTCTGCGGAGAGAAGAACGTCAAATATTAGACATCGCATCTTCGCTGAGATGATATTTAGGTGTTGGGAAAACGCATTCAAGTAACCTGGTGTGCTCATGAATTAGTTAGTTCTTACTTGGCTTGCTTCCCGATTATCGACCTCGAATGAAAATATCCCCCGGTTCCCATTGGGAGCCGGGGGATTGCTATTTACGCATCGTCGCTGTGTGCTGGTCTTGAGAAGCGAGCCCTTGCGTTTCGAATCTTCGAACGGGATGCGCTTGGGAACTTTGTCGGTAGTTGTAACTAAGGGATAACCGCCGACGGCAGGGCCTTGTGCCTACAGGTACTTGTCTACCATTTCCCTGCCGAAGACATTGATCTGGTAGAAGATCCGTAGCCTGCCTTGGTCGTCAAGGTCGCAGCTGGTTTCGTCGAGAAGCCCGTTTTCCTTGGCGGTGGCCAGGGTTTCGTCCACGTCCTTGACCGTGAGCAGCTTGTATCCTGCGTACTCATCGCGCAGGGCTTCGACGATCTGGCCTGCATGCTTTTCATTGCCGTCCATGAACAGTTTCAGGATCGCGTAATGCAAAGGGGTCTTGTTCGCTGCCATTGCTATTCTCCCTTCTTGTTCTTACGGAACAGGTCAGCGGGATTGACTGCGATGCAGAAGATACCCGCGATCATGATGAGCGCGCCGATCCATTGGATAGCTGCAAGCGGCGGATAGCTTTCGGACATACCGCCGATGTCGAGCAACCCTAAGATCACCCAGATGAAGAAGGGTCCCCAGAAGGCGTACATGCCATTGCAGGCCATGCCCAGAGCTGCGCCGCACATGGAGTTGCCCTTGTACCAGAACGAGTAGGCGGGCATGGCGAAGAAGCCGGAGATGAGGAAGATCAGCAGTGCCGGGCTGGTGAATGCGGCACCTGCCAGCTGACCCAGCCCCTCGATTCCGCCGCCCACGATGGCGAGCACGGGGAAGACTACGAGCAGCTCCAACAGGCCTGCAGTGACCTGGCGGATGGCGATGCCGATGCGGTAGTCGATCAGGATGGTGCCGAATCCCGCAACACAGCCCTCGAAGCCCCAGCCGAATGCAGCCAGGAATGCGAACAGGCAGGCGATTGCGGCGCCCGGTCCCATGGATGCGAAGCTGGTGCCCCCGATGAGCGCTGCAGCGAGCAGGCAGATGATCACGCCGATGATCCTATGCCCGCTCAGGTCCTGCTTGAACAGGATCCGGCCCAGGGCAGCGCCGATTGCGCAGTTCAATGCTGCGATGGGAACGATCACGCCAGGGTTGCCTGCTGCAGTGGCGGCGTTAAGAGCTACCACGTAGGCGATGGTGGCAAAGGGCCCGCCGATTGCCGCACAGACGATCATCACGATGCCGGGCTTGCTCTTCACCGTGTTCCACAGATCGCCCAACTGCTTGTTCTTCGCGCAGACGATAAGCGACCAGATGCCGCTGATGGTGTCATTCAGGCCCGCGGCAAGCGCTGCCAGGGTGAAGGTGATGGTGAACACGCTGAGTGCGGGCATGCCGTTACCCCATTCGGTGCCGGCGAACCATTCGCCCCAGACGCCCTGCGTTTCCGCCAGGGTCAGAAAGCCGGTATACAGGCCATAGCAGACGCCGGACATGATGGCGAAGATCAGGCCCTTCACCATGAAGTTCCTTCTCCGTTGCTCTCGCAGGGCCTTTACGTTTGCGTCCATGCGATCAAGTTCCTTTCTCCGATACCGGATCGGGTCTTGGTGCATCTGCGTTTTCCGATCCGTGATTGATTCCAGTGCGCGGGGCGCTTGCCTCGATCGTCCCGCGTGAAGTGGGGTAGGTGAGCTAGCGTGCTTCCTCGTACAGGTCCAGAGCCTTCTTCAGATAGGCCTTGCCGTAGCGGTAGTAGATGTAGGACCATTCGCCAACATCTTCGCCTTCGGCTTCCTTCAACAGGGCCCAGGCGTACCAGCACCAACCCGCCAGGCCCACCATGGCCAGGTTATGGCGCACTTCTTCGGGCGTGGGGGTGCGGCCGAAGTAGTACTCCAGTGCACGCATCATCTGCTCGTCGGAAAGCTGCTCGCAGACGCAGAAGGTGCCGAAGTCGTTGGCATAGTCGCTCATTCCGGAATATTCCCAGTCGATGAGGCTGATAGTGCCATCTTGCGCGACTAGGAAATTGAGTCCGAAGAAGTCGTTGTGGCATAGGACCGGTACTTCGTCCTCGGCGGTGATGTAATCGGTCAGTTTCTCGGCTTGACGGGACATCTCCCAGTAGTCGGGCATGTCGATGCTCTGGCGTTCCAGGACCTTCTGCTCGTAACCTTTGCCTTCAACATAGAAGCTGAAGTAGCGGCTCACTTCGGTTCCGCTTTCGTGCAGCTTGCGGGCCATTTCCATAGCGACCTTCAGCTGGGCATCGTCGCTGGAGTCGAGGTTCTGGCAGTTGGGGATGAAACGCGAGATCTTCCAGCCGCGTTCGGGATTCTCGTAGATGAAGGTATCGTCCAATCCCAGGCGTTGGGCGGTCAGCAGTGCCTCGCGCTCGCCTTCGCGGTCGACGATCAGCTCGGTTCCTGCGCCGGGATGGCGGTAGACGAATTCGCCTTCATTGGTTGCGAAGTGGCAGGAAAGGTTGGTCAGGCCCTGCTTGAGGGGGAAGATGTCGTGGATTTCGTTGCGGTTGCAGCCCAGAACCGCTTCGATGTTCGTGAAGATCTCGCTGTCCAGGTTTTCCAGGAATAGGGGGTCGAATTCCCTCAGTTCGTCGAGCGAGTCGAATTCGAAGATGATGGGCGGATCATACCGGCGGATGCGCATATCCAATTCCTTGATGTGCTCCACATAGATGCTTTCCCACAGCTTGTTCTTCGTTTGGGGCAGGGCCATCTCTTCCTTCAGGATTGCACGGAAGCGTTCGGAGAATTCACGGTCGAAGAACACATGCCCGATCATGTACCAGGCGTTCGATCCGCCGATCTCCACTTTGGTGATGCGATCGTGGGAACCGGTGGTGATGCACCATTCGTCGGTTTCGCCTTCGGAGTATTCGGCGGAATAGTAGGCCTTCCAAACGTGCGATTCGAAGGGGTTTTCCGTGAAGTAATTATCGGAAGAGCAGATGTAGGTGTTTGCGAGCATGTCGGCGGCGAGAAGCAGCGAAACGCTGTTGTTGCACTCGGCATATGCGGTATTGACGATGATCTTCGCATCGTATTTTTCTTCCAGATAGAAGAAGGCTTCCTTCTTGTAGCCGGTGACAACGGCGATTTCGGTTACGCCTGCCTGGCGCAGCTGCTCGATCTGGCGTTCGATCAGCACTTCGCCGCGAACCTTGAGCATGCCCTTGGGCTGTTCGTAGGAAATGGGCGCGAAGCGGCTGGAAGTGCCTGCGGCCATGATGACGGCATTGTCGACTGCATAGGGGGCAAGCGCTTCTTTGCCAGCATCGGTCAGGCTGCCGTCTTCGATGTAGCCTGCAGCAAGGGCTTCCTTATAGGCGGCATTGACGGTTGCCAGACCCATGCTGTTCAAGTCGGCGATTTCACGCTGGGTTGCACCCGGATTCTTGAGCAGCGTGTAGACCACGTTGAATTGGTTATGGGTTAGAGACATCGGTTCTCCTTGTTTGTTCGGACATGATGCATAGTAACCCAAAACCGAACGTCTTGAATCATGATGTTCGGAATTTAGGTTATATATACACAAATCGAACAAAGGGAGGAAGTGCGAGAAAAGAGCACCCGGTCCATGTCCTGCGCTCATTGTTCCTTTGCGCGAATTGGAGCTTTCGCGGGACATGGCCGGGTGGGATTCTAGCGTGAAGATGGCTTGCTTGCCGCGGCAGTGCCGTGATAGTGTCCGAGGCCGTGCGGGGTCCAGGGTGGACTGACCGTCTGTGGTGACGATACAAGGGTCTGCGAGCTTCAGCCGGCATTCCGACTAGGCGGATGCGCGTTTGGGCGCGATACCGATCCCTGCTTCCTCCAGTGCATTCCTGATCTTGCTGACGAATGCCAGGGCGTGGGCGTTGTCGCCATGAACGCAGATGGTGTCGGCCGAAAGCTCGATCGTCTTTCCAGTAACGCTTTCGATGGTTCCGGTTTGCACTGCCCTGATCACGCGCCGAACGGCGAAATCCTCGTCGGTGATCATGGCGTTGGGGAGGGTGCGGGAAACGAGAACCCCTTCATCGGTGTAGTTTCGGTCGGTGAAGAATTCTTGGGCAGTGGTCAGGCCCAGGTCTCGACCTGCGTCGATGAGCTTGCCGCCAGCCAGGCCGACCAGTACCAGGGAAGGTTGGAAATCGCGTACAGCCTGTGCGATTGCCTGGGCTGTTGCCGCATCGGTGGCTGCACGGTTGTACAGCTGGCCGTGGGGTTTCACATGTGCAAGCTCCACACCCTGCGCACGGGCGAATCCGGCGAGTGCGGCAACCTGGTACAGCACGGTTGCGTATACTTCGTCGGGGGAAAGGCCCATATCGCGCCTGCCGAATCCCTGCAGGTCCGGGTAGCCGGGATGGGCGCCGATGGCCGCTCCCGCTTCAGCTGCCATTTTGACGGTCTTGCGCATGACCATGGGGTCGCCTGCGTGCATCCCGCATGCCACATTGACGCTTGAGACCAGGGGGATGACCTGGCTGTCCAAACCCAGCGTGTATCGGCCGAAGCTTTCGCCCAAATCGCAATTCAAATCGACGCTTGCCATGATGGCCTCCTTTTCCATGCGTTCTTGTTAACCGCATGTTTTTAGTTCCCATGCGATGCCGTGATGGGGCCTTGCGAGGGCCGTACCCGACAACGCCTGCAGCCGCTCCGGCCCTTTCGTTTCAGCGGAAACCGCTAATAGTTGCCGGCTCGGAGCCTGGCACCGAACGGGCGGACTGCTTGATCAGCGTACCTGCCACTATACCAAGTCACGAGATGAGCATGATGGCACCGATGACCACAAGCAGCACGTAGATGAAGCGCAAAAACCTTTCCTGGCTGATCTTGCCCTGGATCTTCTGCCCGATGAAGGTAGCTAGGAAGGCGAGGGGTATGCACATGGCTATGACACGCAGTACGTCGCCCGTGTAATAGCCGTTTGCGAAGGAAACCGCCGCATACACGATATTCAGGATGACCCAGACCATGGAAAGCGTCGCCCTGAATTCCTGCTTTTCGTAGAGCTTCTGGACGGCGTAGATAACCAAGAAGGCGCCGCCGCTGACGAACATACCTTGGATCAAGCCTGCGCATGCGACGAAAACCGCAAGCAGCCAGACCGGGTATTCCCTGCGTTTTTTCAGGATGAGGTTCCTGAAGCCCACGAACAGCACCGCAACCGCATAGACCTTCAGGATGATGTCGAGCGAGAGTACGTTGTCCAACCAGATTCCCAGCGCCAGGAAGGGGAGCATGCCCAACACCATTTTTGCCAACTCGCGCCAGTTCACATGCTTGATATTGCTTACCACCACCAGGCCGGCGGCGACGATGCAGAGCACGTTCATCGCTGCGATAGCATTGTGCAGTCCCAGCAGGTGGATTCCCGGTGGCATAGCGAAGATATTGCCTGCAAAACCGCTGATCGCCTGGATCACGTAGGAGAGGAAGAAGACCAGCGAGAACAGTATTTCGTTGAGCATGCTTCCTCCTCATCTTCTGTCGATTGATGGCGAATGGAACGGCACGGGTTCGTGCAACCGCGTACTTTGCATTCCTCGTACCGGAGATTCGCCGAACCGTATACGTCTCTTCGCCTTTCAACCCTTTGGTGAGCAATGGGTTCTGATTGCGGTTTTTTGAAACAAACGGTTAATATTATACATTCGGAAGAAAGAAGAATTTTCCGTGTTTGCCCTGTGATGCTGCATACACGGCATCTGCTGCTTCTTGCGTTCCCATAACCAATGACTTCACACCTTGAAAGGGTGCCTATGGCAGGATTCAGGATCACCATAGCCGGCGATTCCGCGATCAATCTGGAATTCGCCCGTACGATTTCCCCACAGACGAGCGGACTCATCAGGTCTGCTGCGCGGACTTTGGAAATCGATCCCATTCCGGGCATCATCGAATTGGTGCCGACCTTCTGTTCGCTCATGATTACCTACGACCCCCTGGTTATCTCGTATGACGATCTGGCTGCGGCTGTGACCGGCAAGTTGGTCGACGTGCAGCAGGATGAATCGGCGACACGTCGAATCGTCAAGATCCCCGTATGCTACGGGGGTGAATACGGCCCCGATATGCAGACGGTTTGCGAGCATGCCCATATGCGCGAGGAAGATGTGATCGCCCTCCATTCGTCGAAGGATTACTTGATCGATATGCTGGGCTTCATGCCGGGCTTCGCCTATCTTGGCGGTTTGGACGAACGGCTGCATACCCCGCGTCTCGCAACTCCCCGCACCGTGATCGAGGCGGGTTCGGTCGGAATCGGCGGCGCCCAGACCGGCATCTATCCGCTCGCCAGCCCGGGCGGGTGGCAGCTGATCGGCCGATCTCCCATACGTCCTTACGACCCGCAGAGGGAAGTGCCCATCCTGTATTCGGCTGGCGATTACCTAAGGTTCGTCCCCATTTCCGAATCGGAGTACGTCTCCATCGAAAAGCAGGTCAAGGAAGGCACCTATCAGTACGACATAACCGTGGAAGGGGCGTGATATGGGTTTCACCGTAATCAAGCCCGGTATCTGCACGACCATCCAAGACGATGGCCGTCGTGGATACCTGGGCAGCGGCTTTTCCCCTTCGGGGGTGATGGACAGGCGTGCGTCGCATATCGCCAACCTGCTGCTGAGCAATGACGTGAACGATCCCGTGCTGGAATTCTGCCTGGCAGGACCCACCCTGCGATTCACCACCGATACCTTCATCGTCATCACGGGAGGGGATTTCTCGCCCAAGCTGAACGGCCAGGCCGTCTCCATGTACAAGGCTATCCCCGTGAAGCGCGGGCAGATGCTCAGCTTCGGCGCCCCCAAGACCGGCGTGTACGGCTATATCGCCATAGCAGGCGGCAGCGTGCGCGTTCCCGAGGTGATGGGAAGCAGGTCGACCAACCTGAAGTGCGGTGTAGGCGGCTGGCAGGGAAGGGCCCTGCAGACGGGCGACTACCTGCGCTTCATGACCAGGGATGTGGAATTCCTTTCCAACCTGGGGTCGCGTTCTATGGAAAACGACGATGGTTTCTATGGCTTCGGCAAGGACGAGCTTGTCCTTCGCGTAATCATGGGGCCGCAGGACGATATGTTCACCGAAGAGGGGAAGAAAACCTTCTTGGGACAGATCTTCACCACTACCTCTAAATCCGACCGCATGGGATTCCGCTTGGACGGCCCGGAAATCGAGACCATTCACGGGTCCGACATCATTTCCGACGGAATCGCCTTGGGTGCCGTGCAGATTCCCAGCCACGGCAGGCCCATCGTCATGCTGGCCGACCGCCAGACCACCGGCGGTTATGCCAAGATCGCGACGGTGTGCTCGGTCGACATCCCTAAGCTGGTCCAGTGCCAGCCTGGCAGGAAGATCCGCTTCTCGATGATTTCCGTGCAAGAAGCCCAGGCGCTCTTGCGGGAGGAGGCGCGTCGGGTTGCCAGCTGGGAAAAAATGGTTAAACGTCCCTGCTACGGCGGGGTTTCGCCCAGGCGCACAGCGCGTCGCCTGACTCCTATCTTGGAAGCTCAGGCAAAATCATCAAGTACCCAGAAGCTTTGGATCATGGATTAAGGAGCTAAACACATGGATACCGCAAGCATCAAGGAACTCCTCGCGATTATGGACGAAGGCGACCTGACCGCGCTTCGCATCACGGAAGGAGACACGAAGATCGAGCTCGAGCGCGAGCGCGCCCATGCATCCCTGGCGCCCAGCAATCTGCCCCTGATGGCGGAGCGCGTTGGGGAGCTTCTGAACATCCGTGATTCTTCCAACGGCATCACTGCGGGTGGGGATGCTTCCGCAGATGAAAGCGTCATCGCCGTGAACAGTCCCATGGTGGGCACCTTCTATGCAGCGCCCAGTCCCGACGAGGAACCCTTCGTCACCGTGGGTCAGGAAGTGCTGAGCGGACAGACCCTCGCCATCGTCGAGGCCATGAAGATGATGTATGAGATCACCGCCCCGGCACCCGGCATCGTTTCCGAGATCCTGGTCGCTAATGGCTCCCAGGTGGAATTCGAGCAGCCTTTGTTCCGCTTGAGCGCTTCCGGCGTGGCGAATGCCTAATTCCCAATCGGATGAATTTTTTTGGAAGTGCCAGATGTTCAAGAAGATACTGATTGCCAATAGAGGCGAAATCGCCGTTCGAATCATCCGCGCGTGCCGCGCGATGGGAATCAAGACGGTTGCGGTCTATAGCACTGCCGACCGCAATTCCCTGCACACCTACCTTGCCGACGAGGCGGTATGCATCGGGCCCGCGGCCGCCCGCGATTCCTACCTGAATACCACTGCCATTTTGCAGGCGGCGAAGGGCAAGGGAGCCGACGCCATCCATCCGGGTTACGGCTTCCTTTCCGAGAACTCCACCTTCGCGAAGCTCTGCGTTGAAAACGGGATCGCTTGGATCGGTCCTTCGCCCGAGGTGATCGACCGCATGGGCAATAAGAGCCAGGCGCGCCGCACCATGATGGATGCGGGAGTCACCGTTGTGCCGGGCAGCACCAGGGGAGTGCACGATGCCGAGGCAGCCCTTTTGGAAGCGCGCGAAATAGGTTGGCCCATCATGATCAAGGCCTCTTCCGGCGGTGGCGGCAAGGGCATGAGGGTTTCTACCTGCGAGGCGGATTTCATCGACCAGTTCAATATCGCTCAGAGGGAAAGCCAGAACGCCTTCGGCGATAACACCATGTATATGGAACGTTTCGTCCAGAATCCCCGCCACGTGGAAGTGCAGATCATTGCCGACGAACACGGCAATGTGGTTGCCTTGGGCGAGCGCGATTGTTCTGTGCAGCGCAACCATCAGAAGATGATCGAGGAAAGCCCCTGCCCGGTCTTGGATGAGTCCGTACGCAAGCATATGATGGACGACGCTGTGAAGGCCGCCCGTGCGGTGGGATATACCAGTGCCGGCACCATTGAATTCTTGATGGATGCCTCGCAGAATTACTACTTCATGGAAATGAACACGCGCATCCAGGTGGAACATTGCGTTACCGAAATGGTCACGCACACCGACCTGATGTGCGAGATGATCCGCGTTGCCGCTGGCGAACCCCTGAGTTTCACCCAGGACGACATCGTGCTCCATGGCCATGCGATCGAATGCAGGGTGAATGCCGAAATGCCCGAAAAGGGGTTCATGCCCAGCCCCGGCGTTATCACGCAAACCCACTTCCCTGGAGGAAACGGCGTCCGCGTGGATACTGCGACCTATGATGGCTTCGAGATCACCCCGTATTACGATTCCATGATCGCCAAGATCATCGTCCATGGACGCGACCGCAAGGAAGCCATCGCCAAAATGCGCACTGCGCTGGAGGAAATGGTCGTGGTGGGGGTTTCCACCAACCTGGACTTCCAGTACGCCATTATGGAAAACGAGACATTCTGCAACGGAACAGCCGATACTGGTTTCATCGAGAAGTTCCTGCGCGGGGAAGTGTAGAAGGGTGATACCGATGCAAGAGAAGCTGCTCAAGCCCGAAGGCGTAGACCAGGACGTCTGGGAGCGGATGCTCGCCGCCAGTCCGGTCGAGGCGCGCAAGATCATCCGCAACGGGGAGTTCGCAGCTCCCACCAGCGGATTGTGCCCTGGTTATGCCCAGGCGAACCTGATCATCCTTCCCAAGGAAGATGCCTTCGATTTCCTGCTGTTCGCCCAGCGCAACCCCAAATCCTGCCCGCTTCTGGAAGTGACCGACGTGGGGGAGCGTATGGCGAAGATCTGCGCCCAGGATTGCGACATCGCCACCGATTTCCCCCGTTACCGCATCTACGAGCACGGCGAGCTGGTGAAGGAGGTGACCGATGTGAGCGAGTATTTCGAACAGCGCGACGATCTGGTCTCCTTCGTGATCGGATGCTCCTTCAGCTTCGAAAGCGAGCTCATCGATGCGGGTATCGAAATGCGCCATAACACCATGGGAAGGAATGTCCCCATGTACTTGACCGGCGTGGAATGCGTTCCCGCAGGGATCATGTCGGGCAACATGGTCATGTCCATGCGCCCCATCCCTTACGACCAGATCGTGAAGGCCGTTCAGATTTCCGGCGCCATCCCCAAGGTGCATGGTGCTCCCATGCATATCGGAGACCCCAGCGTGATCGGCGTGAGGGATATCGACAAGCCCGAGTTCGGCGATCCCGTGGATATCTACCCTGGCGAGGTCCCGGTGTTCTGGGCGTGCGGCGTCACTCCCCAGAGCGTCGTGATGCAATCTCGTCCCGCGTTCGCCATCACCCACGCTCCCGGCCATATGCTCATCACCGACACTAAGAACGTCGACTTGAAGGGCTAGCGACTCGTATTACGGTCCTGTTGGATTCGGCGTCTGGGTCATGTAGAGCGCTCATACACTGCAAGACGAGCTTTAGCTTGGGTCGCGGCGGATCTAATCGGCGGCGTATTCTTGATCCTTGCATCCTGAAATTGCAGGAAATCCCTGCAACCAAAAAACAGGGTTCCGACTCGTTGGAACCCTGTTTGCATTTGGGGTATGGATGCGTATTGGGAATCGATAGCCTGGACCTGCAAGAAGCTTGCGGCTGTTTTCTTCCTTTACCAGGTTTTCGAGCGCCTATTCGGCCCTATCCTGCAGCGTCGTGTCTATTGTGCGCTGCGGTCGTAGTTCAAGCGGACGCCTACGTATTGGGAAGAGCCGGGGATGCCGGAAACCCGGTAGACATCTTTCAGCTTGCAGACGGATACCGTCCAGGTGTAGTGGTATCCGTCGATTTCTATCTCACCGCTCTGGAATTGATTGCCTGTACGGTCCTTGCCGCTTTCGGTGAGGGTGGTGCCGGCAAGGCCCTGCTCTTCCATTGCCTTCTGGATGGCAGAATTGGGGTTGTCGGATTCGAAGTCGGCATAACGGATGTTGTAGCTGAATCCGCCGGCGCGATTGACGGTGAGGCGCCAGGATCCGCTGAGCAGCTTTACAGCGGTTTCGGTGTCCAGGCTGGAAATGCCGTTGGTGTAGGCACCTTCGGCTTCTTCCACGGTCATGTCGCTGGGCAACTTGAAATAGTCGATGGTGAAATCGGGGGAGTTATTGATTTCGTTCATATCCACGTAGGTGAATCCCGAAGATTCCATGTATGGGGCGAAGTCCGCATCGGAATAATCGACGAAGTCGGTAAGCTTGGGGACTTCCTGATCGACACCGCGGTTTGCGATTTCCAGAACCTGGGCCTTCAAGCGGTCTTCGCTATGGACGACGTTGTAGTTGATGGCAAAGCCCAGTCCGCATGCTGCCAGGACGGCGACGACCAGGATGACGATCATGATGGGGTAATTCTTTTTGGGCATGGTCAGCGAGCGGGAAAGCGAGCTGGCGTCAAGGTAGTTGATCTCGCCTTGCCGGATCGTCTTGAGCCTATTATTCCGTGGTATGGAATCTTCCCTATTTCGCTTGGAATGGTCGGTCATGTGCCTCTCCTATTTGTTTCGCGCAATTGAACGAGTATAGCATTGCACACTACGATACAGAGTGTTAGGATGCATCAAACCTACGAGGGAGTAGCAGGCAGCGAATAGCTGTGATGCGTCAACAGTCCCGGCCTTGTTGGCCTGGCGTGTCTTGAATTGCGAGACTCAGGTGTCCTTGAAACGGGCGCCTGAGTCTTTTTTTGTATGAAGGAGTGGTTGAATTGGATTTCTCGTTCTTAGCAACACCCGAAGCGTGGATCAGCTTGGTCACACTGACGTTCTTGGAGATCGTCCTTGGCGTGGACAATATCGTCTTCATTGCGCTTACGACTGGCAGGCTGCCCGAGGAAAAACAGCATATCGGCCGTAAGCTCGGTTTGATCGGCGCCTTGGTTATGAGGGTCGCCTTCCTTTCGGTTGCGTCGTATCTGGTGCATATGGTCAAGCCGTTGTTCACTATCGACTTGGGTTTCTACAGCCACGGCTTTGCCGTGCGCGACCTGGTTCTGTTCATAGGCGGTGCGTATCTGCTCTATAAGGGCATCGATGAGCTTGTGGATATGATCAAGCTGAAGGAGTTGAAGGAAGAGCATTCCGCAAAGGACGAGAAGAAATCCAGCGGCAAGATCACCCTTCCCCAGGCGGTCGGCACCATCATGGTCATGGACCTGGTTTTCAGCATCGACTCCGTTATCACGGCGGTGGGCATGGCAAACCATCTGATCATCATGATTCTGGCTGTGATGATCGCAATCGTCATCATGATGGTGTTCATCGACTTCATCAGCAACTTCATCAACCAGAATGTCGAGATGAAGATTCTGGCATTGGTGTTCATCGCGGCAATCGGCGCGCTGCTGGTTCTGGATGGCTTGGGTATCACCAGCGGTATCGAGGTGCTCGATATGCACATGGAAAAGCTGATGGTCTACTTTGCCATGGTGTTCTCCGTCATTTTGGAAATCATCCAGCTGGTTTACAAGAGGCGCTTCACCGACTGGAACATGGCCCATCAGGCTTCTGCTGAATGGATGGACTCCGATCAGATCGACGATATGCATGCTACCCAGACGGCCGAAGCCGGAGCGCATGCGCGACTATCGGGAGAAGATGGGAAATAGCCGATAGCCGTTGATGCGGGGGGCGCCCGAAACACGGCGGATAGGATGTTCAGGGGCTCGGGATTCCGAGCCCCTTTTCCATATCCCCGCTAAAAGCAAACCCTGCCTTTGACGGCAGGGTTTGCTCATCGAATGCGGATTCATCGCCGTAGGGGCGTGTATGTTCGTTATACCGAATGGTGCTTAGCGATTCGCCTTGGAAGTGAACTCCTCGTAAGCTTCATTGCCCATAATCAGGCGCGAGGCTTCTGGAAGCACGCGGGCAGTGAAGGGTGTGGTCAAATCGAGCGGTTCGCCGTCGTACTGGATGTACATGGGCGGATCGGCTTCGATATGGATTTCCTTACCATGGTAGTAGGTGAGCGCCTTGCTATCGCGTTTCAGGTCGAAAGCGGGATTCAGTCCCAGCGCCGCTACAGTGGGGAGAAGCTGCAGGGCGGTTTCGGTTGTGACCACCATCAGGTCGAGCGTCCCATCACAGGGGGAAGCTGTGGGTTGCAGCGAAAGGTCGGCATTGATCTTGCTGAAGTTGATCAACAGGGCGCAGATGCCGGAGCATTCGATATGCTTCCCATCGATGTCGATTTTGAAGTTGGAAACCTGCGGGGTCGGATTGGTGATAGCGGAATGGAAGTATGCCAGTTGCCCCAGGTATTTCTTCGACGCTGCCGCATCGTACATGATCTTCGCGTCGTATCCGCAGCCTGCCATCATGGTGAAGCCGGCGCGGAAGTCGCCGATCTCAAGTTCGCAGATATCGCAATCAAGCCGCTTCCCTTCCCTGACCAGGTGGGCAAGGGCTGGCGAGTCGATGGGGGAGTGCAGGTTCTGCGTGAGCAAGTTGGCGGTTCCTGCGGGAAAGGGGAGCACGGGAATGCCGGTGTTGCGCAGGGCGTACAGCACGGTTGCAACCGTGCCGTCCCCGCCGCTTGCCACTACCGCGTCGAAGGTTTCCGCGTCTTCGAGCAGTGCGGTGAAGTCGCACCCAGGTGCCGCGTAACGGATGACCACTTCGTCCCCTGCCTGCGCGAAGCTGCGGATGAAGTCGTAACTGGAACCGTCTGCCAGGCCGGATGCGAGGTTGATGAATACGAGGAGTTTCACAAGAGGCCTTTCATTGGTAAGATTGTTTGTCGCAATTATTG